>JBDGPU010000009.1:56057-77419 GCA_042219525.1 Halopenitus sp.
CCCGGCTCCGGGCACGCAGCCCGCGGCACCCAACGACCGTTTCGGCCGAACCGTTTCGTTCGACCTGGCTACCGGGCCATTCCCCGCCCGAACGTGTTCGGGGGGCGATCTCATCACGCTGGAACGTGCGCTACCGGTTTTGAATAGGGGAAAGAAGGTGTAACTGTCTCATGCCCGTACGCGACCTCGACCGACGAACGTTCGTTGCAACGACAGGAACCGTTCTGGCGACGCTACTCGCCGGCTGTAGCGGTGGAGGCGGGAGCAGCGGCGGCAGCGACGGCGGCAGTGGCGGCAGTGGAAGTACCAGTGGCGGAAGCGACGGCGGCAGCAAGCACCTCGCCGAAGAGCCGAACTACGACGGCTGGTTCGAGAACGTCGACAACTACGACGGCACCCACGACCTGACGGGGAAGGACAGCGTCTCGGTCACGGTCGGCGCTGGCGACGGCCTGAAGTTCGCCCCGCCGGCGATCGCAGTCTCGGTCGGCACGACGGTCACCTGGAAGTGGAGCGGCCAGGGCGGCCAGCACAACGTCGTCGCCAAGGGCGGCGCCTTCGAGTCCAAGCTCGCCTCCGAGAAGGGGCACACGTTTACACACACCTTCGAGAAGAAGGGCGTGTACAAGTACAAGTGCAACCCACACGCCAGTATCGGGATGAAGGGCGCGGTCGTCGTCAAGTAGGGATCGACCGACCGACGGAAGCGCCTGGCCTCGGCGGCGTCCCCGCACTCGTCGCCGTCGCCGCCGTTGACCGTCAACGGACCAGCGGACGTCACACGCCGGATTCACCATCATGACCCAAGCACGCCTCGTCGTCGACCTGCCGGAAGGACCGTGGATAGCCGACGTCTCGCGGGCCCACCCGGAGGCGACGTTCCAGGTGCTCGCGGCACTCCCCGGTGATGGACCGGGATTCGCGCTCGTCTGGATCACTGCTCCGGAGGTCGATCCGATCCTCGTGGACATGGACGACCACGAAGCGATGACCGAGCTCTCGATACTCCAGCGCACTGAGCACGAGGCGACGGTCCAGTTCGAAACCTCCGTCCCGTTGCTGCTCACGGCTGCGAAACGGTCGGGCGTCCCCATCGAGATGCCGGTCGAAATCGAGAATGGAGAGGCCACCATCGACGTCACGGGCGCCCACGACCGCCTCTCCGAACTTGGACGCCAGTTCCAGGAACTGGGACTGGAGTTCCAGGTGGTGTACATCCAGGAGCGCCTCCAGTCCAGCCAGCTCCTCACCGAGAAGCAGCGGGAGGCCATCCTGACGGCCGTCGAGGAGGGCTACTACGACACCCCGCGGCAGTGCTCGCTCACGGAGCTCGCGGACGAGCTCGGCATCGCGAAATCAACCGCCAGCGAGACGCTCCACCGTGCCGAGGGCGTCATCGTCAAGGAGTTCGTCGACGACCTGCCGCCACAGGTCGACGCCGACGCCGACGCCGTCGCGGAGCACTGACGGGCCGGCGTCGACCCGTCGTCGCTATCGGCGGTTCGACCGGCTGGGAGCCGATCAGCCCAGATAGTGACAGAACCACGCTGCGGCGAGCCCGGAAACGGCCTTCAGCTCCCCCGGCCCCTCGAACAGGTGGCCGGCCCCGGGGATCACCACCAGGTCCTTCTCACAGGTGAGCCGGTCGTGGGCCTCCCGATTCAGCTCGAGGACGTCGTCGTCCTCGCCGCCGACGACGAACAGCGAGCCGGCATCGACCTCGGGGAGCACCTCGTCGGCCATGTCGACGCGGCCGCCCCGCGAGACGACCGCGTCGACGACGTCCCGGCGCTCGACGGCTGCCCGGAGTGCCGCGGCGGCGCCGGTGCTCGCGCCGAAGTAGCCGACGTCGAGGTCGCCGACCAGCTCGTGGTCGCCGACCCAGTCCGTCACCTCAACGAGACGCTGCTCGAGCAGCGGGATGTCGAAGCGGTTCTGCCGGACGACGTCCTCCTCCTCGGTCAGGAGATCGAACAGCAGCGTCGCCAGCCCCTCCTCGCGGAGCTCCTCGGCGACGGCGTTGTTCCGCGGGCTCTTCCGGCTGCTGCCGCTGCCATGCGCGAAGACGACGAGACCGATAGGTGACTCCGGCTCCTCGGGCACCCGCAAGTCGCCCTCCAGCGTCGTTTCCGCCAGTTCGATGTCCATGATCCCGGTCGCGGTTCGGCTCATGTTCGGTCGCTCTCCGGGCGCGGTAAAGAGGCTGCTGGCGGGGCCGAAACAGGTTGGGGTCGGTCGTACAGAGACGAAGGGGGTCAGCAGAGGCGAAGGGAGTCAGCAGCGACGAAGGGAGTCAGCAGAGGCGAAGGGAGTCAGTAGACAGCGTCGCTGATCTCGTCGTCGAGGTCGTCGAACTCCTCGAGGTACGCGGTCCGTTCGTCGCGGAGTTCCGCCTGTGCCGCCTCGAAGTTTGCAACTCGGTCCGGCACGCTGAATCGTTCGACGTCGATACCCGGGACGGCACTGGGCACAGTCAGGCCGAGCGCACCGTCGTGTTCCCAGTCGATGCTGTCGCGAGCGACGCCTTCCAGGATGGCGACGGTTTCCTCGACGCCGACGTCGGCGGGATCATCCGTGCCGACGACGCCCGTGTTGATGACGTAGCACTCGACGTCGAGGTCGTCGATGAGGTCCCGGAATCGGTTGCCTTCCTCGCCTTCGGAGCCGACGATGAATGGGTTGGTGCCGACGACGCGGATGGACTCCCCCTTGCGTGAGGGGTCTCCGGCACTGGTTTCGACGGACTCGCCGAGCATGAACGCGACGGCGGCCTGGTCGGAGCTGAGCCGCGCGACTGGCGGCATCAGCGGGTTGCGGGTGATGAAAAACACCTGATCGACGCTGTTCAGGTCGATGTCGTCCGCGGAGCTTTCGAGGTGGTCGCGACGAACGACGGCGCGTGCGTTGCGGCCGTAACGTGGTTCGTCGAAGTTCACGATCCCGTCGTCGTCGACGGTCACGTTCTCGAGCACGGCGCTTTCGTCGGTCGCAGCACCGTGGAGTTCGGGCTGCTCGTCGGCGTCGAGGCCGATCGTTTTGATGTAGAGTCCGCCTCCCTCGCTCCCCGCAACCGTCCCCGATGGCAGCAGCGCACAGACGTCGTCCTGGATCATCTCGACGCCCTCGGGGTCGTCGAGCCAGAGACCGTGGCTGGTCAACGTCGACTTGCCCGTCCCGGAGAGGCCGAGGAACAATTGCCCAACGTCCCGACGGCCATCCTCGTCGAGGGTGACGCGCTTGCTGCCGGCGTGCAGGCCGAGCCCACCCTGCTGTTTCGCGCGCAACATGAAGAGGCGCAAGAACGACTTTTTCGCTTCGCCCGTGTAGTCGCTCCCCAGCACCGTCGTGAGTCCGGCCTCGGGGAGCACCCGGATCTTCGGTGTGTCCCTCGCGTCAGGGAGCTGGACGGTAACGAAGTCGGGGTCGACGCCGTCCGACGGCTCCAGCAGTTTCGCCCACGAGAGGGCGATGCGGCCGTACTCCTTCGGGAGGAAGAGCCGGCAGACGTACGAGGAATCGGCGTGGCGACCGACGACGCGATCGACGCAGATGACGTCGTTGTCCGGGTTCCTGACCCAGTCGAGCCCCTGCTCGAATACCGAAATGTCCGCTTCGTCGAAGGAGTCGCCGACGGCATTGGCGGTCCGGTCCGCGCTGCGCGAGCGGTACTCACTCGTGTAGGCCGGTGCCCCGAACTCGGTCGTCGTCTCCATGTCGGCGGAGTACTCACGGAGCGCCTCCAACGACGGATTGTAGGTGACGTGGTCAGCTGTCTCCGGGTCCGGATACGCTGCTGGTGTCGGCCACTCGGTAATACCCTCCATCCTGTGAGGTGCTCAGGTAGATCCTTGCATAAGTGTGTTGAACCGCGGAGAGAACTGAATGGAATTTACTCACATCCGTGTTTTGACTACGATCTTCAATGGGGCCTGCAGGGACAGAAGTGGCGTTTCTTTATGCTTGCCATCTCACCGCTCAACCATCGGATGAACCAACGTGATACACTGAGCCATGTGAGCGGTTCGGTGTCAGCGCTACAAACCCTCCCCAGTCACGTTCGATTGTGATTGGAACACCGATGTCGAATGTCGTCCTCGAGGTGTAAACAGCGTATATACAGAACAGCTTCCCGAACGGGCCCCGGAACGGAGACGCAAGCCCTTTGTTTAGGCTGGCCTAATCCGTCCCATACCCAATGGAACTCTCCCGGCGAGACGTCCTCTCGGCGCTGTCGGCCGCGAGCGCCGGCGCCGTCGCTGGCTGTTCGGCACCGAAGAACGAGGACGGTGCAGGTGCGACCGACGCGAACACGAGTGATGCGAACGGGGACCATGCGACGGACGCGACCGTTGACGACCACGACGTCGACACGCTCGTCGCGCTGGGGGTAGCCGTCTATCCGTCCGGGGTCGAGGGCGTCGAAGGGTTCGTCCGTGAGTACTCCGCCGAGCGCGTCCGGCGCGATCCGGCGTACGAGGCGGGCGTCGTCGACGCCGTCGCCCGCCTCGACGAGTACGTCGGCCAGTTCTACAGCGAGCCCTACGCGGACCTCTCGCGGAGCGAACGGCTGGCCGTCCTCGAGCAACTAAGCGTCGACGACGCGAACCCAGTTCCCGACGGCGAGGACCGCGAGCGGATCCGCTATTACCTCGTGAACGAGCTACTGTACGCCTTCTACGCGACGCCAACCGGCGCCTCCCTGGCCGGGCTGGAGAATCCGCCGGGGCACCCGGGCGGCACGGCGTCGTACCAGCGGGGGCCGAACGCATGAGCGGAATCGGCGCTGGAGGGGAAGTTGCTGGCGACGTCGCCCGCACCCCCTCCGAGCGCGTCGACGTCTGTATCGTCGGGGCGGGCCCGGCAGGGGGGATCGTCGCCGCCGAGCTCGCGGAGGCCGGCTACGACGTCGTCGTCCTCGACGCCGGCCCGCGCTTCGATCCGGCCGAGCGGGAGCAGCAAATGGAGGACCACCTCCGGCCCGGGAGTCAGGACCCGATCTGGGACATGGGCGGCGAACGCGACGCCTACAGCGCCAGCGGCGAGCGTCACTACCCCCTGAACGCGGCTCGTGTGAAGGGCATCGGGGGCAGCACGCTTCACTGGCAGGGGATGGTGATGCGACTCCACGAGCAGGACTTCGAACTCGATTCGGCGCTCGGCGTCGCCGACGACTGGCCCATCGACTACGACGACCTCCGCCCGTACTACGCCGCCGCGGAGGACGAACTCTCCGTCGCCGGCGCCTCCGACAACCCCTTCGCGCCGCCGCGGGAGGAGCCGCATCCGTTGCCGGCCTTTCCGCCCTCGTACAGCGATTCGCTGTTCGCCGAGGCCTGCGAGTCCCTGGGGATTACGACGCACTCCGTGCCGAACGCGCGCAACTCGGAGCCGACGGCGGAGGCGAGCGCCTGCGTCGGCTACGGAACCTGCAAGCCGGTATGTCCCTCCGGCGCGAAGTACGACGCCACCCGACACGTCGACCGGGCGGAGGCGGCCGGCGCGCGCGTCCTCGACCGCGTCCCGGTCCAGCGGCTCGAACACGACGACGCCGGGGACCGCGTGACTGCGGCCATCTACGCGACGCCCGACGGGACCGAGCACCGCCAGGAAGCGCGCGAGTTCGTCGTCGCCGCCGGCGGGGTGGAGACGCCGCGGCTGCTCCTGCTCTCCGAGAGCGAGCAGTTCCCGGACGGGCTCGCGAACTCCTCCGGAGCGGTCGGGCGGTACTTCATGGACCACCTCTTCGCCGGGATGGGCGGCACGCTCGACGAGCCGACCCGGCAGAAGCACGTCGGCTTCAACACCACGGAGAGCCACCAGTTCTACGACCGCCCGGACGACTCGCGGTCGGCGATCAAACTGGAGTTCCTGAATTACGCGGGTCCCGCGCCGACGGACGTCGCGCTCGGCGCCGACAGCTTCGGCGACGCGTTGCTGGAGGAGGTCCGGGACGCCTACGGCACCCACATCGCAATGGGCGCGCTCGTCGAGCAGTATCCCCGGAAGGAGAACCGGATCCGGCTGGATCCGAACCGGACTGACGATCACGGCAACCCGGTCCCCGACGTGGTCTGGAGCCTCGACGACCAGACACGGCGCACCATCGAGCGGGCCAACGAGATCCAGCGCTCCGTGCTCGAGGAACTCGGCGTCGACGTCGGCTGGACGGTCGGCCCCGACAACACCGGCCCGGCGTTCCACCACATGGGGACCACGCGGATGGGCACCGACCCCGAATCGAGCGTCGTCACGCCGCAGCTCCGAACGCACGACCTCGAGAACCTCTCCATCGCCGGTAGCTCGACGTTCGTCACCGGCGGCGCGATGAACCCGACGCTCACCATCGCGGCCCTGTCGCTCAAGGCGGCGACGCACATCGATGAACGCCTGTGAGGAACAGACGGGTTTCGCGAGGGAGACGATAGCAACGAACGCTGTCGAACTCACTGTCAGCCGCCCGTACCGCGTCGCCGTGTTCTGGAGTAACGAGCCTCCTTGTGACGGCGTGTCGAGGTTTTAGGACGCCCAAAAAACCGACACCCTTTAGGCTGTCCTAAAACGTGTAGGTAGTAGATGAGTTCCGTTCAGGATATTTGCGTCGTCGTCCCGACGATCCGGGAATACGAATGCGTCCGGGCGTACGCCGAAAACGCACGCCAGCACGGATTCGACACGGATCGTCTCTTCGTCGTCCTCGTCACGGAGGATTTCTGTGACACCGACGACATGGCGGCGATGCTCGAGGACGAAGGCCTCGATGGAGCCGTCTTCGACGGGAGCGCCCGCGAGGACTGGTTCCGAGAGCGCGGCCTCGAAGCGTACAACTCGCTGATCCCCGAAGCCAGCCACGCACAGACCTCGTTCGGCCTGCTGTACATGTGGGCCAACGAGCAGTTCGAGTACGGCGTCTTCATCGACGACGACACGCTGCCACACGAGGAGGACGACTTCTTCGGCACCCACATGGCGAACCTCCAGTACGAGGGCGCCGTCGAGCGCGTCTCCTCCGACGAGTCGTGGGTCAACGTCCTCTACCAGACCGACAAGGACCTCTACCCGCGTGGCTACCCCTACGCGGCGATGGACGAGACCGTCGAGACCGACACGACCGAGGTCGACGACGTCGTCGCCTCGCAGGGCCTCTGGACGAACGTCCCCGACCTCGACGCCGTCCGGATCCTCATGGACGGCGACCTCGAGGGCCAGGCCCAGACGCGGACCACCCGTGAGGACTTCGAGCGCGACTTCGTCGCGGCCGAGGGCGACTACCTCACGGTCTGCTCGATGAACCTCGCGTTCCGCCGCGAGGTCATCCCCGCGTTCTACCAGCTGCCGATGGACGACAACGAGTGGGACGTGGGCCGTTTCGACGACATCTGGTCGGGCCTCTTCCTGAAACGCGCCGCCGACGTGCTCGACAAGCAGGTGTACAATGGCGGCCCGCTCTGTGAGCACAACAAGGCGCCGCGCTCGACGTTCGACGACCTTGCCAACGAGGTCGCCGGCCTCGAACTCAACGAGCACGTCTGGGAAGTGCTCGACGACGTCGCCGCCGACGTCGACTCCTTCGAGGCGGCCTTCGCCGAAATGGCCGACGCGCTGGCGACGGGCGACTTCGACGACTGGAACAACGGCGACTTCCTCAACTACTGTGGCGACGCGATGCGGGACTGGATCGACTGTCTGAACGAGATCGACCCGACGACTGCGGAACCTGAAGCGGTGATTGCTGATGACTGACCACGATGACCTCTCCGAGACGGCCGATAGCACCGACCGAAAATACGACCGACGGCGCGTTCTCGCCGGGATCGGCACTGCTGCGACCCTCTCGATCGCGGGCTGTGCGGGCCAGGACGGCGAGACGACCGCGACCACGACGGCGACCGGAACGGAGGAAGCCGCTTTCGGCGAGTTCCGTGGCTCGGGCGCGCTCGCGCAGGGGCGCGGCGAGCTCGGCGGCACCCTGATGAGCGAGCTCCCTGACCTGTCGGGGAAGCTCACCGTCTACATCGGCGGCGGCGAGGGCGGGCAGTACATCGACCTGCTCGACAAGCTGGAGAGCCGCTACCCCGACTTCGAGGTGGCCCACCGCGAGTACGGCACCTCCGAGGGCGCGAACACGCTCATCAGCGAGGGCAAGGCGACCCCGGCGGACGTGTTCTGGTCCGTCGACGCCGGCTCCCTCGCGGCCATCGCCAAGGAGGGGCTGACGACGAAACTGCAGCAAGAGACCGTCGAGCCGGTCCCGAAGGAGTACCACCCCGACGACCAGTGGGTCGGTACGGCTGGCCGCGCGCGCGCCGTTCCGTTCAACACCGACGCGATGAGCGCGGACGACGTGCCCAACAAGGTCCAGGAGTCCCCGAACGTCGACGCGTTCCAGGGCAACTTCGGCTGGGCACCGACCTACGGTGCCTTCCAGTCGTTCATCACGGCGATGCGCCTGCTCCGCGGCGAGGAGAAGACGAAGCAGTGGCTCCAGGCCATGCTCGATGCGGGCGTCACGGAGTACAAGGACGAGTTCCTCGTCTCCAACGCCGTCGCCAAGGGCGAGGTCAACGCCGGCTTCGCGAATCACTACTACGCGCTCCGCGTCAAGGCGGCGCGTCCCAACGCCCCGCTCGACCTGGCGTTCACGCAGGGTGACGCGGGCGCGCTCATCAACACCGCCGGCGCCGCGATCATGCAGCCGAGTAAAAAGCAGGAGCTGGCGAACAACTTCATCCGCCACCTCCTCTCCGCGGAGGCCCAGGAGTTCTTCGCCACCCGCCTCTACGCGTACCCGATGATCCCGGAGATCCCGCCGGTGGGCGGACTCCCGACGATCGACGAGCTCAACCCGCCCGAGATCGACCTCACGAAGCTGTCGGACATCGGGCCGACCAAGGACCTGCTGCGCGAGGTCGGCGTCCTCTAGGCGGCGCCGACACCCCACGAGCATGACCCAGCCCAACCACTCACGCAGGACCCGAGCCCCCGGAGGTGGCCACTGATGGCCGTCCGTGAGCAACTGGCTCGGCTCCGTTCGAACGCCGCCGAGGACGAGACCCCGACGCCGGTCGTCTTCCTGGCGGCCGCCGTCGCCGCCGCGGTCCTCTCCCCGGTGGTGTGGCTGGTCTGGCGCGCGTCGAAGATCGGCGTCGCCGACGCCGTCGCGCTGTTGACGTCGCCGACGGCGACGGACGTGCTGTTCAACAGTCTGCTGCTCACCGCAGGCGTGACCGGAGCCTCGATCGTGCTCGGTGTGCCGCTGGCGATTCTCACGGTCCAGACCGACCTCCCATTCCGACGCTTCTGGACCGTCCTCATCGCGCTGCCGCTGGTGATGCCGAGCTACATCGGTGCGTTCGCGTACGTCTCCGCGTTCGGCCCGAACGGCGCCCTCTCGAACCTGCTGTCGCCGCTCGGCGTCACGGTCCCGACCGTCTACGGGCTCGGCGGGACGACGCTCGTGCTGACGCTGTTCGTCTACCCGTACGTCTTCCTGACGACGCGGGCGTCGCTGCTCTCGTTCGACGAGACGCAGCTGGAGGCCGCGCGCACGCTGAACCACGGCTTCGCGTCGTCGTTCCGTCGGGTCATTCTCCCGCAGATCCTTCCGGGCGTCACGGCTGGATCGCTGCTCGTCGCGCTGTACGCGCTCTCCGACTTCGGCACCCCGGCGATCATGCGGTACGACGTGTTCACGCGGGTCATCTTCGTCGAGCTCAACAGCCTCGGGCAAGGCCGGGCGAACGCGACGCTGCTCTCGCTCCAGCTGCTCGCGGTGACGGCCGTCATCCTCGCGCTCGAATCCCGCGTCGGCGGCGCGGACTCGTCGGGCTACGGTGCGCCCGCCTCGTCGACGGCGATGGTGTCGCTCGGGCCGTATCGCTGGCTCGCCACGCTGGTGCCGGCGCTCGTCTCGCTGTTCACGCTCGCGCTGCCCGTGGGGATCCTCGGGATGTGGCTCGTGCGGTCCGGCCCGGCCGCCGTGGCCGGTGGCTCCGGGCTGGCGTTCCAGCTCGAGTTCGCGTTCAACTCGGTGTACGTCTCCGTGATCGCCGCGGCCGTGACGGTCGTGCTGGCGCTGCCGGTGGCGTACTTCTCCGGTCGTTCTGACGGGCCACTGGCCTGGGTCGTCGAGCGCGCGACCTACGTCGGCTACGCCATGCCCGGCGTCGTCCTCGCGCTCGCCCTCGTCTTCTTCGCCAGCCAGTGGCTGCTGGAGACGCTGGGGACGGGCGCGGTGCAGGTGGTGTACCAGTCGCTGCCACTCCTGGTGTTCGCGTACGTCGTCCGGTTCCTGCCGCAGGCTGTCGGGTCGACCCGCTCGTCGGTGCTGGGCGTCGACCGCTCGCTCATCGGCGCTGCGCGGGTGCTTGGCGCGACGCCCGGGCGGGCGTTCCGGAAGGTGACGTTGCCGCTCATTGCACCCGGCCTGCTCGCGGGGACTGCCCTCGTCTTCCTCACGACGATGAAGGAGCTGCCGGCGACGCTCATCCTCCATCCGACAGGGTTTACAACGTTAGTGACCTACATCTGGCGAGTTCAAGAGGCCGGCTACTACGGACAGGGCGCATTGCCCGCCTTAGTGCTCGTGACGCTGTCCGGCCTCTCGATGATACCGCTACTCCGACAGGAGGGTGACGATGGCTAACCGCATGGACCTGAACCACGACCCGGCCGCCGAAACCGCGACCCCACCAGCGCAGCCCAACGTCGTCTACGGCAGCGACGAAGTGTCGCTCGGCGACCCCGTGCTGGAACTGGAGGGCGTCGTCAAGCAATTCGGGCCGGAGACCGCCGTTTCGGGTGTCGACCTCAGCGTCCACGAGGGGGAGCTGCTGACGCTGCTTGGCCCCTCGGGGTGCGGCAAGACGACGACCCTGCGGACGCTTGCCGGCCTCGAGGCGCCGACCGAGGGCGAGATTCGCGTCGCCGACGAGGTCGTCGCCGGCGAGGACACCTTCGTCGACCCGGAGGACCGCGACGTTGGCATGGTGTTTCAGGAGTTCGCGCTGTTCCCCCACCTCACCGTCGCCGAGAACGTCGCGTTCGGGCTCACCGACGCCGACGAGACGACGACCGAGGAACGCGTCGCGGAGCTGCTCGACCTCGTCGGGCTCGGGGAGTACGGCGACCGCTCGCCGACGGACCTCTCGGGCGGTCAGCGCCAGCGCGTCGCGCTCGCGCGCTCGCTCGCACCCGAACCCGACGTGCTCCTGCTGGACGAACCCTTCTCGAACCTCGACGTGCGGCTCCGGGTGGAGATGCGCGAGGAGGTCCGCCGCATCCTCAAGGAGGCGGGCGTCACCGCCATCTCCGTCACGCACGACCAGGAGGAGGCCCTCTCCATCTCCGACCGCGTCGCGGTGATGAACGACGGCCAGATCGAGCAGGTCGCCGCCCCCGGCGAGCTGTTCGAGCATCCCGAGTCGCGCTTCGTCGCCTCCTTCATCGGACAGGCCGCGTTCCTGCCGGCCCGCATCGAGGCGGACAGCATCACGACGGCCATCGGCTCGTTCGACCGATCCCTGCTGAAGGGGCTGACGGACGACTACGTCGACGCCGACGTCGACGTGCTGGTCCGGCCGGACGACCTCCGCGCGAGCCCCACCACCGAAGCGGCCGCCGACGGCAAGGTTATCCAGCGCCAGTACACGGGCCCCTCCTTCGTCTACCACGTCGAACTGGGTGACGGCAGCGTCGTCCGCTGTCTCCACAACCACGCCGAGAACTTCGACGTGGGCGACTACGTCGACGTCGAACTCGTGGCTGACCACACCCTCATGTGGTACCCGGTGCGATAGCGTCGATGTCACGGACGGACGCCGACTCCAGCCGGCTTGCCGCTTTCGTCGACCGCCCGCGACTCGCGACGGCGGGCCTTGCAATCCTGGCCGCCCTCGTGGCCGCCCTTGTCGCCACTCGCGTCTTCCCGCATCACTCGCTCAATCACGACGAGGGCGTCTACCTCCAGCAGGCAGCGATGCTGCTGGAGGGGCAGCTCTTCCTCCAGCCGCCGGTCGACGGCCCGTTCCGCCCCTGGTTCTTCGTCGAGAGCCAGCGCGGGCTCTACTCCAAGTACGCCCCGTTGCCGGCGGCGACGTTCGCGCTCGGGAAGCTCCTGGGTGGCTACGTCGTCGCGCTCGCGGGGGTCGCCGCGTCGCTCGTCGCGCTGACTGCCGGAATCGGCCGTGAGCTGTTCGACGCCCGGACCGGCCTGCTCGCTGGCGCCTTCCTGCTCGCCTCGCCGCTGTTCCTGGTTCAGGCCGGTGTCTACCTCCCGTACGCGGTGACGACGGCGCTGAACCTCGCCTTCGCGCTGGCGTACCTCCGCGCGGAGCGGCTCGGCAGCAGGCGCATGGCCGCCGTCGCCGGCGCCGCCGTCGCGCTCGCCTTCTTCGCGCGCCCCTACACCGCGCTGCTGTTCGCGGTCCCATTTATCCTCCACGCCGTCTGGACGCTCGTCGCAGCACGCGCCTGGCGGGTGCTTACTGCCAGCGGTCTCTCCGGTGCCGACGCCGCCACCCGGAATCTCGTCGCCCGTCGCGTCCTGACCGCCTGTCTCGGCACCCTCGGTGTGCTCGTCACGCTCGGCTACAACGCCGTCGTCACCGGCGACCCGCTGCTGTTCCCGTATCAGGCGTTCGCGCCCGCGGACGGCATCGGCTTCGGCCACCGGCAGATCCTCGGCCACGAGGCGAACTACACGCCGTCGCTGGCGCTGCGCTCGAACGCGCAGGTGCTCCGCCGCCTGTTCACCGAGTGGGTCGTCGCGGGCTCGCTGGGCACCGCCCTGGCCGCCCTCGGCGTCGGGGCGCTCGTGCGGGACCGGCTCTCGCTAGCGACGCGCGTCGGCGGCAGCACGTCAGAATCCGGGAACACTGCCTCGCCAACGACGCTCAGCCACCGGACGCTGCTCGCGGGCCTGTTCCTCACCGTTCCCCTCGGCAACGTCGCCTTCTGGGGCAACTTCAACATCCTCGGGAACCTGGGCGTCGCGGCCGATGGCCTCATCCACTATCTCGGCCCGTACTACCACTACGACCTGCTGGTGCCGACGGCGCTGTTCGCGGCCGCCGGCACGATGCTGATCCAGTCGCGGGTCCGAACGGTCGCAGCCCGACGGCTCGACGCCGACCGCGCCCGACGCGTGAGTCTGGCGGTCATCCTCGTCGGGGGGCTCGTGCTCGGCGGCGCCGCCGCGACGACGGCCGCCGAGCCGCTCGAGCGGAACGAGGCCGTCACCGACGAGCTGGCGAAGGGGTACGAGCCGTTCCTCGAGGGCGAGCCCCCCGGGAACGCCGTCGTCTTCCTCCCGCCAGTGTACGGCCGGTGGCTCAACCACCCGTTCCAGGCACTGCGGAACGACCCGGACTTCGACGACGGCCGCGTCTACGCGATCGGGGACGTCGCCGACCTCGACGTCGCGGCGGCGTACCCCGACCGGCCGCTCTACCGTTACGTCTACACCGGCACGTGGGTCCCGGTCGACGACAGCAGCGTCGAGCCCGAACTCCGCCGGGTCGACCGCGCCGCCGGCGCGTCGGTGTCGCTGACGACCCGGCTGGGTCTCCCCGACCGGGCGCGGTCGGCGGTGGTGCGCGTGTCGACGGACGCTGGAAGCTCGACGGTCGCCGTGAACGGAACCCCGACGACACTGGTCCTGACGGCGACCGTCGAGGGGGACGCCGCAACCGTCGAAGGCGACGCCGTCACCGTCGCCGGCGACGGGATCGACGAGTCGGTGACGGTGGCGACCGAATCCCAGGACGAGGTCGTTATCGAGCTGTTCGTCCAGACGGGCACCAGCTCCGGCTTCACGTACCGGCTCGCGTTCCCCATCGCCAGCGAGGGTGGGACGGTCCGGGCGCTCTCGCCGACGAAAGAGTGGTGTCGCGTGCCGACGGAGTGCGAGCCGCTCGGGCTCGCCGGGACTGGCGACGGCATCTCCGTCGAAACGTCGCTGGCGGCGGAGAACGGGTCTACTGAAAAATAGGGTCCGTCCGGTCCGGTCCAGTCCGGTCCGGCCCGGTCGGATCGGATATCTGCCCGATGCCAGCCGGCGATGGGCTTTACTCCTGGCGCTCGCGCTCTTCGAGACAGACCGTCACGATGGACTTCGCGATGGCGACGCCGCCCGAGAAGGGGTCGAGCGTCGTCTCGCCGAGGCGCTCGTCGTACTCGATGGGCTCCTCGCGGACGTCGTAGTCGCGCATCACGGGGCGCAGGAGGAGTTCCGCGGAGAGGCCGGTGTTCTCCGTCCACTCGATGTCCTCGATGAGGTCCGCGCGGTAGGCGCGCATGCCGGTGGTCACGTCGTGGACGCGCTCGCCCATAAGCGCGCTCGCAAGGGCGGCGAAGCCGTGGTTGCCGTAGCGGTTCAGCGTCGGCATCGTCTCCGCGCCGTGATAGAGCCGGTCGCCGCTGACGACGTCGTAGCCCTCGTTGACGTACTCGAGGAACTCCGGAATGCGCTCCATCGGATACGTGCCGTCGCAGTCGGTCGTGATCCGGACAGGGCGTGTCGCGGATTCGAGCGCCTCGCGGACGGCCTCGCCGTAACCGCGCGGGGGCTGCTCGAGGACGGTCGCGCCGTGCTCGCGGGCGACCTCGGCGGTGCCGTCCGAGGAGCTATCGACCACGACGACCTCGGCCTCACCGTTCGTCGCGGCTTCGATGTCGGAGAGGACCGGGCCGATCGCCTCGGCCTCGTTATACGACCCCATGACGACGCTCACGTCGTCGAATCCGTAGTCCGTGGACTCTGTCATGCCACGACCTTGCCGTTGGGACCTTTTTAGGCTTCCCAAAAACGTTCGAAAAGCTCCCGTTCACCGACACGAATCCGCCTATTCGACTACACACGGGTTGGCACCGACCGAGAACCGAGCCGCCGATCAGCCCTCGAAGACGAACCGAGTCCCGTCGCCATCGTGGGTTTCGACCGAAACCCCCCAGCCGTGGGCCTCGGCGATTTCGCGGACGATCGCGAGCCCGAACCCGGTGCCGTCGGTGTCCGTGCTGACGCCGTAGGAGAGGGCCTCCTCCGGGTCGATGTCCATTCCCTCTCCGTCGTCGGCGACGTAGAACCCCTCGTCGACGGTGCCGATGGTGATCGTGACGTCGTCGCCCGCGTGTTCGGCCGCATTCCGGAACAGGTTCTCCAGGAGGGTCCAGAGCCGCTCTGGGTCGGCCTCGACCGTCGGCGCTTCGTCGACCTTCAGGGTCGCGTCCGCCGTGTCAACGGTTCGCCAGCCGCGTTCGGCGACCGCCGCGACCGACACCGTCTCCATCTCGTCGACCGTCTGGCCCTCGCGGGCGAGCGAGAGCACGTCTTCCACGAGCTGTTCCATCCGGTCGTGAGCCTCCGCCACGCGGTCGAAGTGGGAGTCGGCCTCCGGGTTCTCACACGCTTGTCTGGCGAAATCGAGGTGGCCGGCGGCGACGGAGAGCGGGTTCCGCAGGTCGTGGGAGACGACGCTGGCGAACTTGTCCAGCCGTTCGACCTCGCGCTCCAGGCGCTCGTCTCGCTCCCGAAGCTGGCGGCTTCGCTCCGCGCGGTCGAGGGCGACCTCCACGTTCGAGGCGAGCACGCGGGCGAGTTCGACGTCCGAATCGTCGAAGTAGTTCGGTTCCGCCGCGCCGATCGGCATGACGCCGTGGTCGCCGACCGGCATGACCAGCAGGCTGCCAAGGCCCGGGAAATCCAGCGACGTCTCTACCTCGTCGAGGTCGGCGATTACGACGGGATCCCCGGTTTCGAACGCCGTCCACACGGGGTCGTCGCCCGGGCCGTACGCCGGTCGATCCCCGAGGCGTTCCGTCGCCTCCGTGGCCAGGTGTGTCGGTTCCAGGGCGTTTCGCTCCTCGTTGTACAGCCGGATGCCGCTCATCGGGAACCCCAGCGTGTCGATAGCCGTGCGTGCGGAGATCTCGGCGACTTCGTCGGGGTCCGTCGCCCGGAGCATCTCGCGGGTCGCCTCGTGGAGGTTGCGGAGCGTTCGCTCGATCCACTTCTGTTCCCCGATGTCCGCGTAAACGGCGTAGAGGAGCCGCGCGTCCGTCCCCTCGACCGGAATGATGGTCAGGCGGAACTCGCCGATCCCGTCGTTCGTCCGTCGCCGAACTTCGGTTTGGATCGGTTCGTCGTGTTCGGCCGCCTTCTGGATGTTGACGCCTTTAGCGTCGTCGGGGATCCGCTCCGACTGGAACTCGGCGGGGTCGTGTTCCTCGGCACTGAGACCGAAGGTCTCCTCGTACGCCTCGTTGGCTGCGTCGACCTCGATGGGGGTAAGGTCCTGGTCCTCGATCTTGAGCGAATCGGTCGTGGCGTTTTCCTCGTCCCGCTCCTCGATGCGGACGCGAGCGGCCGGTTGCGGGATGTTCTCGAACAGCGCCGCGAGGCGGTCCCGCTCCGTCCGGAGTCGCTGCTCGTTCTCGATGCGCGCGATCGCTTCCCGGGCGTGAGAGGCGACCAGTTCCGCGAACTCGACGTCGGTATCGTCGAACTCGTGGGGCTCGCCCGACGTCGCCTGAAAGACGCCATACGGGCCGATCGGGACGCTGATCGCCGATCGGATGCTGTTGGAGACGGGATTCGCATCGTCGGCTTCCCGCGTCTCGTCGACCACGATCGTTTGCTGGTTCTTGAGGGTCTGGCCGGCGATCCCCTCGCCGATTTCGAACGAACGGACCTCCGACGGGGCCACGTTGCTCGACCGTGCGACCGGAACGAGCTTGTCCCCGTCCCGCCGGTCTGCAGTACAGCGGTCGAACTCGAGCACTCGCTCCGCGGCGTCGACCGTCCGGTCGAACACCTCGTCGATCTCGTCGCAGTCGCTCATCTCGACGGCGAAATTGTGGATCGCCGTCACCTTCTCGTTCGTGACCCGGAGCTGGCGGTCGGCGGAGAGATCCGAGGATCGCTGCTCGGTTCGGTACCGTGATACCGCGTTCTCGACCCGGTTCACGAGCAGGTCGAGGTATGCTCCCTCTCCCGCTGGTACGTAGTCGGTGGCGCCGGCGTCGACGAGTTCCGCCGCGATGTCGGCGTCGTCCGGCGCCGCACAGACCAGAATCGGGAGCGCTGGGTCGATCGCTCGGACGGCCTCGAAGCGCGCCCGGCAATCCGGAAACGGGGGCGAACGATTGTCGTCGACGTCCCCGTCGGCCTTCGAGTCGCCGTCGAGGTTGCCAGCGGCGTCGCCTTCGAGGATGCCATCGGCGTCGCCTTCGAGGATGCCATCGGCGTCGCCGTCGATGTCGCAGTCGGCATTCGAGTCGCCGGCGGAGGAGCCGCCATCGGGGGACCTGGGGTCCTGGTTGGCGGCGAGGATTTCCGGGTCGCCGACGATGCAGTTCACGTTCTTCGTGCGGACGTGTTCCAGCACCACGGAGAACTCACTCTCGACTGGAACCGAAACTGGATCGAGCGCCCCCTCCAGGCGGTCCCGTACCTCGTCGCTAGCCGACGGCTCGCCCGCAACGACGACCAGGGGGGTCTCGTCATGGTCGCCCATGTTCACCGCCCAGCGAAACGGGGGTGGTTACGATGTGGAGACGAACGTCCCCAGTTCGCTGGTTCTTCTCCTCTCTCGATCATCGTTTCAACATTTTCGAAGACATATATATGTGTTTTCATGATATCATCAGTATTGATATCGCGAAAATTGCCGGTACGTCCGGCGTCCCCGGAAGTTACAGTCCGGTCGGATACAACTCGGGGACAGCAGTTCGGTCGGGATGGAGTTCGAGCGGGTGAAGCGCCTGCGTCTCGTCGACGTGCAAGTAG
Source organism: Halopenitus sp. (assembly GCA_042219525.1). Taxonomy (GTDB): domain Archaea; phylum Halobacteriota; class Halobacteria; order Halobacteriales; family Haloferacaceae; genus JBDGPU01. The sequence continues at coordinate 73,840 of JBDGPU010000009.1, forward strand.
ACGTCGTACCGCTCGCGGAGGTCGGTCGGGACGTAGTTTCCGGATTCGAGCGCCGGGCGATAGACGACGCCGATCGCCCGGTGGCCGCGTGGCGCCGTGAGGCCACCTCCGTCGGCAACGTCGTCGGTGTACAGCAACCGGTTCTCCCCACCGGCGCGGTGGAACACGTCCTCGTAGCTGCCCGCCTTCGCCTCCGGGACGTGCAACTCCTCCATCTCCGCGCCCCACTCGTCGCCCGCGACGACCGATCCACGGTGGGAGCCGAAACCGACGAGGTCGACGTCGCCGGCTGGGTTCCGCTCGCGGACGAGCTGGCCGATGTTCAGTCGGTCGCGCTCGGCCATGTCCGTCGCGCGCGCGTCGCCGACGTGCGTGTTGTGTGCCCAGACGATCCCCTTCGCGCCATCGCCATGATGCTCGACGAGTCGGTCGAGCGTGTCCGCCATGTGGGTATCCCGGACGTTCCAGGAGTCCTCGTGGCCCGAGGCGAGCGAGCGATAATACGCCTCGGCGTTCTGCGCCACGAGCGCGTTCTGCTCCGCGGCGAAGTAGTCGTCCGGCGCCTCGGTCTCGTACTCCGGCGCCGATTCGCGGAGCGCGGTCAGCACGTCGACGACCTCGCTCTCGCAGGATTTCGGGACCATCCGCGTCGAGCGGCCGTACTCGCGCGCGTCCTCGCCATACGGCTCGAAGCAGCGATAGGCGTCCCGCGCCATGTCGGCGGCGTCCGGATCGATCTCCTCGAGGTAGTCGACGACGGCGTTCATCGACTCGAAGAGGCCGTAGACGTCCAGCCCGTAGAAGCCGACCTCGTGTTCGCCGACGTCGGACCCCTCCGGCTCCTGATTGTACGACGCGAGCCATTCGAGGAACCCGTCGATCTCCCAGTTGGCCCACATCCACGTCGGCCAGCGGTCGAACGATTCGAGGACTTCGCGGGCGCTGTCGCCGGAGCCGGGGAGCCCCTTGAGGTAGCGGTTGACCTCGTAACAGCTCGTCCAGTCGCCCTCGACGGCGACGAAGTCGAAGTCGTACTCGGCGATAAGCCGGGCCGTCAACTCGGCGCGCCAGCGGTAGAACTCAGAGGTGCCGTGGCTGGCCTCGCCGAAGAGGACGAACTTCGAGTCGCCGAGATACCGCACGAGGTCGTCGAGTTCGGCTGGCCCGGAGACGACCCGGCTGGACGCCTCGACGTCGTCGATCGCCGCCTCGATGCCCGACGGCTCGGACCACGACCGGCGGTCCTGCAGCGGTGGCATAGACGTGGCTCCGCCGGCGGCCGGCAAAGGCGTACTGGCCGGCGAGGAGTGTACCGGCCAACGAGCGGTGTACCGGCCAACAAGCGGTGTACCGGCCAACGAGAGCGGCCAGCGATCCGGCGAGTATCTTTAACAGCGAGCCAGCCTCTCTTTCGAAACAGTGATCCCTCGTGTTCCAGGACCGAACTGACGCCGGGCAGCAGCTGGCCGACGTGCTTCGCGAACGCGACCTCGACGCCGACCTCGTATTAGGGATTCCCCGCGGAGCGCTCCCCGTCGCGCGGCCCGTCGCCGACGCGCTGGGCGTCACGCTCGACATCGTCGTCGCGAAGAAGATGAGCGCTCCCGAGAACCCCGAATTCGCCATCGGGGCCGCCGCCAGCGACGGTAGCGTGTACCTCGACGACGAAACGATCGAGCGGCTCGGCGTCGACAGCGAGTACATCGAGCGGGAGCGGGAACGATCCGCGGAAACCGCCCGGGAGAAAGTCGAGACGTATCGGCAGGGGGAACCACCCGAAGTAGCTGGCAAAAGCGTGGTCGTCGTCGACGACGGCGTCGCGACAGGGGCGACGATGACCGCTTGCGTCCGTCACCTGCAGGCGCAGGACGCGGACCGAATCATCGTCGCCGTCCCGGTCGGATCCCCCCGGTCGCTCGCTGAACTCGAAGCGGACGCGGACGAGGTGATCGCCCTCGACGAGCCGGAGGGATTTCGTGCGGTCGGCCAGTTCTACCGGCGGTTCGGTCAGGTCTCCGACGAGAAGGCCATTGCGTACCTCCGTGGCGAGCAGTAGGCGCACACCGCTGAGAACCTCGCGACAACCTCTGCGATCTTGCGGGCCACTGTGGATCCCTTCATATATCGTATACTCTATATTCGTTCGGAATGCTCTGAATTAGGATAAATAAAAGGGCGCACAGCTGGAGGAGATATGGATAGTTTATGAATCGGTGCTATAACCACCTACTATGAATCAATCAGGGGATATCAACGTAGAGGAACTTATACTCACAACTATAAACTCTGAATATAATCCGAGGGCTCTCGAATATCATGCTTCATCACCGACACTTTCAGTAAAATTCGACTAATAGTAGGAAAGCCGATACGATGTGCGGTTGGATCTCATCGGAACTGTGGCCGCTGACCGTTACACCGATATCTTTGTAACAGTAGAGTTCCGTAATCCGGTATGAGTGAGGACGGTTCTCGGCCAAGCAGCAAGGTGGCTCGCGTCATCGAAGAGTACGACCTCGAGGGATACGGGGCGGAGCTGGAGGCTGCCTGGACCGGAGAGGCGGGGGATCGAACGAGCCTCCGGGACCTCGCCGACGAATTCAACCAGCAAGTGCTCGACGCGGCGATCCGAGAGAGCGGCGGTGCGCCCGTGTCGACTGAGGTGGAGAGCACCTACCGGACGCTCACGAGCGACGACGTGCCGGAGGCGGACCGGATGCGAAAGCGCCGCGAACTGGAACGGGAGGGCGTCGACATCGACGCCGTGCTCAACGACTTCGTCACGCACCAGGCGGTTCACACGTACCTCACCGACTACCGGGAGGCGTCGCTTCCGGATCGGTCCGCCGACGTGCTCGACCGGAAGGCCGAGACCCTCGAGCGACTGCAGGGCCGGACGACGGCCGTGGCCGAGTCGACCCTGGAAACGCTGACTGAAGCCGACGAGGTCACCGACCGCGAGTACGAACTGTTCGTCGACGTCCGCGTCGTCTGCGGGGACTGTGGAACGGACTACTCGATCGGCGACCTGCTGCGGCAGGGTGGCTGTGACTGCGGCACTGCGTGATCGGGGTTTTCTGAACTGGGGTCGTCCAGTTCGTTGGTTTCGGTGGCTCGATTGACCAGTTCTCGTTGCAAGCGATGCTTGGTAGCCTGTTCTCCAAGTTTCCAGACACTGCGACGGTCGATCGGCTGTCCTCGCTTTCGACACCACTCAACATGCTTCGAAAGGGCCGGTCCCTGCGGCAGTCGCGGTATTCGGTCGATCGGTAGACGTCGCCAGCGACACCACTCAGCATGCCCAGAAAGCCCCAGCCGCTGAGGCGGTCGACTTCTGCGTTGTTTCTGTGGTTATCGTTGCTTGCGACACCACTCGGCACACCCAGAAAGCCCCAGTCGCTGAGGCGGTCGCTTTCTGCGTTGTTACTGTAGTTATCGTTGCTTGCGACACCACTCGGCATGCCCAGAAAGCCACAGCCGCTGAGGCGGTCGCTTTCTGCGTTGTTACTGTAGTTATCGTTGCTTGCGACACCACTCGGCACACCCAGAAAGCCCCAGCCGCTGAGGCGGTCGCGCTGCT
>JBDGPU010000017.1:0-76748 GCA_042219525.1 Halopenitus sp.
GCGTCCCGCTCAGCGGCTGCCCCTTTCAGTCCCACCCAGGAGTGGTGGTCGGGGCCAGCGCTCGCGGCGGTCACCGGGCCGACTTCGCACGCCGGACAGCCGGCGTGAGGTGCAGCTGCGGTGCTGTCGCTGTCGCGGTGCAGATGCGGTCGCGATCCTGGCGGACTGAAAGGGCGACGGCCGGTCGCGCCGCAGGGGAGTCGCTGAGTCGACCCCTATCCGCGGCGGGCGGTGCGGAGAGCCGCGGATATGTCGCTCAGCGACCGCGAGCGGCCGAGGGCTTTCAAGGAGTTTGCGGTGCCGTCGAGTGCAGCAGCGTTTGCACCTGTAAATCCAGATTATAAGCAACAGTGGCCGAATGCTTTCCGTCTGTTCCAGTCCAGAGCACCAGCGTCTGCACCTTAAAACCCGGTTTATAAGCAGGAGCGGAAGAGGGCTTCCGGTCAGTATTGGCTAAAAACAGGCAATGCACCTATAAACCGATGTATAATGAACACCGATCCACGGCTGCAGAACCAACAATACTTCGGAAAACACTCCTTAAACGAACTCTCCCAAAATCGACGCTCCGATTCCGACTAACCCGACTTACCAGGTGTCGTGGAACGTGTCGAACTCGATCGAATCGAGCGGCTTCTCGCCGATGGCGGCCTTGTACTCGCCCGGGGTCAGCATGGGCTTGTGGAACTGCGGGCCGTCGTCGGTCGTGATCCGGGGACACCCCGTGTTCACGAACGCGTCCATCGAGAAGTTGCGGAGGCGGTCCGGCGTGACCTCGTCCATCGTGATGAGGTACGCGTTCTCGTTGTTCTCGACGATCTCCTGGGCCTGCTCCCAGCGACCCTGGCCGATCTTCGTACAGAAGATGACGCCCCAGCGCTCCGCGTCCATCGCCTTGTGGACGGCGGCGTAGCGCTGCTTGAGGAACTTGTCGTGTTCCGCGATCTTCACGACGTTGTTGACGGGGTCGCCGATGACGACGCGCTTGTCCGGGTGCTCCATCGCGAGGCCGACGGGGTGGAACTTCCCGCCGCCGACGTACAGCACCTGCTCGGCGTCGATGTCGGCGGAGGCGTAGTTGCATCCGAGCACCTGCCCCTCCTTCGTGAGGCGGTCGTCACCGCGCCGGGTGTGGACCTCGTAGCCGCGCTCCTCGAGCCACTCCGTCATCTCCTCGAAGCGGTTCATGTGCTGGGCCGTGGTGACGAGGCCGACGTCGGGGTCATCGTCGGGGTCCGCGAGCTCCTGCTCGACGGCGTCCTCCATGATCGGGAAGGGGTCGACGTTGGAGAACAGTGGGACGTAGATGATCTTGTCCGACTCCTTCATCGGCGTGTGGCCGAAGTGGACGAAGACGTCCGTCCGCCGCATGAGGTAGGTGTCGAGGTCGCAGGCGCCGTAACAGGGCTGCCCGGAGAGCATGAAGGTGACGTCGTCGGGCGCCTGCTCCTCCAGGTCGTCGGCGACGCTCGGGCCGCGTCGCTTCAGTCCCTCGGGGAACTGCAGGCCGACGGTCTCCGCGTCGCGCTCCTCGATCTCCTCGATGATGCGTTCGAGTTCGTAATCCCACTCCCTGTCGTGTTGCAAGGCCATCCCAGTTTTCGTGAGATCGCCATCGGGTGACCCGCGGCTCATATACGAACGAATTGCCACCGCCGACGGTTAAGTAACCCGTTCGGGCCGTTCGGACGCTAACGACTGTCGTATCCAGGGACGTGAACGAGGAAAACAGTGACAGTTCGGCTCGGACCGCAGGCGAACAGAGGCCGCGTCCGCGTGGACTCCGGCCCCCGGTGGGTGCCTCAATTGGTCGTCGACGGCGTAGCCGTCTCTCGGCCCCGCCGTCAGTGCCCGGCGACCGCGTCCCGGAATGCGGCCGTGAAGTCCGCGTGATCGAACCCTTCCACTAGCTCGCCGAGGGACTCCCCGAGTGATGCCTGCCCGGCATCGGGAGCCCCTCGGTGGTGCCCGGTCGCTGCCGCAGTGAACGCGTCGAGCCCCTCGACGTACGTGAGGCGTTTGAACGCCCGGTCGACGGCCTCACACAGCGCGTCGGACTCGACGGGTTTCTCGACGCAGAGCGCGCTCGGCTCACCGCAGTTTGCGGTGAGCTCCACGACGCGGTCCGCCTCGAAGTCCGTCGGCGAACCACCGCAGGTCTCCGTGTCGACGACGGCAACGTCACCGACGACACCCTCCTCCCGAGCCTCGCGACAGGTCGGGTCGACGACCTCGACCCGCCGGCCTGCCAGGGCCGCTTCGACGCGACGGTGCGTATCGCGATCGGCTGTCAGGAGGACGACGCGTCGTGTCATCGGTGTATCTCATCAAAGAGCGCGTACCGGTATAATGCTGCCAGAAGGTTGCGGTGCGTTCACTCCGTTTAGATAGTTTATCGGACCGTTTGCAGGCTCATTCCGGTGGCTGGGCGCCGAATCCAATTCCGCTGACGATCTCCCGTGGTCGTCGTGCCGGCATCGATTATCAACGGTGATGCCGGTCGAAGCGACGGGCGTCAGCCGACGCTCGGGCCAATGCCTCGCCGGAGACGACACGCACAAACGTCGGGGGAACCCATAACGAGTATGCCAGAAATTCCGCTCGAACACGTTCACGTCGCCCCCGAAGACGCAACTGGCGGCGAGCCCGCCGTCTTCGTGTTGCACGGTCGCGGTGCCGACGAGGAGGACCTGCTGCCGGTTGCGCGCGAACTGCCCGACGACCTCCACGTCGTCAGCTTCCGCGCGCCCGACCGCCTGCAGGGCGGTTACACGTGGTACGAACTCGACCTCTCCGGTGGCGGACTCCACCAGAGCCAGCCGGACACCGAGGACTTCCGCCGGAGCCTCGACCTCGTCTCCGAGAGTGTCGACGCCGCCGTCGAGAAGTACGACCTCGACGCCGACAACCTCGGACTGCTCGGCTTCAGCCAGGGGGCGATCACGAGCCTCGGCCTCCTGCTCGAGAACCCCGACCGCTACGCCTGGACCGTCGCGCTCCACGGCTACCTCGCTGACCTCCACAGCGACCTGGCACCCGAAGGCATCGAGGACAAGCCGGTCTTCGTCGGCGCTGGGACCGGCGACCGCGTGATCCCCATCGACCGCGCGGAAGCGGCCGCCGAGCGACTCCGCGAAGTCGGCGCCGACGTCACCTACGAGACGTACGAGGCGGGCCACGGGATCGGGCCGGACGAACTCAGCGACGTCGTCGCGTTCGTCCAGTCACAGATCGAGTAGTCAATTGACCGGCGAGCGGCGTTCTAAGAGCTGAACACAGACTGTCGAGTCAGTCAGTCTGCTCGTCGACCCACTCAGGTCTCGGCGGGGGCGGAACCTCGTCGATCTTGCTGTACTTGACCTCGATGCGCACCGGTTCGCCGGTCGGCACGTGCGTGTACTCCACCCACAGCCGGATCAGGCGCCCGTCGGGAGTGATCGTGGCGACCGCGCGGAAGTTGGTAACCTCGTCCCGGTACCCCTCTGGGTCGCCAGCGGCGGTTATCCGGTGAACGGTCACGCCGGATTGCCGGACCGTCTCGACGCTCGTTTCGTTGGCCTTGAGCGCTCCCAGGTAGATCCGATTGACGAAGGCCTCGACGGCGACGACGATGGACCGGCCCGAAAGCGGCGTTTGTGAGTAGCTCGAATCGTTCTCCGTTTCGACCAGCCGGTGTCGGGTGCTCCCATCGGCCCAGTACCGAACCGTTCGGTTGGCCCGGCTCCCGTTCTGGAGTTCGACCACCTGAAAGGTCGTGTTGAAGCGGGTCGACGAGTGGAAGTAGCCGGTTACCCTGTGCTGGACGATTCCCGGTAACGTCGTGGTGTTTCCGGGGCCGCGATAGAACGTCTCGACCCGTCGCTCGCGGTTCTCGATGGCGGTCCGATGAGCTGCCGCTAACTCGCTCGCGTTCTGGACGCCGGCGCCGTCGAGTCCGGCGGGATAGGCATCCGTCGACTCGTCCGTCGCCGTCGACACCGACGAACCAGCGGACTCGGTGGGGGTCTGGTCCGCCGGCTCCGGGGTCGGGAACTCCTCGGTTCGCTCCTCTGCGAAGGGCCCGCCGACGCCGGAGATGGCGACCACCGCGCCGACGGCGACGACGATGGCCACCAGCACGACGACCCGTGAGTAGTCGGGGCCCGAATCGGGCGCGCTCGGCGGGACGGTCAGCTCCGTGTCGAGGTACTCACGGGCGATCCGGTTGCCGTCCTCGCGGTCGACGCCGTAGAGCAACTGCTCGTGGATGTCCGCAGGCCTCAGCAGCTCCGCGTCCATCGAGGTCGTGACTGACTCCGCGCGGCCGGTGAGGGGGCCGGTCGCGACGAGGACGTCCGCGTCGGGCGGGGAACGCGCGAGCGGTCCGACGACCCCGATGGTGACGGTTTCGCCATTGCGCTCCGCGACGATAACTTCGGCTTCGTCGTCGACGTGGGTGTCGAAGCCACGCGCTTCCCAGAGGTCGGCGAGGAGGGCGCGTTTGGTCGCAGCCCACTGCCAGCGGAACTTTCGAGCAAACGTCGACGCCGAGAGCGGGGGCACACCCGATGCGACGGACTGCGGATAAACAAGTGTTCCCCCACTGTGGGGGATCCCGGCTTCGGATTCGGCGATTCCGGCCTTCGGATTCGACAGTTCCGGCAGGTTGAAACGCGCGCGACCGTAACCGCCATCTATGAGCGCTGAACAGCTGACCATCGAGGACCTCGGTCGGCAGCTCGGCGAGCGGATCGCTGAGACGCCGGAATACCAGCGGTTCGAATCGGCCCAGGAAGCCGTCGAAAACGACGAGGACGTCCAGGAGCAGATCGCGGAGTTCGAGCAGCTCCGTGAGGAGTTCATGACAGCTCGCCAGTCCGGGCAGGCGACCCAGTCGGACCTCCACCGCGTGCAGAACGCCCAGGAGGAGCTCCACTCCATCCCCGTGATGGAGGAGTTCCTCGAAGCGCAGGCGGAGCTGGAGGAGTCGCTCGAAGCCGTCAACGAGGCGATCTCCGAACCCCTCGCCGTCGACTTCGGCGGCGAGGCCGGCGGCTGCTGTCAGAACTGAACACACCACGTTTCCGGAGGCCGACGACCGCGTCGGCGGTCTCTCACGTCGACTCGTTCGACTCCACTTTTCCACGATGCCGACTACCGAGTCGCGTCGCCCCCGACGTACCCTTTTCACCGATAACGCGCCAGAGGACGTATGCTCGCTATCGCCGGGGGCAAGGGTGGCTGCGGAAAGACGATGACAGCGCTCGGTGTCGGCGCCGCGCTGCCCGGCCGACCTCTCGCCGTCGACGCCGACTGGGATCTCCCGAACCTCCATCGGCTCGCGGCGGTGTACCGGGATCGGGACGAGGACGGAAACCAGAGGCAGGACGCGCGCGTCTCCAGTTGCTCTGCAACTCCGGCTATCGACACGGAACCCGTACGAATCGAGCGGCTCGGTGGATTGACTATCGTCCCGGCCCCGGAGACACGGAGCGAGTGCGATGTCGCCGACTGGTTAGCGCGAATCCGCGGGGTCGAGATCGGCGCGTGCGGGAAAGGCGACGGAGGGGAAATCGACTGCGGGCACGTCGACAGCGGGCAGATCGTCGTCGACTGTCCGGCCGGCGCGAGTCCCGATGCGACGGCGCCGCTATCGGTCGCGGACGCGACGCTGCTCGTGACGACGCCACAGCCGGCAGCGATACGCGACACGATGAAGACGGCCGCGATGGCGCGCACGCTGGATGCGCCCCCGGTCGGGACGGTCGTCTGCGGCGCCGACTCACCGCCTGACGGCATTCAGGCCGCGCTGGACGCGCCTGTCGTCGGCTGTATTCCAACTGCGGACCCGCCCGTGCTGGATCAGTCCGGTGTCGCGTCCGCATACCATGCGGTCGCGAAGGAAGTCACTCAGATCCGCCGCAGCCCAGACTGCTGATTGTCGGCGGCCGGCAGCGTGTTCTGGGTGACGCTGGAAAGCCGGATGTCAGACGAAAGCGGTGGATCCGGGGCCCTCGCCACCCTTCGCGCCGATAAACAATTAACCCTGGAGGACTTTTTCTTGTGCATGAAACGGCTTCCGACCGGGATCAACGTTCTCGACCGCCAGCTAGGCGGTGGGATCCCGGCCGGGAGTATCGTCACGCTGACGGCCGACCCTGCGAGCCAGTCGGAACTGTTCCTCTACGAGATCACCTCGGCCCGCGGAACGCTGTACCTGACGTCGATCCGCTCGGAGCAGGCGGTGCGTGACGGGATGGAGAAGACGAAGACGCGCGTCGGGTCGCCGACCGTCCGCGACGTCGGCGGCGACGCCGCGCTCGATCAAGCGAACAGCCTGGTGTCAACGCTCCCGGAGGAGGCGAACCTCATCATCGACGTGCTCGACCCCCTCGAACGGTCGGAGCACTCCCGCTACCGCCGGTTCCTCAACGAACTGCAGACGCACATGGTCAACACCGGCGGGATTGCGGTATTGCACGCCCTGAAAGGCCAGATGATCCCCGAGAACCGGGACATGACCAAGAACGTCTCGGACGTCGTTTTCGACCTCAGAACGACGATCACTGCAAACGAGGTCGAGAACCGCCTCGCGGTTCCGAAGTTCCGCGGTGGTGCTGCCCTGGAGGAGCCGGTGAAGCTGCAGCTAGCCGACTCCGTCACCATCGATACGAGTCGGGATATCGCGTAAGGACGTACCTGATTGTTTTCACTTCTCTGCGTGAAGCTGGAGTGCCAGTGGTCGCCTTTGCTTATAAATCAGCTAGTCCAGGCGCTATCGTTTTCGAGATTAAAATCTGAAAAGTTCTCTACCCTGTCATTTATAAAACGGACAGGTGCAGACATTGCTGCACTTCTCAGCACCGCGAACCCCCAGAAAGCCCTCGGCCGCTCGCGGTCGCTGTCCTCGAAAATCGGAGATTTTCGGGCTCCGAGAAATCTTCGATTTCTCGCGAAGCGACATATCCGCGCCTCTCCGCACCGCCCGGCGCGGATAGAGGTCGGCTCAGCGACTCCCCTTCGGCGCGACCACTGGAAGACGGTCCGGGCGTTCCGTTGCGTCTCTCCGCACCGCCCGACGGACGGGTCCGGGCTGCGACTTCCATGGTCTCGTTCGCTTCGTCGCCGGCGCGCTGGAAGCGCGCCGGCTGCCCGAGGGACCTCCGGTCCCTCGCCGCTCACGAGAGCGGCCATCGCCCTTTCAGTCCGCCAGGACCGCGATAGCGACAGCAACCGCGACGGCACCGCGACCGCGACAGCACAGCAACCGCAATGCCTCAGTCCTCCCCAGCCTCGGTCGGGGCGGGCCGGCATCGCACTGCTCGGCGCGCCCCGCCCTCCCTCGCACGCGTTGCTCGCGCGCGCCAACCGCTCCGCAACGCACGCCGGGAAGCCGGCGAGCGACGACCGCCGAAGAACCGCCGCGAGCGACGCCCGGCCACCACTCGCGGGTGGGACTGAAAGGGGCAGCCGCTGAGCGGGACGCCCTGCGACGCTAGCACCGCAATCCCGGCGAGCGACCGAACGGAGTGAGGGAGCGAGGCGGGTGAGGAGCGCAGCGAGCAGCGCGACCGCCTCAGCGGCTGGGGCTTTCTGGGCATGCTGAGTGGTGTCGCAAGCGACGACAACCAAACGTACCACGCAGAAAGCGACCGTCTCAACGGCTGGGGCTTTCTGGGCATGCTGAGTGGTGTCGCTCGCGACGATAATCGATAACCCGAAAAAGAGCGAGTTATCTGCGACTCGGAATTTCCGAGTTACACGCTATATAACGAATACCGCGAAACCGAGAATTCCGTCGTCTGAAACTGCTCCTACAGAAGGTCGGCGTCGACAAGCCGTTCGACGGCCTCACGCAGGCGCTCCTCGCTGGCCGCGTACGAGATTCGCGCGAACCCATCTGCGTTGAACGCCGAGCCGGGGACGCAGGCGACGTGGGCCTGCTCGATGGCCGCCTCACACCAGGCCTGGTCGTCGTCGTCGACGGGGAGCATCATGTAGAAGGCGCCGTCGGGGACGGCGACGTCGACGCCGTGGTCCGCGAGGAGGTCGACGAGCAGGTCGCGGCGCTCCGCGAAGGCGTCGCGCATCTCCGTGACGGCCTCGTCCGTGTTCTCTAAGGCCTCGACGCCCGCGTGCTGGACGAAGTTCGTCGCGCAGGAGACGGAGTGGGAGTGAAGCTTGCCCGCCTCACCGACGAACTCCTCGGTCGCGTGCAGGTAGCCGAGCCGCCAGCCGGTCATCGAGAACGCCTTCGAGAAGCCGTTGATCGTGATGGTGCGGTCGGCCATGCCGTCGAGGCTCGCGAGGGACGTCGGGTCCTCGCCGTAGGTGATCCGCTCGTAGATCTCGTCGGAGATGACGGAGAGGTCGTGCTCGACGGCGAGGTCGCGGACGCCCTCGAGCGCGTCGTCCGAGAAGACCGCGCCGGTCGGGTTCGACGGCGAGTTGACGACGAGCAGCTCGGTATCGTCCGAAACCGCGTCGCCCAGTTCCTCGAGGGCCGGCTCCAGCTGGAAGTCGTGGGGCGCCAGGTCGACGCGAGTGAGGTCCCCGCCGGCGAGCTTCACCATCGCCTCGTAGGAGACCCACGCGGGGTCGAGGAGGACGACCTCGTCGCCGTCGTCGACGACGGTCTGGACGGTTTCGTACAGCGCCTGCTTGCCGCCGGGGGTGACGATGACCTCGTCGGCCGCGGCGTCGATGCCGTTGCCCCGGAGCTTCTCCGCGATGGCGTCCTTGAGCGCCGGGATGCCGTTCGAGGAGGTGTAGCCGGTGTGGCCCGCGTCGAGGGCGTCCTTCCCGGCCTCGACGACATTGTCGGGCGTCGGGAAGTCCGGTTCGCCGACGGAGAGGTCGACGATGTCGGCGCCCTCGGCCTCCTTCTCGGCGGCGAGGTTGGAGATGGCCAGCGTTGCGCTCGGTTCGACTCGTTGAATGCGGTCTGAGAACTCGTACGTCATAGGGTTTCTACCAGATCGATCGCGGCGTGAACGGCTTCCGCGCCCTTGTCGATGCGCTCGCGCGCCTCGGCTCCCGACATCCCCGGGCCACTCACGCCGAAGGTGACCGGGGTGTCGCGGTCCAGGCTGATCTCGGTCAGGGAATCAGCGGTCGACTGCGCGATTACCTGGTCGTGGTCGGTATCGCCGGTGACGATGGCTCCGAGCACGGCGACCGCGTCGACGTCCTCGCGGCGAGCCAACCGGTCCGCCGCCAGCGGGCTGTCGTACACGCCCGGCACCTGCTGCTCGACGGCGACCTCGGCGTCCCGTTCCGCGGCGGCATCGCGGCCCGCCTCGGCCATCGGTTCCGTCACCGATTCGTTGAACTCCGCGACCACCAGTCCCAGCGTAACCATATCGGATCGTTCGGTGGGTTAGGCAAAGAAGTACCGTTCACAGGCGAACGTTGGCGGGACCGGAACGCCGGCTGAGCAAGGTTGGAGCAGGGACCAAGCCGCAGGAACCGCGTTGCTGACGGCTGCAGCGCTGACCGGCCCCGACGCGCCTTTATCCCTCCACATCCTACGTGAGCGCATGACGACGACTGAAACCGCGACGTTCGGCGGCGGATGTTTCTGGTGTGTCGAGGCGGCCTTGGAGGAGGTCCCCGGCGTCCTCGACGCCACCTCCGGCTACGCCGCGGGCCACGTCGAGGACCCGACCTATCAGCAGGTCTGCACCGGCAACACCGGCCACGCGGAGGTCGTGCAGATCGAGTACGACCCCGACGAGGTCGCGTACTCCGACCTGCTGAAGGTGTTCTTTACTGTCCACGACCCGACGACGCTGAATCGGGAGGGACCGGACGTCGGCTCGCAGTACCGGTCGATCATCTGCACTCACGACGAGGAACAGCAGCGGATCGCGGAGGAGTACATCGAGGAGCTGGAGGCGGAGGCCGTCTACGAGGACGACATCGTCACCGAGGTCGAGGAGATCGAGACGTTCTACCGCGCGGAGGAGAAGCACCAGAACTACTACGAGAAGAACCCCGGCGACGCCTACTGCACGTTCAACGCCGACCCGAAGATCGAGAAAGTTCGCCAGAAGTTCGCCACGCAGTGACGTCGCAGTAACGGAAACGATCGGACGACGGCTTCCAGCCACGGTCGTCGCGGGTGAACCCTCCACCGAACGTCTCTCGAATCAATCACGTCCCTCACTAGAGAGTTCCCAATCAAACCACTAGAGGGCGGTAGATTCACGCGGAATCACGGAACGTGTCGGCCCAAAACCATACTTATGGTGAATTCGTATGGTGTGTTGACATGCCGGAATGCAGCAACTGTGGTTCGTTCGTGACGGAGCGGTACGTACGAGTGTTCGCGCCACCCGGCTTCGAGAACGTTCGGGTCTGCCCCGGGTGTGAGGACAAGGTCCGGGACGGCGCCAGCGTCCGGGAGGCACGATCGAAGCGCGTCTAGACGACCGACCGCGACGACGCATCGTTCGCTGGGGTGGGACCTCGAACCACGGGCTGATTCTCGGCCCGACTTTTCCCGACAACGGATTCGAACAGCGGTGCGTCCACCGTTGCCAGCGAGCGCGATCGCAGGTCGTCGGGGCGGCACGCGGGCGATGAAAGGAGACTTTTATGCGCCGGCACGTTAGCGCCAGCGATGACTGACGGCACCCTCGCTGCCGACCGTCGCCGACTGGCCACGGTAGTCTGGGCGGTGCTGGTCTCACAGGTGCTGATCTATCCGGGCGTCCCCGACCTCATCACTGCCCTCGGCGCATCGACCGACATCCGCGCCGGCATGTGGTTCCTCGTCGCGGAGTTCGCCGCGTTCGTCACGTTCGCGGGCGTCTGGGGGGCAGCGAGCGACGCGCTTGGAAGGCGTGTTCCGCTCGTCGTTGCCGGCGCTGTCGGCGGCGCGGCGGCCTATCTCCTCCTGGCCTCGCTGCCGGCGCTTGGAGTCGGGTTCGTCGGCGCCCTCGCCGTTCGCGTCCTCGGCGGGGCCATGACCATCGGCGCGTTCTCGCTCGGCATGACGATGCTGATGGACCTCGGCGGCGGCCACGGGCGCAACATGGGCGCCGCCGGCATCGCCATCGGCCTCGGTGCCGCACTCGGGTCCGTCGTCGGTGGCGCCCTCGCCGACATCGACCCCTTCTATCCCGTGTACGCGGGCGCCGCGATGCTGCTCGGTGCCGGCCTCCTCGCGGCAACGACGACCGACCGCGTCGTCAAGGGCGACGATTCACCCGGCTTCGCCGAGGTCGGTCGTCGCGTTCGGTCGATGCCGGGGCTGCTCGTTCCCTACGCGTTCGGCTTTATCGACCGGCTGACGGCCGGGTTCTTCTCACTCGTCGGCGTGTTCTACTTCCGCGACGTATTCGGCCTCGATGCGTTCGGCGCCGGGCTCACGCTCGCGCTGTTCTTCCTCCCGTTCGCGGTCCTCCAGTACCCGATGGGGATCCTCTCCGACCGAATCGGTCGCTTCTATCCCGTCGTCGCCGGCTCGCTCGCGTACGGTGTGGTCATTCTCGGGGTCGGGCTCTCGCCGACGTACGCCCTCGCGGCCGGCTTCATGCTACTCGTCGGGGTCTGTGGCGCGTTGATGGCGCCGGCGACGATGGCGCTGGTGACGGACCTGGTCGCCCCGGCCGAGCGCGGCGCCGCGATGGGGCTGTTCAACGTGTTCGGCTCGCTCGGGTTCCTCACCGGCTTCCTCGTGGGCGGATTGGCGAGCGAGGCCTTCGACTACGAGGTCGCGTTCCTCCTCGTCGGCGGGCTGGAGATCGGTATCGCGGTCGCGTTGCTGCCGGCTGTTCGCGTGATCGCGCCGAGGATAGGGTCGCCGTCGGAGCCCTGAGCGGACCCTTGTAAGATCAAGCCGTCACGGGGCCACGAGGTCGACGAGGACCTCGTCGTCGACGACGACGTTGTAGGCCTCCTCGTCGTCGTTCCACAGGACGAGCGCGTTCTCGAAGTAGAGCACCGACCCGTAGTCGGCCGCCAGCAAGTCACGGTTGAGGCTCGTTTCGCGAGTGCTGACGGCGTAGTGCTCGACCGACTCGGAACCATCGCCGATCTTGAACAGGGGGTTCCCGCCGTCGGCGAGGTCGTGGCTCAGCTTCACCGCCAGCAGGTTGATGCGGTCCGTGACGTGCTCGTCCGAGTCGGCCATGCGAGCCTGTCGCTCCGAGTCGGCGTGCACGTCGACCCGACGCTCGCCGTCGGTCCGGAGGATCGCGTACGCGTACTGGACGTCGACGTTGCGGAACTCGCCGAGGTCCTCCTCGTCGGCCCGCGTGGCCGCCTCGTCGAGGCGGTGCTGGAAGGCCGGGACGTCGAGGTCGGGCTTCACGTCGAAGCTCCAGCCGCGATCCGAGGGTGCGGCGTCCGGCCAGAGCCGGAGCGTGGGCGAGTACACCGTCACGTCGCCATCAGGTGGAGCGACCTCCCGTTCGATCTCACGGAGCCCGGTTGCCGTATTGAGGTCGGCGGGCGCGAGGCCGACCACGGTGCCGTCGTCCGCGAGCGCGTCGATGCCGGCCTCGACGACGGGAACCGGTTCCTCGATCTCCGAGAGCACGTTGCCGAACAGCACGAGGTCGAAGGGCTCGTCATCGAATTCGGGTTCAGAATCGGCTGCGGCGCTGGAGTCGCCACCGTCGAGTCCGAAGAACGACTGGGCCGTCTCCCGGTGAATCGTCTCGTGGAAGTTGCGCCCGGTTTCGTCGAGGAGCTGGGTGAGCACGTCGGCCGCGGCGCTCGGTTCGACCGCGTGATAGTCGACGACGGCGTCGTCGGGGAGGTAGTCGTGGAGCCCCAGCGCCGGCCCGCCG
This sequence comes from Halopenitus sp., assembly GCA_042219525.1. Taxonomy (GTDB): domain Archaea; phylum Halobacteriota; class Halobacteria; order Halobacteriales; family Haloferacaceae; genus JBDGPU01. Next base: position 12,780 of record JBDGPU010000017.1, read on the forward strand.
GTGCCCGCGCCAACGTCGAGGACCCGGATCGTGCGGTCGAGGAGGGCGTTCTCGGTGAGGTCGTCGAGGACGTAGCCGATGGCGGCGTAGTAGTCGGGGAGGTGGTAGATCGCGTAACCGAGGGCGGCCTCGTGGTCGTACGCGACCTCATTCTCGTAGTAGTAGTCCTCCTTCAGCTTCCGGATCGCCTCGCGGAGACGGTCGCCGGAGTCACCGCGGTGCCAGTTGGCGCCGTACTCCTCGACGAGGAGGTTCTCCAGCGCGATGCTGTACGGCTCGGGAAACTCGCGGGGCTGCCAGCCGGGCTGGGGGACCGGCTCGTCCTCGACGGGGACGAAGGTGCCCTCGTCGGTCTCCCGGAGTGCGAGGTCGTACGCCTCCTCTCGGAGGGTTTGGCGGACGACGGCGGGGTGCGCGCCGCCCGGAATGTATTCGGCGATCTCCTCGGGGTCGATCGGGCGGACGTTACGGAGGTACTTGGCGTTGTTACGGACGGCGTCTCTGTCTATCATGGTGAAAGGCGGCGGTGCTGGGTGATCTGCTCGGTCTCTCAGTCGTGACGGTCGCGCTCGACGCCCTCGCGGCGGGCCTGCTCGTAGAGGGCCTCGAACTCCTCGGGGTCGGCGTCGGCGATGTCCCGGGCCGCCTCGGCGACGTCGTCGGCGCCCTCGAAGGCACGCTGAATCTCCGCGTACACCGCGGGCGACCCCTCGGTGACGGTGTCGGCGAGGTCGTCGAGCGCCGAGGAGACGGGCGTATGGAACTCCTCGCGCACGTCCTCGCCCGCGAGGCGCCAGGCAATGATGGCCGCGTGCGCGCCCGCCTGCACGGTCTCCATTGCGTCGTCGTGCTCTGCGGCCGTGGTCTCGAACACGTCGTTGCCTTGGCGCTCGACGTCCTCACAGATGGCGTCGACGACCGGTCCACCGTCGTCGACGACGACGGCGACGTTGCCGGGAACCCGCGGGGGCGCGAACAACGGATGGAAACTGGCGCGCTGGCAGTCGGGGCAGTGCTCCCGCATCGCCGCGATGGGGGTCGCCATCTCGCCGGAGACGTCGACCATCGCTTCGCTCGCGTTGTCGGCGTACTCCGCGACGGCGTCGGCGACGGCCGACATCGGGACGGCCAGGCAGACCGCGTCGAAGGTCTCCGTCGTGTCCGTCGGGACTGCGCGGGCGTCGTCGGCCGCGGCAGTCGCTGCGGCGTCGCGTGCGACGGTCTCGTCGCGGTCGGTGAACGCGACGTCGGCCTCGACGGTGTCGGCGATCCAGCGGCCGATCTCCCCGGCGCCGACGACGAGCAACTCCATTCTCACCTCGACGTTGTGCAGCCCGGACTTAAAGGAGTTCGACTCCGGAGCAGCGAGGAAAGCGGCGGCGACAGTCGCGCGTGCTCAGTCCAGCAGCTGCTGCCCGATCGTGTTCCGGAGCACCTCGGAGGTGCCCTCGTAGATCTCGTTGAGCTTGGCGTCCCGGTAGTAGCGCTCGACCGGGAAGTCCTTCGTGTAGCCGTAGCCGCCGTGGACCTGAATCGCCTCGTTGGCGACCTCGCGGGAGATCTCCGAGGCGTACAGCTTCGCCTGCGCCGCCTCCTTGATGAAGTCCTCGCCGCGCATCTTCCGGTCGGCGGCCTTGTGCATCAGCAGCTCCGCGGCCTGGAGCTTCGTGTCCATGTCGGCGAGCTTGTGCTGGATCGACTGGAACTCGCCGATCGGCTGGTCGAACTGCTCGCGGTCGCCCGCGTACTCGACGGCGTCCTCGAGCGCCGCGCGCGCGATCCCAACTGAGCGAGCCGCGATGGTGATCCGGCCGCCGTTGAGCGTCTTCAGCGCCTGCACGAAGCCGTCACCCTCCTCGCCGAGGAGGCGGTCCTCGGGGATCCGCATGTCGTCGAAGCGGAGCTCGGCCGTCGGACAGCCCTTGTCGCCGAGCTTGTCCTCCGTGCCCTCGACGATGAAACCGTCGTCCTCCTCGGGGCGGACGACGAACGCCGAGATCCCGTCGCGCCCGGCGTCGGGGTCGGTCTTCGCGAACAGCGTGACCGTGTCCGCGACGGAGCCGTTCGAGATCCAGAGCTTCCCGCCGTCGACGACGTACTCGTCGCCGTCCTTCTCGGCGCGCGTTTTCATCGACGGCACGTCGCTGCCGGCCTCCGCCTCGGAGAGCGCGAACGCCCCGATGTCCTCGCCGGTGTTTAGCGGCGTGAGGAACGCCTCCTTCTGAGCCTCGTCGCCGAACTCGTAGACCATGTTGCCCGCGAGGGAGGTGTGGGCGGCGACGACGGTGCCGAGCCCGCCCGAGCCACGGGCGATCTCCGAGAGGCCGATGGCGTAGGCGTGATAATCGAGGCCGGCGCCGCCGTACTCGGCCGGGAACGGCATGCCCATCAGCCCGAGTTCGCTCATCTCGTCGATGAGGTCGGCGGGGAACTCGTCCGTTTTGTCGATCTCGGCGGCCCGCGGCTTGACCTCCTCGTCGACGAACTCCGCGACGGTGTCGCGGATCTGCTTCTGCTCCGGAGAGAGCGTGAAGTCCATACTTGCCAGTTCGGCGGGCCGTCCTTAGACGTTTCTACACGAACGTCCATCCGGGAAATCTCGGTTGGCGACGATAGCGCGACGAGCCAGCGGAGAAACCGAGTTAACCCTTCACACGAATCGGCGGGAAGCGAGCTAATCGACGGAGGGAGCTGCGCCGCCGCCGGCGACCCACCGGGTTCCGTGGCCTTCGCGCCCACGAGACTTTTTTATGCCGTCTGCGCGTAAACGATATATCTGAATGAGCGGACGCGACCACTCTCCCGGTGAACCTGACCTCGCGTGGTGCAACGAGGCGGTGCAGGGCGTTTCACGCACCTTCGCGCTGACCGTCGACGTGCTGGAGGAACCGATGTCGACCCAGATCTGTCTCGGGTATCTCCTCTGCCGCGTCGCGGACACCGTCGAGGACGCCGCCCACATCCCCCCCGCGGAGCAGGCCGAATTGCTACGCACGTACGACGCCGTCCTCGACGAGGACGACGACACGACCATCACCGAGTTCCGGACCGCCGTCGACGAATGGGTCCCGGCCGAAAGCGAGCGCTCGGACGACTGGACGGTCGTCGCCGAGGCGCCGACCATCCTCGCGACGTTCGAGGAGCTGCCGGCGCACGTCCAGACCGCCATCGTCCCGCCGGTCCGGGAGATGATCGACGGGATGGCGATGTTCGTCGAGCGGCACGCCGACGCCGGCGGGCTCCGGATCGACGACCGCGCCGAACTCGAGCAGTACTGCCACTACGCAGCCGGGACGGTCGGCAACCTCATCACGAACCTGCTGACCCGCGGTGACGTCGCCGAGGAGCGTGTGAACCGCCTCTACGACACCGCCGAGGAGTTCGGCCTGCTGCTCCAGCTCGTCAACGTCTCGAAGGACGTCTACGACGACTACACGGAGGAAAACAACGTCTACATACCAGCCGAATGGCTCGAGGCCGAGGGCGTCGCTCAGGAGGACGTCATCGAACCGGACAACCGGGAGGAGTCCGCTCGTGCCGTCGACCGCACCGCCGATCACGCGCGGTCGTTCCTCGACGACGCGCAAGCGTACCTCGAGACGATGCCGATGCGCCACGGCAACACGATGGCGGCCTGGAGCGTGCCGTTCCTGCTGGCCGTGGGCACCCTCCGCGAGCTCGGTCACCGCCCCGAGGACGCGCTCTCGGAAACCGGCGTGAAGGTGTCCCGGCAGGAGGTGTTCGCGGTGATGGACGTCGCCAGCGACGCCGGCCGCGAATCGCTCGCGGACCTCCGGGAGACTATCGCCAGCAAGCCATTCCACCGCGCCGCCGGCTTCGCGGACTGAGGCGACCGTTCGAACGAACCACGACAGCGCCGCCCGCGTTCCGGAATCGGATCCACGTTCTTTTAACGACGCCGTGGGAAACGCAACACATGAGTTTTGAGAAGGAAGACAAGGTCGTTCTGCACGACAAGCACAGTGAGTACGACGGCGACGTCGGCACGGTCACGCAGGTAATGGAGACGATGTTCGGCGAGGACACGTACATCGTCAGCTTCGAGGACGGCCAGGAGGCCGGCGTCGACGCCGATTCGCTCGAAGCCGCCGAGGAAGCCGACGTCGAGGTCGACGAAGACGCCGACGAGGACGCGGAATAACCCCGATCTGAGCGCCTCCATGTCTCGAGTCCCACTCCACTACATCGACCTGCGGACGTTCTCGTACGCGACGGAGGACGACAAGCGCGTCGAGGAGGCGCTCCGCACTTTCCTCCCCGAAGACTTCGAGTTAAGCCGTACGGAGAACGTCGGCCACCACGGCGACCGGATCGTCGTGTTCTCGGCCCGCGTCGAAAACGCCGACGACATGCGACACGTCCTCGATAGACTCGGCGACATCGAGGAAGTCGACCGAGTCATCCGCGAGATGGACGAGCGCGTCGACGAGAACACCTCGCTGTTCCTCCGGCTGGACAAGCAGGCCGCGTTCAACAGCCTCGTCCGGCTCGGCCAGGGAATCACCCTCCGTGGCAAAGTCGAGGCCTACCCCGCGAAGAAGGAAGCCGCCGTCGAGAACGCGCGCGAGCTGCTGGCGGACGCGGCCGACGTCGACCTCGAATCGCTGGAGATCGACGACGAGGACTAGGCCCGCCGGCCGAAATCGACGTTAGCTTCTCACGTCCACTTGATCGAGCAGCCACGCGAGGGCCGATCGGGGAGATCGACCGTCTCGCCGGCAAGCACGGCATCCACGGCGTCGCGGATGTAGTACTCGGACGGCTCCTCGTCCGGCCCGAGCGCGTCGTCGAGCCGACCGTGGTAGCGCAGCACCCAGTCGTCGTCCACGCGACCGAAGAGGAACGGGTCGGGGGTACAGACGGCGCCGTACGCCTGCGCGACGTCCTGGGACTCGTCGCGGAGATACGCGTCGTAGTCGACGGTTCCCGCGTCGACGTACTCCTGCATCTTCTCGAAGGAGTCCTCCGGATACTCCGTCGCGTCGTTCGGGTTGATCCCGACGACGGCGAGGTCGTCGTACTCGTCGGCCAGCTCGTTGAGCAGGTCGAACTTCGCCTGCGCGTACGGGCAGTGGTTACAGGTGAAGACGACCAGCAACGCGCCGGCGTCGAACGAGTCGAGCGTGAACGTCTCCCCCTCGACGCCTGGAAGTTCAAAGTCGGGAGCCGCGTCGCCGCGTTCGAGTTCGGAATCGGATTCCTTCAGGACCATGTGTGGGGTTACTCGCGGGCGCCCGTAAAGGGCGCGACGGCTCCGCGCGACGACTATTGTCGCTGTCGTAGTTGACGTTGCCATGCGTCGCTGCCGACGACCGCGACGCGAACCCTCGTCGACCAGCGCTGCCGCTACCGACGGCTCGGTGGGCACCGCTCTCGTTTCGCCCGATCAGGTGGGCGTCCGCGCGACAGCCACCAGCGTCGCAACGGCGACCCCGACGACCGCGAATCCGCCGGCGGCGACGGCGACGTACCGCGCTCGCCTCGCGGTCGTCGCCAGCGCGGAGTCGATCCTTCGGAGCAGCGCGCCGTCGCGGGGTCCGAGCGCGAGCACGTCGACGCCGGCAGCGAGCTGCACGCCGGTTTCGGCGACGAGCGCCAGAGTAACGAGAACGAAGCAGACGAACGCCATCGCCTTCCAGCGTTCGTGGGTCACGTCCCGGTTCTGCCGTGGCTCGAAGCCGGCGGGCTCACGGCTGTGGTCGCGAGGTAGCTCCTCGTCGCAAGGGCTGTTAGCGGCCGGCGGATGCCGGGCTCGGTGGGGACGAACTCTCGAGACTCCGAGCGTCGTATTGTCGGTAGGTACTCTTGGCGAACGACCCCCTCCATCGGTGTGATCGACGCCGTCGTGGTCGGTCATAGTAGGCCGCGTTCGTCCCGGTCTGGGTGATAAACCTACGGGAGGGCCCAGACGGCGGGGTCACTGACGGACGTTGCGCTGGGATACTGTGGCGCAGTGGCTCGGCTCGTCGACTCGGAATTTTTAATGGCGTCGTCCGGGCAGTAATCTGCAGTAAGGCCCCAGGTGGGTCCGGAGAAATACTATGGCTACGGACGAAACGTCACAGTCGGGAGCGACGGTCGAAAGCGGCCGCACGGGGGAGCGCGAGGCCGCCTCGTTCGTCGAGTATGGTATCGAAGACAAACCGCCACTTGGCGAGTCGGTGTTCCTGGGGATCCAGCACTACCTGACGATGGTCGGGGCGAACATCGCCGTCCCGCTGGTGCTGCTGGGGGCCATGGACGCGACGGCGACGCAGTCGGCGACACTCGTCGGCACGTTCTTCGTCGTCTCCGGGATCGCGACGCTGCTGCAGACGACGGTCGGGAACCGGTATCCCCTCGTCCAGGGAGCTTCTTTCGCCTTGCTGGCGCCCGCGCTCGCGATCATCGCCGCCGTCGGCGGCGACTTCGAGATCGCGATCCGACAGCTCCAGGGCGCGATCATCGTCGCAGCGCTGGTCCAGGTCGTCATCGGCTACGTCGGCCTGATGGGGCGGCTGAAGCGGTACCTCTCGCCGGTCGTCGTGGCGCCGGTGATCGTACTCATCGGGCTCTCGCTGTTCGACGTGCCACAGATCACGTCGACGAACCAGAACTGGTGGCTGCTCGGGCTGACGCTCGTGCTCATCGTCGGCTTCTCGCATTACCTCGAGCAGTACAGTCGCTACGCGCGGCTGTTCCCGGTCCTGCTCGGGGTCGTCACCGCCTACGTCGTCGCGGCCGTGCTCTCGGTGACGGGCGTGTACGGGCCGGAGACGGTCGGTTACGTCAACCTGGCCGCGCCGTTCGACGCGCCGACGCTGCTCGCGATCCACCCGCTCCAGTGGGGGATGCCGCTGTTCACCGGCTCGTTCATCGTCGGGATGTTCGCCGGCATCGTCGCCTCGATCATCGAGAGCTACGGCGACTACTTCGCCGTCGCCCGCCTGGCCGGCGTCGGCGCACCCTCGAAGAAGCGCATCAACCACGGCATCGGCATGGAGGGCGTCGGGAACGTCTTCGCGGGCCTGATGGGCACCGGCAACGGCTGTACCTCATACTCCGAGAACATCGGCGCCATCGGGATCACCGGCGTCGCGTCGCGATGGGTCGTCCAGATTGGCGCCCTCGTGATGATCGTCGTCGGCTTCATCGGGCCGTTCGGCCAGTTCGTCGCGACGATCCCCTCACCCATCGTCGGCGGGCTCTTCATCGCGATGTTCGGCCAGATCGCGGCCGTCGGCATCTCGAATCTGAAGTACGTCGACCTCGACTCCCAGCGCAACGTGTTCACCATCGGCCTCGCGCTCTTCGCGGGCCTCGCGATCCCGGCCTACTTCGGCGGGCTGGAGGGGGCTGCCGCCTTCCGCGAGGGCATGTGGAGCGTCGCCGTGCTTGGCCCAATCCTCGGCCGCCGGATCGTCGCCGACACGATCTTCGTCATCGGCTCGACCGGCATGGCCGTCGGCGGGATCATCGCGCTCGTCCTCGACAACACGATTCCGGGAACCCGCGAGGAGCGCGGCCTCGACCAGTGGGAGAAGATCTCCGAGGCCGAACCCGAGTTCGAGACGGCCTTCGAGCGCCTCCGGAAGTAGGCCGGTCGGAGCCTCGCGAAGCGGAACGATCGACGTCGCGGGCGGTCGCGGTTCTTTTTACGCCCGTCTGGCAAACAACACTCAATGGTGGATCCGATCGGCCCCGACGTCGACATCGAGGTCGGCGCCGACGCCGACACCGAGACGGTTCGCTACAGCGGCTACGACCGGCTGGATGGGTCCATCGTCGTCACCAACAAGCGACTCCTCGTCGGTCCTGGCGCTGAGGGGCTGGTCGGCGAGAGCGCTCGCGAAGCCGTCGCTGGCGACGACGCAGGTGACAACAAGCACGGCGCCGGCGACGACGCAGGTGACAACAAGCACGGCGCCGGCGACGACGCACGGGCCGACGACCCCGACGTCGTCGCGGTCCCGCTCGAATCGATTCCGAACTGACAGGCGCACGCATCGACTGGTTCCAGCTCCTGATGGGACTTGCCATCGTCGGCTTCGGTGTGCTCTCGGTGGAGCGAACCCTGCTCGGCGGGCTCGCGTTCGTGGTAGCGGGCTTCGCCAGCCTGGCCCGGACCTGGCGGCGTCGCGGGCGCGTGCGCATTCACACGCACTCGCGACCGAAACCGATCGACACCTACCCGGTTCACCAGGAGGCGTTCCTTGACGCGATCGACGAGGTGCTGACACCCATCCGAAGGAAACGCCCGCCCGAGAGCGATTCGGTCGGCTGGCCGTGACACGGCCCGGCTGGGGCACCCCTCGTCCGAAGTTGCGTCGGTCGCTACGTCTTTGAGGGCCCGGCTGAAAGAACACGTATGAGCGACGAGCGGGAGGTCCTCGACGTACTGACGACGAACGCCCGCGAGAGCGTGGAAACCATCGCGGCACAGACGGGCCTCGAGCCGGCAGAGGTCGAGAACGCCATCGCGGCGCTGGAACGTGACGGCGTCGTCCACGGCTACCAGGCCGTCGTCGACTGGGATCGCGTCGAGGACCAGCAGGTACGGGCCGTCGTCGAGCTCAACGTCGAACTCGACCGCGAGACCGACTACGAGGAGATCGCCGACCGGATCGCGAAGTTCCCGGCGACGCACGCGCTTCACCTCGTCTCCGGCGACTACGACTTCGCCGTCGAGGTTACTGGCAACTCGATGCAGGACGTCTCCCGCTTCATCTCCGAACAGGTCGTGCCGATGCCGGAAGTCACCCAGACGGTGACCCACTACATCATGGAGACGTACAAGGATGGGGGCATCCGCTTCGGCGACCGCGACGACGACGACCGCCTCTCCGTCTCTCCATGAAGCTCTCCGACCGCGCCAGCGAGCTTCCCGAATCCGGCATCCGCAAGTTCTTCGAGCTGGCGGAGGCCCGCGACGACGTCATCTCGCTCGGGGTGGGAGAGCCCGACTTCTCCGCGCCGTGGGCCGTTCGAACCGCCGCCATCGACTCGCTCGAACGCGGCCGGACCTCCTACACGTCGAATCGGGGGATGGCGGAACTCCGCGAGGCGATCACCGCTCATCACCACCGCTACGACCAGGTGTACGACCCCGAGACGGAGTGTCTCGTCACGACCGGCGCGAGCGAGGCCGTCGACCTCGCGTTTCGGGCGCTCGTCGACCCCGGCGACACCGTCGCCGTCCACGAGCCGACGTACATCTCCTACGGCCCCGGCGTCGACCTCGCGGGCGGCGAACGGCTGTCCGTCCCGACCCGAGCCGAGGACGAGTTCAAGCTCACGCGCGATGCGCTCGAAGCAGCCGGTGCCGAGGACGCCGACCTCCTCGTGCTCTGTTACCCGAACAACCCGACGGGGGTGACGATGGACGACGAGGAGCTCGCCGAGGTCGCCGCCTTCTGTCGGGACCACGACCTCCGGGTCGTCGCCGACGAGATCTACGCGGCGCTCACGTACGGCGACGCCCACGCCTCCATCGCGAACCAGCCCGGCATGCGCGAACGCACCGTCGTCGTCAACGGCTTCTCGAAGGCCTACGCGATGACGGGGCTCCGGCTCGGCTACGCGCTCGGGCCCGCGTCGGCCATCGACGCGATGAACCGGATCCACCAGTACACGATGCTGTCGGCGCCGACGACGGCCCAGCACGCCGCCATCGAGGGGCTGCGGAGCTGTGACAACGAGGTCGCGAACATGGTCGACGAGTACAATCGCCGGCGCCGGTTCGTCGTCTCCCGGTTCGAGGAGATGGGCCTCGACTGCTTCGAACCGAAGGGGGCGTTCTACGCGTTCCCCAACTGCGGCCGCGACGACGAGGAATTCGCACAGGAGCTCCTCGACGAGCAGGGGGTCGCCGTCGTACCCGGTTCTGTCTTCGGTCCGAGCGGCGAAGGGCATCTCCGAGTGTCGTACGCGACGAGCATGCGCGAGCTGAAGCAGGCGACCGACCGCATCGAGGCGTTCGTCGAGGGCCACTGAGCCTCGCTCCGGACGGAAAACAACTCTCCGCGAATTGTCCGTTGTTTGCGAACGGTTAACGTGACTGGTCGCTTCGGTTCTGTATGGACTTCGGCTTAACGGACGAGCAACAGCAACTGCGGGAGGAAGTGCGCCGCTTCGCGGAAAACGAGATCAAACCCGTCGCGACCGAGTACGACGTCGAGGAGAGGTACCCCCACGACGTGATGGACGCGGCCGCGGAGATGGGGCTCATCGCGCCCCACATCCCGGTCGAGTACGGCGGCATCGGCTACAACTCCGTCGAGAGCGCTATCCTCACGGAGGAACTGTTCGCTGCGGACCCCGGCATCGGCCTGTGTATCTCCAGCGCCGGCTTCGGCGCCGAGGCCCTCATCGAGTTCGGTACCGAGGACCAGAAGGAGCGCATCCTTCCGGAGGTTGCAAGCGGCGACGCGATCATGGGCTCGGCGATCAGCGAACCGCAGGCCGGGTCGGACGTAACGGCCGTCGCAACGAGCGCGGAGAAGGACGGCGACGAGTGGGTGATCAACGGCAACAAGATGTGGATCACCAACGGCTCCGTCGGCGACTACTTCGTCATCCTCTGTGAGACAGATCCCGAGGTCGACGACCGTTACTCCGGCTACTCGCAGATCCTCGTCGAGAGCGACCGCGACGGCTTCGAGGCGGACAAGATCACGGGCAAGCTCGGCATCCGCGCGAGCGACACGGCCGAGCTCATCCTCGACGACGTGCGCGTGCCCGAGGAGAACCTCGTCGGCCAGCGCGGGATGGGCTTCCTCCAACTGATGCAGTTCTTCGACGAGACCCGCACGGCGGTCGCGGCCCAGGGCGTCGGCATCGCGAAGGGCGCCGCGGAGCGCGCGCTCGAGTACGCCGAGGAGCGCGAACAGTTCGACCGCTCCATCGGCGACTTCCAGGCCATCCGCCACAAGCTCGCGGAGATGCACACGAACACGGAGGCCGCACGCTGGCTCACCTACCGCTCGGCGTGGGCGGTCGAACACGAGTCGGGCGACCTCACCGCGCTCGCGTCGATGGCGAAGGAGTTCGCCTCGCGCATCGCCGTCGACGCCGCCAACGAGGCCGTCCAGATCCACGGCGGCGCCGGCTTCGTCAACGACCACGACGTCGAGCGCCTCTATCGCGACTCGAAGATCACCCAGATCTACGAGGGCACAACTGAGATCCAGAAGAACATCGTCGCCCGCGAGCTGTTCGACGAAGGGTTCTGAACGGGACGATCCGCGAACGCCGCTGAGACTTTTAAATGGGGTGCGTCTCGTCCGGCCCGCCTTCGCCGACGTGGTCGACAGTCGCACCGAGGTCGTACAGCGAGTCGAAGAAGCCGGGGAAGGAGACGTCGACGTGCTCGGCGCCGTCGATGACTGTCTCGCCGTCGGCGGCGAGCGCGGCAACGGCGAGCGCCATGACGATCCGGTGGTCGGCGCGGCCGTCGACGGCTGCGCCGGTCAGGTCGGACTCGTCGCCGTGGACGATGAGCGTGTCCTGCTCCTCCGTCACACTCGCACCCATTTTCTCCAGTTCGTCGGCCATCGCCGCGACGCGGTCCGTCTCCTTCAGGCGGACGTGCTCGCAGTTGACGATGCGCGTGTCGCCGGACGCCACTGCACCGAGTGTCGCGATGGTCGGCAGCAGGTCCGGCGTGTCGCCGACGTCGACCTCGACCCCGGAGAGGTCCGAGCGCCCGACGACGATGGCGCCGTCGTCCTCGCGCCATTCGACGTCCGCGCCCATGCGTTCGAGGACGTCGACGATGGCCGTGTCGCCCTGGGCGCTCGGGAACGCGCCCTCGACGACGACCTCGGAGTCCGGGTCGGCGGCGATGGCACCGGTGGCAACGAGATAGGAGATGGAGGAGAAGTCGCCCGGGACGGTGTACTCGCCGTCCGTGGGTTCGTAGTGCTGCCCGCCAGCGACGCGGAAGCCCTCCGCGCCCGCGGCCTCGTCCGATCCGAGTGGCTCCGCGGTGACGCCGAACTCGTCGAGCACCTCGATCGTGATGTCGACGTACGGGGCCGACTTGAGCTCCGTCGTCAGGTCGATCTCGACGCCCTCGTCGGTCGCCGCGCCGGCCATCAGCAGCGACGTGATGTACTGCGAGGAGACGTCGCCCGGGATCGACACCTCGTCGCCGTCGATGGGCCCGCCGACGACGAGCGGGGCCTGCCCGTTGTTCCGGGTCGACTCCGCGTCCGCGCCCAGATCCGAGAGCGCCGTGAGCAGCGGCCCCTGCGGGCGCGAGCGGAGCGAGTCGTCACCGGTGAGCACGGTCTTGCCGTCGGCGAGTGACGCGGCCCCGGCGACGAGGCGCATCGTCGTCCCGGAGTTCGCGCAGTCGACGACGTCGCCCGGCGTCTCGGGGTCGCCGCCGAAGCCGTCCACGTCGTACGTGTCGCGTTCGGTGTTGCGGACGGCGTCGCCGCCGAACGCCTCGACCGCCCGTGCGGTCGCCTTCGTGTCGGCGCTGACGAGCGGCGACCGGACGATGGCGCCGTCACTGTACCCGGCTGCGAGGATGGCGCGGTGGGTGTAACTCTTCGAAGGCGGGGCACGAACCGTCCCCCGCACGTCGCCGTCGGAGATGTGTGCGTCCATAGTGGGTCCCTCCACGAGTAGCCGTATGAGAATACCGGACCCGGCGCGTACTTATAAGGGACGGCCCGGTCGTCCACCGGTAGTCCACCCGGCGAAACTGCCCATCTCCGAACAGGTAACTCGTCGAGCCGGGAGCCCCCGTTCCCCCAACAATCCGCCACGGGGACGGAGGTCGACCGCGGGCGACGGGGCCGGCGTCGCACACTTTATACGACCGGGCCCGCTACCTAGCGATATGCCTCAGTGTGAAATGTGTGGTGCCAACCAGGCATCTTTGACGACGACGAAAGTGGAGGGTGCCGAACTGGAGCTCTGTGACTCCTGTACGGACTTCGGAACGGAAGTCCGCCAGGAGTCCTCCACCACGTTCTCCGGCAAGTACTCCACGTCCTCCTCAAGCGGGAAATCCTCGAGTTCGAGTTCGAGCTCGAGCTCCAGTTCGAGTTCCTCGGACAGTTCGAGCCGCCGGCGCGACATGTTCGACCACATGGACGAGATCGCCAGCGACTACGACGATCGGATCCGGAACGCGCGGGAGTCCCGCGGCCTGAGCCAGGAAGAACTGGCCAACGAGCTGAACGAGAAGGCCAGCCTCATCCGGAAGCTGGAGCGCGGTGACACCCTGCCGGAGGACGACATCCGGAAGACGCTGGAGAAGGAGCTCGAGATCACGCTCATCGAGGGCGGCGACGTCGACGAGGACTGGGACTCGGGCGACTCGGAGTCGATGACGCTCGGCGACGTCGTCAAGCGCAAGGACTGACGCGCTGGCGACGACCCGCGACCACCGTCGCGGGCGACGTTTGCGGACGACTCGCGGGCCCATTACGGGCGACTCGTGGGCCCGTTGCGGAGGTGACAGCGAACAAAGTGCCGACGAGACGTGGACGACTTTTGACGGCGGACGAATCTACTGACACCACTCTGTAGTGACGTCTATCGGGTTAGTCAGGAGGACTGCGGCGGCCACAGGGAGGCAGAGAGAATCGCGATGGCGACGGCGACGGTGGCCTCAGGCAGTCGCGTCGCCTTCCTCGCCGGATTCGACGATCGCGTACGTCGAGTGCAAATGCTCGACCGCGGCGTCGACTGTCTCCGGGTCGTAGCTCCAGAAGCCGTAGAACCGGCCCGGTTCGCGTTCCTCGGCCAGCAGCATGCACTTGTTCACGTCGACCCCGCCGCCGTCGTAGACGACGAACCAGGTTTCGCGGATCTCGGCCGCGCGCTCGACGTGGACCGTGAACCCCTCCGCGTCGGGGACCGGCCCCTCCGGCGCGCCGTACGCGTGAACGTCGAGGTCGCCGGACTCCCCGAGGCGGTTGTACATCTCCGCCTGCTCGACCATGTTTCCGAACGTCTGGAAGCCCGCGTGGACTTCGCCGGTGCCGAGCCGCCAGGCCCGGTCCTCGATCTCGCGTGAGGCTGCGACCATGTCCGCGATGGAGTAGGAGGTGAACAGCATCTCGTCAAGCTCGTCGAGGATCGGGCGGTACGTCTCCGGAGCGAACTCGGGGTCCGTGCGGTCGTCCGGTTCGAGTAGCGCGTCGAGCTCGACCGCTGTCACGAACTCGCCGTCCCGCGTCAGGACGGCGAACCCGTCGGATCGCGTCGAGAGGTCGTCCTCGACGACGGAGACGTTCCGCGTAGCGAAGCGGTCCGCCAGCGCGTCGCGGGCCTGGCCGTCGTCGTTCACGACGGTCAGGATGGCCTCCTGGGCCTCGACGCCGGCGATGAGCTCGATCAGTGACATCCGAACACTTACACCTCCTTCGAAGCCCACGCTTATCCCTTTTTGCCCCGCGCAGGTGCGGCCGCGCCGGGACGCGCGTGAAGGGGTCGTCTCCCGAACGCGCGTGAAGGGTCGCCGCGCCGACGTGAGCGAGGGGCAGGTTCGCGGTCGAATATTGCGCGGAGTATCAAGCTATATGCGCTCGCGGCGTCCTCGTCCAGTATGTTCATCCTCGTGAATCTGAAGGCGTATCCCTGCGATCCGGTCGCCGTCGCCGAGGCGGCCCACGACGTTGCCGAAACCACCGACGCTCGCATCGCCGTCGCCCCGCAGGCGGCGGACCTCGCTCGCGTCGCCGACACCGGCGTGGAAACCTGGGCCCAGCACGTCTCCCCGAACGCCCACGGCTCCCACACCGGCTCGACGCTCGCGGAGGCGGTCGCCGACAACGGCGCCGAGGGCACCCTGATCAACCACTCCGAGCGCCGACTGAAGCTCGCCGACGTCGACGCGGCGCTCGACGCGACGGACCGCGCGGACCTGGAGAGCATCGTGTGCGCGAACAACCCCAATCAGGTCGGGGCAGCCGCCGCGCTCGGACCGGACGCCGTCGCGGTCGAGCCGCCGGAACTCATCGGCGGTGACGTCTCCGTCGCCACTGCGGACCCCGAAATCGTCGAGGGTGCGGTCGACGCTGCGGCCGCCGTCGACGACGACGTCGACGTGTTCTGCGGCGCCGGCGTCTCGACCGGCGAGGACGTCACCGCCGCGGCCGACCTTGGCGCCTCGGGCGTACTACTGGCTTCCGGCGTCGCCAAAGCGGACGACCCCCGCGCGGCGCTCGAGGACCTCGTCACGGAGATCTAACCGACGTCGTTCGTTTTCTGTATTACCACACACGGTGGGGTGTTGGTATAACGGAAACAGGGCTCCAGCACCGCAAAGGTCCGAAACCCCTCGGCCGAACGCGCTCGCCCGGCAGCCCACGACGGACAACACAGCGCTCGCCATCCCACGCGTTGCTCACGCACACCTGCGCTCCCGCGTCGTGACCGGTAAACAACCGCCGCGAGCGACGACCCGGCCACCACTCCCGGGCGGGACTGAAAGGGGCAGCCGCTGAGCGGGACGCACTGCGACGTAAGCGACGCGAGAGCTTCGCTCTCGCTAGTCTGAGACTTCGTCTCAGGCACCGCAACCCGGCGAACGAGCGACCGGAGGGAGCGAGTGAGTCGGGTGAGGAGCGCAGCGAGCAGCGCAACCGCTCAGCGGCTGGGGCTTTCTGGGCATGCTGAGTGGTGTCGCAGGCGACTGTTGCCTCCCTTATTTACAAGCGCGACTGCTCAACGGCTTGGGCTTTCTGGGCATGCTGAGTGGTGTCACTGCTACCGCTAACTCCGAAACTCGGCACGGGTCGGCCATTCCTTTTACCGTCACTCCGGACGCGCAGGTAGGCATGTTCACGCGCGAGGCGGCCACGGAGCGGCTCATCGAGGCGAAGCGGGAACGGGGCGTCACGTACGACGCCATCGCCGAAGCGGTTGATCGCGACGAGGTCTGGGTCGCAGCCGCGATGTTCGGCGAGACCAGCATGTCCCAGAAGGAAGCGGAGCATCTCGTGAAATTCCTCGAACCCGAAGACCCCGAGGCCGTCGCGAAGGCGCTCCAGCGCCCGCCGAAGAAGGGCGAGGAGGACCCGACTATCCCGTCCGACCCGATGCTCTACCGGCTCTACGAGATTCCCCAGGTGTACGGGGAGGCGATCAAGGCCGTCGTCCACGAGGAGTTCGGGGACGGGATCATGTCCGCCATCGACTTCGAGTGTCACGTCGACCGCGTGGAGGCCGACGACGGCGACCGCGTTCGGATAACCTACGAGGGGAAGTTCCTGCCGTACAAGAAGTGGTAGCCGCGCGGCGAAGTCCCATCCTGACGCGACCTGGCTCAAACCAGGCTCGAACCATAGACGATGACGGTCAGGTTGTTCGCGAACAGGAACAACCCCGTCGCGACGAGCAGGCCGAGGAACACCTCGATGCTGAGACGGAGCGAGCGACGATGCCGTCCGGGAGCCTCCCGGACGAGCTCCGCCAGCCCGTAAAAGAGGATAGCGGCGACGACGACCACTCCCAGGTGAAGCCCGATGAGCACGACGAGCGGTTGGGTGAGCAGCCACTGCATCAGCGGATTCGACTCGTGGCTGATGCCGACGTCCGCGGCGGCGTACAGCGTCATCAGGAGGTCCAGTGACAACAGCAGGAACAGCGCGATCGCTGCCCACGCCCAGTACTCGTCGACCCACGCGTCCAGTTCACTGGCCATTACCTCAGTGAACGGCCTGACGTGGAATAAAGGAGGGGGCGGCGGCCTGGCTCACATCCCGATTCCGGACCGTGGGTCCGGTTACGGCGCCCCGAACTCGATCGGCGGCGCCAACGCGATCGACCCCTCTACCGACAATTCGACCCGTCCGTCCGCCAGCGATTCGGCAGATTCGTTCGTCGATGCCGCCGTTCCCGATTGGTTTGTCGGCGACTCGGCGGACTCGTTCAGCGAGCGTGCCCGTTCGAGCGCCGCCTCGAGGTCGATGCGGGCAACGTCGCCCTTGCGGTCGGCCGTTGCGAGAAGGATTCGCCGCCCCTCTCCCGGGTCGACGCCGGCCGTCGCCTGCAGGAGGGCGACCGATCCGGCCACGTACGGCGCCGCCGCCGACGTCCCCTCGAGTTCACCGACCGACGTCGTCGCCTGTCCGGGCGCGACCAGCGTGACTCCCTCGCGGGAGCTGTCGGCGCGGATCGAGCCGTCGGCGGCGACCGCTCCGACCGTCATCGCCTCGTCGCCGGTGGTCTCCGGAACGCTCCCCGAGGCGACCGCGTAGCCGAGGTCGTGCGAGGGCGCGTAGAGCGTGAGATTCGTCCGCTCGACGTCGCCCGCGACGCGGACCGCGACGTAGTAGGTCCCTTCCGGGACGGTTGCGTCGATAGCGGCGACGCCGTCGCTCGCGTTCGCTTTCGCGACGACTGTATCCGGCTGTGAGGCGTGTCGACGGTAGAGGTAGAGTCGGACGTCAGCCGACTGGTCCGCGTGTAAGCGTAGTGAGACGTCGTCGGCGATCTGCCCGTCGCCGAGCGGGTTCGCCTCCGCGCCGTTCTCGCCGAACGCGACCCAGCCCGGTTCCCTGACGACCCCGGACCAGTGTCGGTTCCCGAGGTTGCCCGCCGACGTGACCACGACGACGCCCTCAGACGCCGTCCGGTCCGTCACGTTGGCGAAGCCCTCGGCGGTCGCCGCCGAGCGCGGGAAGTAGCTCCCGGAGTCGACGACGACGTCGACGTCCTGGCTCACCAGCCACTGCATCGCGCTGCGGTACTCGCTGAGTGAAGGGTTCGGGCCGAGTTCGACGAGGACCAGCCCCGCGTCGGGCGCCGTCGAGTGAACGACCTCCGCGACCGCGGTGTCGTGGCGAGTGCTCGCCGCCTGCTCGAACGCCGGTCGATTCGCGGTCACGTCGTGGGCGGCGACCACCGCTCCGTCGATGGAGTCGGCATCCCTGTTGAACGCAGTGCCGACGACGCCGACCCGGACCCCCTCTCCGGTAACCCCCTTCGCGTGGACCGATTCGAGGTCGGTCACAACTGGCGGGTCGCCGTCGCCGACGCGGGCTCTGGCAGTGTGATCGCTCCCGAGAACGTCAGTGGCGCCGACGACCGACCTTGACTCGCCTTGCATCCCGTCATCGAGCGGGAGCGTCGCCGGTGAACCAGCCGCAGGGGTCTGGCTCGCGCCAGCAACGGAGAGCGCGAGGCCGCCGCTCGCGAGCAGCAGCAGGGCGAAGAGAACGACCGTCACGCGGGCGGTCCCTGGAGCCCATCGACCGGGCATTATCCCGAGAACACATCGCGGTTACGCCAGGTGAGCAATGCGAGCAGTACCAGCAAGCCCCCTGCAAAGAACGCGAGACCTGGAGGTAGGAAGCCCAGCAGCGGCTCCGCGGCCGAGATGCTGTCGGCGACGCGGGGGCTCGTTTCCGGCCCGCCAGCGCCCGTCGTCGCCGTCTCGAAGGCGTACTGGACGAAGAGGCTCGCGACGGCCAGCAGCGCGGCTGCCCCGACCAGTTCCGTGAGCTGGTCGACGAGGGATCCGTGGTCGGAGTCGCCGCCCACGCAGACGACCAGGGCGTCCTCGACCGGGCCGTACACGTCCATCTCGCGGCCTTTTACGGAGTACTGGGTATCGACGACCCGCACCAGGTCGGCCTCGATGAGCGTATCGAGGTGGTGCCGCACGTTCTGGAGCGACGTGTCGACCGTCTCGGCGAGCTCCGACGCCGTGGCGGTGTCCTGATGGAGGGCGGAGAGAACGGCACGGGCTGTCTCGGACGAGAGGGACTCGATGAGGTGGTCGGCGTCGTCGATCTCCATAACCCTGACGTCGCCGGCCGTCTCGTCGGTCACCCCCTCCCTGTCACTTGGGAGCAGCCCTGACATAGCCGATTCTTTTCACCCCGTCAATAAAACACTTCGGTCAATTTTGCCAGCTGTCCGTTTGAATGGACAGCTCCGCCGCTGGAATATTCGCGAGCGACGCCGGGATTCCGGCAACGGTAGTCCCCAGACACACCGACGATCATTATACTTTTAGCGGGGCGATTGGATGGTCCTGCTATGGAAGTCAAAACCGTCGACGACGCCACGTTCTCCCTGTGGCGGGCGGCGTCGTACACGGCGATAACTGTCGCGCTCGTCGCCATCGTTCTCGCGCCGACGCTCGTATTCGATGCGTATCCGCGGGTGCTGAACACGCTCCTGCTCGTCGGCCTCGTGGGGCTCGTCGGCAGGTCGTTCCTCTCCGCGCTCCTCTCGTTCCGCGGCGCCAACACGCCGAACCTGAAGCTCTCGGACGCGGAGCTGCCCGAGGTCAGCATCGTGATCCCGGCGTACAACGAGGAGCCCGTCCTCCCGGACACGATCGACGCCTGTCTGAACCTGGATTACCCGGCCGAGAAGCTGGAGGTCGTTCTCTGCTACGAGGCAGCCTCGGTCGACCGAACGGCAGAGATCTGCCGCGAGGCCGCCGCGAACCACTCGATATTCACAGCCGTCGAACGCGACGAGCCGGGCGGCGGGAAGGCGAAGGCGATGAACTACGCGCTCCAGTTCGCCTCCCACGACCTCATCGCGATGATCGACGCCGACCACCGGTACCGGCCGGACGCGATCCGCCGCGCAGTCGCCTGGTTCGACACCGACGACGACATCTGGTGTATCAAGGGTCGCTGTTACGGCACGAACGCCGACGACTCGATCCTGGCGCTGCACGCGACGGTCGAGCGCCACATCGCCGAGAAGGCGGACCTGTTCGCCCGCGAGGTCATCGGCGGCTTCACCATCTTCGGCGGCGGCCAGGCGTTCTTCCGCCGCGAGGTGTTCGACACGCTCGGCCAGTTCGACGAGGACATGCTCACCGAGGACATCGACATGTCCTCGAAGATCCACGCGGCCGGCAAGCGCCTCGTGATGGACCCGAGCATCATCACCTTCGAGGAGAACCCGCCGTCGCTGCAGGCCTGGTGGAGCCAGCGCAAGCGCTGGGCCCGCGGCTGGATGCAGGTCGCGGTCCGGTACATCACGTCGATTCCGCGAAACCCCGACGTTTCGGCCTCGCAGAAGGCCGACGCGATCTACACGTTCTCGTACGCGATCATCCCCGCCTTCGTGGTCATCGGCCTCCCGCTCGCCGTCTTCCCGAAGTTCGGCATCGAGACGGCCACGTACGTCCCCGGCGCCTGGGCGATCTGGACGGCCATCGGGTTCTCCCCCATCGTCGTCACCGCGCTCGTCTACCTCCAGGACTGGCGCGACGGACTCTCCCATCAGCCCCGCGAGTACCTCGCGGCCGTCACGCTCTGGTTCTACCTGGTCTTCCAGACGATCGTGTTCATCACCGCCTTCATCGAGGAGTTCATCGTCGAGAAACCGAGCGTCTACGTGACGACTTCGCGCGCGGAAGCCTCCTCCGACGACTGATCCCGCCGGCCACTCGCCGCCTTCCCCCTACGCTTAATCCCCGAGCGAGCGAAGGCGTCCCTATGATATCTGCCGACCGGATGGCGGCCGTCGACGCCAACGCCGCCGCGCTCGGAATTCCTCGCTCGAAGCTCATGGAGTCCTCGGGCAACGCCGTCGCGCGCGAGGTCCGCGACGCGGCCGACCCCGGCGCCAGCGTCACGCTGGTCTGTGGCCGTGGCAACAACGGCGGCGACGCGTTCGTGGCCGCCCGTTTTCTCGCCGACTACGACGTGTCCGTCCAGCTGCTCGGTCGTCCCGAGTCCATCGGCACCGACATCGCCCGCGAGAACTGGGACGCGCTCGAAGCCGCGGAGATCGCGACCGAAACGGTTGCCGACGCCAGCGACCTTTCGCTGGCTACGGGCGAGGGCTCCGCGGACAGCGACGCCCCGGACGTCGTCGTCGACGCGATGCTCGGCACCGGACTGACTGGCGCGGTGCGGGAACCGGAACGGACTGCTGCACACCGGATCAACGAGGCCGGCGAGGCGGGCGCGACGGTCGTCGCCGTCGACGTGCCAACCGGTATCGACGCCGACACGGGTGAGGTTGCCGGCGCGGAAAGCTCTGCAACGGCCGTCGCCGTCGACGCCGACCGAATCGTCACGTTCCACGACGAGAAGCCCGGCCTCGCCGACCTCGGCGCCGCGGTCACCGTCGCCGACATCGGGATTCCGGAGGCCGCGGAGCTGTTCACCGGCCCGGGTGACCTGCTCGGGCTGGCCCGCGACCCGCAGAGTCACAAGGGCGAGCGCGGTGAGGTCCTCGTCGTCGGCGGCGGGCCGTACACCGGCGCCCCGACGCTCTCGGCGCGGGCGGCGCTGCGTGCCGGGGCCGACCTCGTGCGCGTCGCCTGCCCGAAGGCCGTCGCGCGCGAGGTCCAGGCCTTCTCCGAGAACCTCATCGTGCGGGGCTTCAGCGGCGAGACGCTGGCGCCGGCACACTTAGAGCAGATCCGCTCGCTCGCCGCCGACCACGACGCCGTCGTCTTCGGCCCCGGTCTCGGCGACGCGGCCGCGACGCTGGAGTTCGTCCGGGAGTTCCTCGCCAAGTACACCGGGACCATCGTCGTCGACGCCGACGCGCTCCCGATCGTCCCGGAGGTCGACACCGACGCGACCCTCATCTGCACGCCGCATCAGGGCGAGCTCCGGCAGATGGGCGGCCCGAGCGCCGACGAGTGGCGCGAGCGCGTGAACGCGGTCCAGGCGTTCGCGGCCGAGCTGGGCCACACGCTGCTCGTCAAGGGCGCCTACGACGTCGTCACCGACGGCGAGACGGTTCGCGTGAACCGCACCGGCAACCCGGGCATGACCGTCGGCGGTACGGGCGACGTGCTCGCGGGCGCAGTTGGCGCGCTCGCGACGACGAACGCCCCGCTCGACGCCGCCGCCATCGGCGCCTACGCTAACGGGCGCGCCGGCGACGCCGCGGCCGAGGACCTCGGCGACGGACTCGTGGCGACGGACTTAATCGACCGGCTCCCACAGGGACTCCGTACCCATGACTGAGGACACGTCCTCGGGCGCTGACGGCGACGACGCTCCCACCGACGCCGACTCCACAGACGACGCTCCCACCGACGAACTCACCCACACGGACGAGTCCGGCGACGTCCAGATGGTCGACGTCGGCGCGAAGCCGGACACGGCCCGTCGCGCCGTCGCGCGCGGCGAGATCCAGTTGACGGCGTCGACGATCGAGGCGATCCGCGCCGACGAGATCGGCAAGGGCGACGTGCTGGCGACGGCCCGGATCGGCGCCGTGCAGGCGGTCAAACACACCTGGGAGTCGATCCCGATGTGTCACGCGATCCCCGTCACCAACGTCGACACGGACTTCGACGTGCGCGAGGACCGCGTGGTGCTGGAGGTCGGCGTCGAGACTACGGGGAAGACGGGCTGTGAGATGGAGGCGCTCGAGGGCGTGACGACCGGGCTCAACGTCGTCTGGGACATGGTGAAAGCCGCCGAGAAGGACGCGGAGGGCCAGTACCCGGACACGCGCATCTCCGGGGTCGAAATCGTCGAGAAGCGGAAAGAAGCACTCTGAATCAGCGGGACGTTTTGGGCGGCGAGCGAGTCGGCAGCGATGTCGGCGGCGACATCGGCAGCGGCGTCGGCGGCGACGTCGAAGTGGTTGGTGACGCCGCGACTAGCGCATGCCGTCCAGCCCGCGGACGGTGTCGGACATGATCCAGGCGTCGTCGCTCTCGGCTTCCTCGATACAGAGCGCGAAGAACGTCTCGTCGTCGCCGTCGGTCGTGATGCGGTAGCCTTCACAGGTCACCGCAGCGGGGAGGTCCGCAGCGTCAGCGTTGGGGCCGGAGGGATTCATGCTCCCCTTAGCAGCCCCGGCGGGATAACCGGCGTGATCCGACTGCATACCTGTTAGCGAGCGGAAATTCGGTCGTTGAGAAGTCACCGTCGTTGGCAGAAAATCTCGGGTCAGGCGTCGGCGGGCCGGAGGTCGGCTGCCTTCGAGCGGGCCTGTGAGACGATGTTCGGGCGCGCCTCGAACTCGACGATGACGTGCTCGTCGCCGTAGGACTCCTCCTCGACGTAGCCGTGGTCGTGGATCCACGAGACGACGCTCATCGTGTCGTCGGTCATCGGGAGCACGAGCCGCTCGTGAAGCCACTCTGGGAGCTCGTCCTCGACGCGTTCCCGGAGGTCGGCGACGCCGTGGCCCGTCTTCGCCGAGACCGTGATCGGGTTCGGTGCGATCGACGAGAGCGCGGCGGTCTTCTCCGCGACCTCCTCGTCGGTGAGCTTGTCCGTCTTGTTGAACACCGTCACGATGGGCGCCTCGTTGCGCTCGTACAGCGTGTCGTGACACGTGACGATCTTCTCGCGGATCTCGGGCACCGGCTCGCTCGCGTCGACGACGAGCAGGACGAGGTCCGCCCGGTAGACGGACTCCAGCGTCGACTCGAAGGATTCGACGAGCCAGTGGGGCAGGTCGGAGATGAACCCGACCGTGTCCGTTAAGAGAACGTTTCGGCGGTCCATCTCCGCGCGGCGCGTCGTCGTGCCGAGCGTCGTGAACAGCATGTCCTCGGACTCCGCGGTCTTCTCGAGGTCGGGGTGGCGGTCGGCGTTCTCGTCGACGTCGATCTCGGCCGCGAGCTGGCGCATGAGCGTCGACTTGCCGGCGTTCGTGTAGCCGGCGAGCGCGACGAGGTCGAACCCGGAGTCGCGGCGTTGCTTGCGGCGGCGCTGCTCCTTCGCCGCGATCGACTCCAGCTCGTCGCGGATCTCGGAGATCTGCCGTTTGATGTCGCGTTCGACGCTCTCGTCGTACTCGCCGAGCCCCATGAATCCGGGACGCTCGTCGCGCTTGGCGAGGCTCGCCTTCACTTCTGCGCGCGGGAGCTCATAGCGCAGCTCCGCGAGCTCGACCTGGAGCTGGGCCTTGCGGGTCTGGGCCCGGTCGCCGAAGATCTCCAGGATGAGCGTGAAGCGGTCGATGACCTCGACGTCCTCGGGGAGCTTCGTCCCAATGTTGTACGTCTGGTACGGGCCGACGTCGTTGTCGATGATCACGCTCCGGGCGCCCGTCTCCCGGACGCGCTCGGCGAGTTCGTCGACCTTCCCCTCCCCGAACATGTAGGCCGCATCTTCGGTCCGGGTCTGGGTCAACTCGCCGACGACCTCGTAGTCGGCGGCGTCGGCGAGCTGTTTGATCTCGGAGAGGTCCGCACTGCCGCTCTCGACGCGTTTGGCGACGACCGCGCTGTGTTCGGCCGTCATGGCAAATCCGCTACCGTGGCCCGCCCCTCGAGTAGCGCGTTGCACGCGACGCTGGCGGTGCCTGCGGTACGTTCGTCGTGGTGTGCTGCCTGCACTATTCGACTTGTAAGTAGCCGCTCGACATATTTAAACCCAGTCTGCAGGGGGTCGTCATCACCGGTCACGACCGGCCGTAACCGCTCGACGGCATCGATACCCCGAGCTTCCCGCCGACGCTGGGTGTCGAGCGGCATTATCTGGTGGAGAGCTCGTCTTTGTCCTTCACGACCGTCGTCTCGGCTTCGCCCGAGGAAACCTCGTTCGCGAGGTCGTAGAACTCGTTTTGCAGCCCGGCCGGGAACGTGATGACGCCGACCCAGGAACCGTCGTTCTGCCACTCCTCGCTTTCCAGCTCGCCGTACTCGCGTAGCTTTGCCTGCCCGGATCCTGCATAGTCCGGCGGCAGCTGGACCGCGACTGTGATCTCCTCGAACCGAATGGGGATGATCGGCCGGAGCGCATCGAGCGCGTCGTCGACCTGGTTCTCCGCCGGCTCCATCGGGTCGACGGTGAAGCCCGCCTCCTCGAGCGCGCGCTCGATGCGCTCGGGCGGGTGCGGAGCGTTGTCCATCTGTGGGTTGACCGCGTTGCGCGTGATGGTGTTGATGAGGTTCTTCCGCTTCTGCTCCTGCATCTCCTTGCGCTGCTCGGCCGTGATCTGGATTTCGCCGCGTTTGACGACCTCCGGGATGATCTCCAGCGGCTCGGTCGTGCCGAACACCTCCTCGAGGTCGGCCTCGGCCGGCCGGTCCCCGCTGGAGGCGTCCTCGAACACGTCCTCGGCCGCGATGACGTCCTCGAGGTCGCCCTCGAACTCGTCCCGTTTGATCTCGAGGGCGGCGTCCGGGTCGATGAGTACCTCGAATCGCTCACCGTGGGATTCGAGTCGGGCGGTTACGGCGTCTTCGAGTGATATCATGACTCCGGCTACCACTTCCGAGGGTAAAAAGCCTCCCGCGGTCACGGAGAAGTTGTCCGACCCCGCCCGGCCGTCGGCCGGGCAGTCGTCCTGTCAGTTCCCCCGTCGTCCCGTTAGTCGGCCCGCTCGTCGTCCCAGTCCGCGCGGCAGGAGTCGTCACAGAAGTGTCGATGCGTCGCTTGTCCGTCCTCGATCCACGTCACGACCCGCGACTCGTGACCTACTACCGGGTCCCCGCAGGTCGCGCAGTCGGGGGCGTCCTCCTCGGCCACGTCCTCTGCGTGGTCCGACGTCGGATCGACCTCGTCATCTCCCATGGGAACTGCTCTACGCTCCGCCCACTTCAAGCCGTCCCGTTCGGCGAATTTGACGAGGGCGGCCGAATCGGTTCGGCTGAGCCGCACAGCCACCGCCTCACCGTTCCTCGACGACGATCACGCGCAGGTCGTTGACGTTGGTCCCGGTCGGCCCGGTCTCGATGGCGGCCTCCGCGGCCTCGAGGACGGGCGTCGCGTTGTTCGTCGCCAGCGCCGCCGCGGCTTCCCCTTTCGTAACCGTGTCGGCGGCGACGATGCCGCCCGCGTAGTCGCTCGCGCCGTCGATACCGTCGGTGTCGGCGGCGGCGATCACGACGCCCGGCTCGTCGAGTTCGACGGCCGCGCCGAGCGCGTACTCCTGGTTCGGCCCGCCTTCCCCGTCGCCCCGCACTGTAACGGTCGTCTCGCCGCCGGTGACGACCACCGCCGGCGGCTCGACCGGATTCCCCGTTTCGCGGATCTCCTCGCCGATGGCGACGGCGGATTTGGCGGCTTCACGCGCCTCGCCGCGGATCCGTGAGGAGAGGACGACCGCCTCGTGGTCCGCGTCGGCGGCGGCGTCACGCGCGGCGAGACACGCCGTCAGCGACGAAGCGATGGTGAACGTCGTAACGTGCTCGAACAGCACGTCCCCGGGCTTCGGCGTCTCCGGGATATCACCCGATTCGCCGCGCTCGAACCGCTCCTGAACAGCCGTCGGCGCGTCGATGTCGTGGACCTCGAACACCTCGCGCGCGTCGCGGAAGGTGGTCTCGTCGGGGACGAACGGCCCGCTGCCGATAGTGCTGGGGTCGTCGCCGACGACGTCGGAGAAGCACAGGCAGGCGATCTCGGCCGGCGCGGCCGCGGCGGCGAGCTTCCCGCCCTTGATCGCCGAGAGGTGCTTCCGGACGGCGTTGATCTCGTCGATGCTCGCGCCGGCCTCCAGCAGGGTCCCCGTCGTCTCGCGCAGGTCGTCCAGGTCGACGCCCTCGCCCGGCGCCGGCAACAGCGCGCTCGCGCCGCCAGTCATGACGCCGAGGACGAGCGACTCCGCGGTGGTCTCGCGGGCTCGCTCGAGGACGGCCTGCGCGCCCGCGGCGCCGTCCGCGTCCGGGACGGGGTGGCTCCCGGTGCGTACTTCGACCCGCTCCGTCTCCCGGGAGTCGTTCGTAACGACGACGCCGCCGGTGAGCGCGTCGCCGAGCAATCGTTCGAGTTCGACAGCGACCGGGGCTGCCGCCTTCCCGCCGCCGAGGACGACGACCTCGTCGTACTTGCTGAGGTCGTACGGCGTCCCGGCGATGCGCAAAACTCCGTCCTCGTACGCGAGTCGGTCGCGAACGACGTTCCGGGGGTGCGCGGCCTCGATGCCGGCGGCGAGGCAATCGAGCGCGAGGTCGTGCGCGGCGGAGCGTCCCAGTTCAGTCCGGTTGTTGATGCGGACTGATTCCGGCGTATCGGTCATACTCGGGGCGTCGATGGCCGGGAAGAAAACTCCACGGGCGGGTCGCAAACGTTTCGGCCTTCGCTGGGTGCTGGCTCACGCGACGTCCAGATCCCACGACGGCTAGACGCTGAGACCGAACTCGCGGACCACCGTCTCGTGCCACTCTGATTCCGGAACCGACCGCTCGGTTCGCGTCGCCCCCTCCCGCTCCGTCAGCGTCGTGCCTGACAGCTTCAGATGGCCCGCCGCCGTTGCGATCTGAACCACCGGATCCCCGGTGAACGGCGACTCGGGAGCCGTCTGGAGGAAGTCGTTCGTCGCTCGGAAGTAGTCGAGGTCGCAGAGCTCGTCGGAGAAGACGTAGCGAACGCTCCATTCGTCGGACTCGGGTTCGCGGTAGACCGACTGGAACTCCTCGTCCGGTCTGTCACAGGCGGCGATGCGCCAGTCGACGCCGACCTCGTCCGTCCGGACGGAGCCGTCGAGTGGCGTCGGCTGACGCATCACGGGAACGCCCATGCCGACGTCGACGACGTAGCGCCGATCGAGGTCGACGACGACGCTGTGGTGGTTCGCGGGCGCGCTGGGGCCCTCGTCGCTCGTGACGCGCGCTGGAACGCGGTCGACGTCGTAGCCGAGGGCGTCGAGCAACCAGTAGAACAGCCCGTTGAGTTCGAAGCAGTAGCCGCCGCGCTCGTCCGCGACGACCTTCTCGTAACAAGCGGCCGTCGACAGCTCGACGCCGGGGCCGTCGTCCTCGGCGAACGGGTCGCCGACGATGGCGAGGTTCTCGAAGGGGACGTTGGTGACGTGCGCGCGTTGCAAGCGCGAGAGGGTCTCGAGGTCCGGTTCCTCGACAGTGGCGGGGTCGACGCCGATGCGGCGGAGATACGCGCTCACGACCCGCGGAGCGCCCGCTGCCACTGCGTCCTCGAGGGCGACATCGGCGAAATCGGCGTCCCCGAGGGCGTGGAAATCAGCGGCCTCGACACCGTCCTCGTCGCCGTCGAGGTCGGCGGGATCCTGGCTCATACGCCACCTGTGGAACCACCTCCACTTCACTGTATCCTGAAACCGGTTTACGTTCGATTTCCGAGAAGTTTCATTCGAACCAGCGGAGCCAGTCGCCGTAGGACTCGAACTGCGCCAGTTGCCGTTCCGCGGCGTCGCCGTCGCGAAAGGCGACGCGTCGATACACCGGCGTTCCGAGGTCCGCGTCGGGGTCGATCGACAGCCAGTCGACCGGTCGGTAGCGACTGTGCGCTGCCAGGATTTCGCGGAGACGGTCGACAGCTTCGCTGGGCAGCTGATACAGAAAGTGCGTGCTGAACACGACGAGGGCTGCGTCTGGCGGGGCCGCACCGAGCAAGCGCGGGAGTTCGGTTACAGCGTCGCCCTCGACGACAGTGGGTTGGTGTCGTCGGGCGACCGCCAGTGCCGCGTCGAGACGCCGATGCCGACCGGGCTGGTCCGGATGGACCAGCGCGTGCAACCAGCGCGCATTCGCCGTTTCGGTCGGGTCGAGTGGATTCTCGTCGACCCCGACCCGCCACGGTACCGGCGGCAGCGATGGCGGGAGGAGCACGCGCTCGGCGCCGCGCACGTCGGTTTCGATGGTGACGGGGGAGTCAGGGTCACCAGCCCGTCGTACCGCGTCGTCGTCGCCGGTGTTGTTCCGGCCGTAGCGGTATCCGTACCGATCCCAGTTCAGGTTGAGTCCGGCGCTCGCGCCGAGTTCGATCAGCGCGAGGGAGTCCGGGTCGGTTCGACGGTGCACGTGGGTGAACGCGGGCAGCAGCACCGCCGATCGGCCGACGTCGTTCGTCTGGACCCGTCGCGACGCGATTCGCTCACGGAGTTTCGCCTCGTTCGCGAGACAGAACTCGCGGAAGTGGGGGACCGGGTTTCCGGCAGCAGGGTCGCCGTCGGCAGTTGCGGTGTCGCCATCGGCAGACGGAGTGTCGCCGTCGACGAACGTAACCTCGTCTCCGCGGCAGGTCGGATAGAAGAGCGTCAGCGGATGGGATTCGCCCTCCAGCAGGAGCGAATGCACGGCCGCCAGCAGCAGCTGGGGTGCCGGCTGTCCCTCAGGAGCCGCAGCGGCGATGTCGAGCAAGCGCTCGTCCGCCGCAGCGGCGCTCGCGAGCGTCTCGTATAGCGGCGTCACGTCCGCTGCCCAGCCCGCGTATCGCTCGAACGCCGTCGCCAGGTCCGCCATCGTGGACGGTGTCGCGACCAGCCAAGGAAAACTTTCGGGCGCAGACTCGACTAAATCCGTTACCCGAAAGCGGACGTGCAGGAAGCACAACACAGTTGACCCATCCCACCGCATCCCCGGTATGGTCCCACCGCTCGTACTGGATATCGACGGGACGTTGACGACGCCGGACCACCGGGTCGACAGCCGGGCGTTCGAGCTGCTGCCCAACTGGGATGCGCCGGTCGTGCTCGCGACGGGCAAGTCGTTCCCGTACCCCGTCGCGCTCGCGCACTTCCTCGGACTTCCGGAGACGATCATCGCCGAGAACGGTGGCGTCGTCTACGCCGACGGGCGCACGGAGTTCACCGGCGACCCGGACGCCTGCTGGGACGCCGCGGAAACGTTCATCGAGCGTGGTGGCGACCTCGGCTGGGGGACGAAAACGACGGTGAACCGGTGGCGTGAAACGGAGGTCGCCGCGTCGATGGACGCCGACGAGGAACTGCTCCGCGAGGCGGCCGCCGAACACGGCCAGGAGGTCGTCGACACCGGGTACGCGTACCACGTCAAATCGCCCGGCGTCAGCAAGGGCGTCGCGCTCGAACTACTCTGTGACATCTGCGACTACGACCCGGGCGAGTTCGTCGCCGTCGGCGACAGCGAGAACGACGCCTCGACGTTCGCGACGGTCGGGGAGTCGTACGCCGTGGCCAACGCCGACGAGGTCGCCAAGGAGGCTGCCGACCACGTCCTCGATGCGGGGCACATGGACGGGACGGCGGCGGTGCTCGAAGCCCTGCTCGCGGACGCCGCGTGAGCGCCTGTCGAGAAGCAAACATCTGTCGGGAGGTGGATTTCCGTCGGGATCATCGGCAAATACGCTTATCTCAGATCCGGGTGAAGCGAGTGCATGACAGTACTCGTGGAGCTCACTGCCCCGGCCAAGTCGGTCGCGATGGCCGAGACGCTGTCCGCAGCCCCGGAGACGGTCATCGAGATCGAGCGCGTCGTCGGCCACCCAACGGATCTGGTGACGCCGTACTTCTGGGCCTATGGGGGCGACGACGGGGACTTCGAGGCGG
Source organism: Halopenitus sp. (assembly GCA_042219525.1). Classification (GTDB taxonomy): domain Archaea; phylum Halobacteriota; class Halobacteria; order Halobacteriales; family Haloferacaceae; genus JBDGPU01. Next base: position 42,930 of record JBDGPU010000017.1, read on the forward strand.
CGCTTTCGCGTGATTCTACGATCGAGACGTACGAACAGCTCGACGCGTTCGCGGAGGAAACGCTGTATCGAACGGAGTGGGACCCAACGATCGACGCGCTCCCCTACGTCGCGCTGGAAACGAACGCGACCGTCCTCGAAGCGGCCGGGAAGGACGGCGAGTGGGAGATCCGCCTTCGCTTCAAAGAGGACGGAGATGTTTCCGAGTTCTCGAGCCGCTGTACTCGCCGTGACCTGTCCTACGAGGTCGACCGCGTCTACCATCCGAAGCAACCGACGGAAAGCGGCGGGCTCGGTGTCACGCCCAAGCAGCGAGAGGCGTTGCAGGCGGCGCTGGAGCGGGGCTACTACGAGGTTCCGCCGGAAGCGACCATGACCGAGATCGCTGACGAACTCGAGGTGTCACAGCAGTCGCTCTCGCGTCGTTTGCGACGCGCCCACGGGAACCTCGCGTCGAACGCGCTGACGATCCCGGAGCCGATACCGAGTCCGTGACGCCTGACCGATCACGTCGCCCGATTCGGTTTATAAACGCAGTGTATATACAATCCGGTGGTTCTTTGCCAGGCTCAAGAGAGCTAATCGCACGACGGATGGCAGATGAACCTGTTGTAGTCGACGGTCATGAGATGTTGTCGAACGCCTCATATAGGTCCCCACGACAGTCGAATCCCGTGGCGCCTATCGAAGGGGGTGTCGCCAGCCGTGACTGACGCCGAGAAACTGCGCGTCGATTGCGACGACTGTGCGTTCTCGGAGATCGTTCCGACCGACGCGGACGTGCAGCCGGCCGAGATCGTCGTGGAACACGGACAGGAGCGCGGGCACACCCTGAGTATCGAGCCAGTCGAAGAGTGAACTGCTGACCGATGCAGAGGCTCTCGCCCAACTGGCCCGTTGCCGACTCAGTACGCGGCGTCGAGCACGGCCTCCAGCTCCGCGGCCGTCGGTTCGAGCCCCTCAGGCGCGTTCGCCATGAACGAGTCCTCGAGCACGGTCTCCGCCACTGCCTCGAACGCCGCAGGTTCGGGACCCTCGACGTCGCGGAGGCGACTCGGGAGGTCGAGCGCGTCGCGAACGCGGGTCACCGCGTCGACGACTGCGCCCGCCGGGTCCGGCGCGGCGCCAATGCCAAGTGCCTCCGCAAGGCGGTCGCGCCGCCCGTCGACCTGCTCGAACAGGTACGAGAGCGCGTGGGGCGTCACGACGGCGTGGGCGGCGCCCTGCTGGACCTCGTAGCCGGCGGTCAGCCCGTGGCCGAACGCGTGGATCAGCGACAGCGTCGACTCCCCGGACCGCGAGATGCCGTACTGGACGAGCATCGTTCCCTCGACGACCGGCTCCAGCACCGCGGCGTCGATGTCGTCCGCGCTGCCGGTGTCCTCGCCATCGCCGCCGCGGGCGCCGAGTTCGAGGAGCCCCTCCTGCAGGAGCTGGAGCCCCCGAACAGCCGTCCCGTCCGTGACCGGAGTGGCGGTCCGGGCGTACAGCGTCTCGATGCCCTTGTTGAACCCGTTCATCGCGGAGGCCGCGAGGATGGATTTCGGCGTCGTTGCGAACAGCTCGGGGTCGTAGACGACGGCGCTCGGCATCAGTCGGGGGTCGGAGAGGCCGCCGCTGACGTACTCCTCGACGAGCCCGGCGTCGGGTGAGGCGTTGAGTCCGGCGCCGATGGAGAGGTCCGCGCCCGCGAGCGTCGTCGGCACCGCGACGATCGGTGGGAGCGGGTCCTCGGGAATGGAGATCGTCCCGCGGCGAGCGAACTCCGCGGCGATCGTCTTCCGGTCGCGGTCGTCGGCTGCGACGACGCTGATCGCTTTCGCGAGGTCGAGACTGCTGCCGCCGCCGAGACTCACGAGGACGTCGGCGTCGGCCGCGTCCAGCGCGTCTGCGCCGGCGATGGCGGTCGCGAGCTCTTTTTCCGGCGTCGTCTCGGCGAAGACCTCGGCGAGTTTGTCGCCGAGGCCGTCGCGCACGGGGTCCATCACCGGCGGCGACGCGCCGACGGTCGAGCCGCAGACGACCAGGGCGCGGTCGAGCCCCTGCTCGTCGAGTTCGGTCGCCAGGTCGGCGGCGGCGCCGGAGCCGAACCGCAACGCACCCGGCCGATAGTCGAAGCGGAAACGAGTAGCCTGGTCCATGGTAGCTACTGGCACTTTCGAGGGCCCGCTCATCAACCCTTTCGGTGGGACAGTCGATGGGCCGGGAATGCCAACCGAAGCACAAGCTTGTTTGTCGTAGCTCAACTGAGATGGATTCAACGCGCGATCGTCGCCCGCTGACCGATCGGGAACACCGGAACGCGCGGCGCGGCGACCGCACTTCACTCGACAATGAAATTCGTCCTCACGATCGGTTCGACGGCGACCGCACGCATCGACGGGATCAGCGCCGCCGGCGCGGACCCCGACCTGATGGTTCACACGCCGAGCGCGGACGCGGAGATACTCACGTACGGCGAGCCGACCCAGGCCCCGGTCGTCCCGGTCAGCCCGACCGGGTGTCCGACGCCGGCGGTCGTCACGCGCGCCGTCCGGGAGCTCCTCGGCTTCGAGACGGTCGTCGTCGACGCCGGGACCGCGAGTGCGACGAACGCGCCGACGGTCGACCTTCCGGGCGACGCGGGCGCGGACGTGCGCGACGAGGTCGCCGTCGCCGACGCGACAGCCAAGTTCGAGGCGGCCCGCGCGCACGGGCAGTCGATTCCCGACGACGAGATCGTCGTCGCCGAGACGATTCCCGGCGGGACGACGACTGCGATGGGCGTGCTGACCGCGCTCGGCGAGGAGCGAGCGGTCTCCTCGTCGCTGCCCGAGAACCCACTCGAACTCAAGCGCGACGTCGTCTCGACGGGGCTCGACGCGAGCGACCTCCAGCGCGGTGGGGCTGCCGGCGACCCGATGGCGGCAGTGCGCGCGGTCGGGGATCCGGTCCTCGCGGGCGTCGCGGGGCTGACCGTCGGTGCGCTCGAATCCGGCACGAGCGTCACGCTCGGCGGCGGGACGCAGATGAGCGCGGCCGCCGCGCTGGTCCGGCACTTCGGCGTCGACGCGCCGCTGTCGCAGTCGACGACCGCCTTCATCGCGAACGACGAGACGGCCGGAGTCAGACAGCTAGCCGACGCGCTCGACGTCGACCTGACGGTCACCGACCCCAAGTTCGCCGCGAGTGACCATCCGGCGATGGACGCCTACGTTCGCGGCGAGGCGAAGGAGGGCGTCGGCATGGGCGGCGCGCTGGGGCTGGCGGTTGCCAGCGAGCGGGGAGTCGACACGCGCGAGGTCCGCGAGCAGGTCGTCGCCGTCTACGACCGGCTGCTGGCGAACGCGCCGGACGAGCATCCGGCCGCGAAGGCGTCGGACGGCGTCGCCGAGTAGGCCCAAGGAACGTCGCGCTGTCAGGCGATTTTCTGGATCCTTTTTCGCCTTTTAGCTCGATTCCGGCCTCGTTCGTTCCGCCCGGAGTACCGGCGATTCGATACCTTCGGCCTCGAACGCCGCCAGGGTCCGTTCGGTCACGTCGGAGGAGAAAGCGAACTCGTCGCGAAGGTCGGACACGTAGGCCTTCCCCTTGATCGTCCGGTAGTAGGCGTCGTCCTCCACGACGACGGCGACGGGATGGTCGTCGTCGACGAAGACGTACTTCGAGGTTATCAGCGCTTCCTCCACGATGTCCGTCGCTCGGTCGACGTCGGCGCTCCTGGCGACCGCGACCTCGACGACGACCATCATCTCCGGCGCGCCCGCGTTCGCGTTGGCCACGTTCGCGCTGAACATCGTCGCGTTCGGGACGACGACCGCGGTGTCGTCCGCTGTCGTCAACGTCGTCGACCGGAGGCCGATCCCCGTGACCTCGCCGTAGTGGTCGCCGATCTCGACCTTGTCCCCGACGCGGTAGGGCTTCTCCGTGATGATGACGAGGCCGCCGATGACGCCGGCGAACAGGTCCTTCAGGCCGAAGCCCAGCGCCGCCCCGAGCAGCCCCGAGACCGCGAGCACCTGCGTCGACGAGAGCTGCAGCAGCGGCCCCGCGATGAAATACGCCGCGAGCCCGTAGATCAGGAACTTCAGGACCGGCGTGAACATCTTGATGGCGATACGGCGCCGGGGGACGCGCTCCGCCAGCGCGGAGATAGCCACGGTCCCGAAGCGGGCGAGCAGGTAGGCCGCAAGTAGCACGACGACGCTCTCGAAGAGGATCGACGGTTCGAGCTGCACCCCGCCGACCCCTGACTGGCCGCCGACGCCCGCCTGAAGGAGAATCACTGGAGGCCCCTCCGTTCGGCCTCCGCGACCGCGGTCGGCACGGCCGTCGGTTCGAGCCGGACTTCGCCGTCCTCGACGGAGACCACGTCGGCTCGGCGGAGTCGCCCGAGAACCCGTTCGGCCTCGTCGACGATGCGAGCGAGCTCCGACCGGGTCACGCGCTCCTTCAACAGGACGAGTCGGAGGCAGAACGCCTCCACGCGGTCGAGGTCCAGGTCGGTTCCGGACGCCACGATGTCGCTGGGGCGAAGCTCCTCGCGTCGGCTGGCGTCCCAGATGGCCGTCGCGACGCCGACGTTCCCCTGCGAGACCGCCGCGAGTCGCTCGAAGACGACGTCTTTCGGATCCACGTCGCCCTCGTCCAGACTCACCGACAGCGCCGCGCGGTTCACCACCGGAACCGGCACCGACAGCGTACGGCCGCCCAGGGTGAACTCGGAGCGCCCGAGGGCGACCAGCCCACCGGACTCGGCCTGCTCGGCCCCGAAGGCCGGCATTTCCTCGTAGCGTTCCAGCATCAGTTCCGCCAGGTCCTCGGCCGCCGTTTCCTCGACGGTCGCCCGGGTCGCGAACGTCCGGTCGACGCCCCGGACCTGCGAGAGGTAGGTCCACGCGTACGTGTTCCAGCCCGCCACGACCAGGTCGTCGGCTCCGAGGATGGCCTGGAGCCCTGCGTCCAGGGCGTCGAACCCGCCGATCAGGTGCGCGTAGAGGTGATGAACCCCGTCGACGACGAGTGATCCGTCACCAAGGGCACCCCGGAGGGTCGCCGCGTCGTCGCCGGGTTCAAGACGGAGCACCTCGGTGTCGAGGCGGTCAGCAGCTTCCTCGAGCACGCGCTCGCGACCCCCGAAAGGCGGACTACAGACCGCCATCGGCCCCGGGCGTCACCGGACAGCACCGAGTCGAAGGCCGCCTCGTCGTCGCCGAGGAGTGCGCCCGGAACGGTTGTCTGCGTCCCCGAGGCCGCGGCCGCGTCCCCTCCGGGACCAGGACTCTCACTCATGTCCCCGTAGTTCACCGAGGGATACCGTAATAGTTGGGCCGCGTCGCGCCGGTGGGTAGCCACACCCTCGACTGCGAGTGCACGTCACCAACCGAAGTCACGAAAAGTGTGTCGAGGTGTCCGGCCTTCCCACAGCGATGCACCGCCTCCCGCAACGACGCTCCGCCGCCCGCGACGATGCACCGTCCCCGGCCCAGTCGCTACGTGATCGACCGGAGTAGTCGTCTCCCACCCCTCTCTATCGACGTTAAGCGTCCTGGACGGGGAGGAAGCTCCCGTTGATGTCCCACTCGTGGATGCAGTAGACGTTCCCGGGGTCGTCTGCGACGCGCCACGTGTCGGCGTCGTCGTCCCAGACCTCCTCGCGGCCGCAGTTCTCACAGGTTCGTTCAGTCGGTTTCCGGAGCTCGGCGTTCATACTCGGAAATGGGATATCCGTCTTCAAATAGGTATCGAGGCGGATTCTCCGCCCACCGTGGGCGGGGGGAAGCCGAAACCCACAGCAACAAATAACCAACTACTAAGTACCTTATCTACCTATTGAAACTCGTGGCGGACGACTACCTGAGACGCACCGCAATCACCCGCCCCATCCTTACCGACGAGCAACAGCAGTTGCTCGACGCCACCATCCAAGAGTGGCAAGACGCCTGTAACATCAGTAGCCGTATCGGATGGAGCGCGGGGGAAACACGGAAAACCTCCCTCCAAGACCTCGCCTACGACGACGTGAGGGAGGAAACACGTCTCGGGAGTCAACACGCGATCCTCGCCACCCACCAAGCCGCAGCCGCACTCTCCGGTGTCGAAGAAATCGAACAACTGGACGAAGACTACAAAACATCGCGTCCGGAGTTCACTGCCGACACCGTGAAGTACGACACTCGGACAATGACGGTGTTCGATGACGGTACCGTCTCACTTTCGACTGTCGACGACCGGATTCGGTGCGATCTTACGCTACCGGACAACGAAGACGGCTACCAACACCAGTACCTCACCGGCGAAGACTGGGAACTCACCGAATCCACACTCACGCGGCGTGACGGTGACTACTACCTCCATCTTGGGTTCCGGAAACCCCAGCCCGAGAAACAGGTCGAAATACAGGATGACGACGAGGACAGGACAGTTCTCGGCGTTGACCTCGGCATCGTCAACATCGTCACCACCAGCACGGCATACTTCGCGTCCGGAAGAGAACTCCGTCATCGGCACCGGGAGTTCGAGCGGATTCGTGGCAACCTCCAAGAAACAGGCACACAGTCTGCACACCGCACCATCCAGCAGATGGGCGGTCGGGAATCCCGATACGTCCGTGATGTCTTGCACCGAGTGGCCAACGACATCATCGAGGAAGCCCTCGAACACGACTGCGAGTACATCGCGTTCGAGAATCTGAAACACATCCGGGAGCGTGCGCCGCCGGTGAAAGAGTTCCACCAGTGGGCGCATCGCCAACTTGTTGATCTTGTGGGGTACAAGGCAGACGCAGAAGGCATCTGTGTCGAGTATGTGTCACCGGAGAACACGAGTCGACGGTGTCCGGAGTGCGGGCATACGAGCAAGGGGAACCGTGTCACGCAGTCGGAGTTCGAATGTGGGTCGTGTGGTGCGACAGGGAACGCGGACTACGTTGCGGCGAAGAACGTTGGGTGGCGGTACGTCCGTCGCGGGCTACAGTCCTCGCGGCGGACGGGCGACAGTCAACTCGCCCTGAAGTCAGGAACCGTGACGCCGAACCGGGGATTCGTCCCGTCCGACTAACTGTCGGTCGAGGCCGAGTTCACTGACAAGCCCCGCGCCACCGTGCGCGGGGCTGTTGACAAACGTGACTTCAGTCGCAAGCGAAGAGTGCAATGAGGAGTGCGGACGTGACCGCCTGATACCCCGACCTTGATAGCTGCGGCGAGGTCAGTACTCGATGCTGCCGCCGAACCGGTCGAGGACGAACACGAGTGCCGCCCCGACCGCCGCGGCGCCGACGAACGTCGGCAGGACCGCGGGCCAGGTGCGGCCCTGCTCGGCGATGACGATCCCCGTCTCGACGATCGGCGCGCGCAACGCGCCGACGACGAGGCTGACGAGGAAGGCGATGGTCGCCATCCGGTAGCGCTCGAGCGCGCGCCGGACCGCGTGCGCGATGGTAAACAGCCCGATGACGCCGCCGACCAGGAACGTCACCACCGGCGGCGCCGCGTCGATTGCGGGGCCGATGCCGTCGCCGGTGAGCACGCCGATCAGCGCGTCGATGAACGTCGACAGCGCGCCCGACATGTACTCGTACTGCCCGATGATGATCAACAGCAGCGACCCCGAGATCCCCGGCAGGATCATCGCGCTCACGGCGATGGCGCCGGCAACGAGGACGACGGGCAGCTCGTGGCCGACCGCCGTCGACGCGTACCCCGAGGTGAGGAAGGCCGCGAGGAAGCCCGCGAGGGCCGCGCCCTTCCGGCGCGGCGTGGAGACGTCGACCTCGCTGAACAGGACGACGGCGCTCGCCGCGATCAGCCCGAAGAAGAACCCGAAGGTGACCACGGGGAACTCCTCGAGCAGGTAGTGGACCGCGCGCAGCACCGTTACGAGGGCCGTGCCGATGCCGGCCCCGAGCACGAGCAGGAACGTTCCGTCGACCTCGTGGAACGCCGCGCGTGCGTCCGGCCAGTTCGACGGGCGAACGCCGGCGAGGACGCGCCGGATCCGCTCGGGATCTATCTCGGTGACAGCGGCGATGAGTCGTTCGTAGATGCCCGTGATGAGCGCGATCGTGCCACCGGAGACACCCGGCACGGCGTCGGCACAGCCCATCGCGATGCCCTTACTGTAGACGACGAGCCAGTCCCGGAGCGTCACCATCGATTATGGGTCCAGGCCGACGAGTGCAGTGTCAGCGCCGATAGCGGTGTCGCCGTCGACGCCAGCCCGGGGCGACCAGCTACTCGTCGAGAGGGCGCCGGAGCCGGGCGCGAAGCCGCCGGTCGCGAACGCGTCGCCAGTGTCGTCGACTGACTCGAACGCGCCCACGGGCTCGATGTTGGAGCTGTTCGTTCCGTTCGTGGAGCTCCCGTTCTTTTCGGTGCCCATCACGGTGCGTTCGAGCTCGACCACGACCGGCTTGTCGACGTCGCCGTTGACCTTCCCTTCAGGCACCTCGACGGTCGTCCGGTTCTGGATGACCGTACCGTCCGCCTTGACGGTGCCCGAGTCGAAGATGCGGTACGAGCTGGCCGCGCGCACGCTCACGTTGGTGTAGCCGTTCTCCGGGCCGTACTTGTCGTAGCCCGTCGTCGAGTACGGCACGACGAACGTAAACTCGCCGTCCTCGTTGGCGGTCGTGTACGTCGTGTACGTGAACGTCTTGTTGCTGTGGGGCATCTGCATCTCGACCTGCGCGGTCACTTCCTGGCCGGGCGCCGCGCCCGAGCCCTTGATCGTCGCGCCGGGAACGCGCTCGAAGGTTTTCACCCAGTTCGACGACGTCCATGTGAGCGCTCTCTGCGACAGCCCGGTCGTCCGGAGCTGACGGATCAGCGTCTGCAGGTACCGCCCCGACGACTGCGCACTCGACTGACTCGCGTGGACGAGCCGGTAGTGCTCGAGCGCTTTGACGCGCTCGTTCGGGAACGGACCGACGCCGCCGATCTTCGCCGTCCCGTCCTGGCTGGCGACGTACTCTTTGGCCGCCTGCATGGAGCCGAACGTCTTCACGACGGAGTCCTTCTGGCCCGACGGCGTAACGTTGATCGTGATCGTCTCACCGGACCGCGTCTGGGCCCGCTGCTGGTCCCAGTCGACGACGACCGCCTTCGGGTCCATCGCGCTGCCGTGGTACCCGTACAGCCGCACCATCATGCTCTCGTAGTAGCGCTGCTGGCGCACCTGCATCGCGTAGCGGTAACCCTGGCCCTGCCGCTGGTAGAGGACCCCGAAGAAGTCGTCCCGGCTGACGTTGCCCGCGCTGTAGAACGTCACGGGCGCGCCGAACTTCGAGGACGGGTTGACCATCTGCCAGTCGACCATGACGTATCGCGTGCCCTCGCCCTCGCCGGCCTCCTTGTCCAGGATGTTCTCGGCCTGCTTCTCGGTCGGCGAGAGCAGGTAGTTGGCCGCGAGCGTCGCGTGCTGCTGGAACGGGTTCGCGACCGGGATGCGTTCCGCGCGAGTGGTTATCCAGTGGCCGTAGTCCCACCACGACATCACGCCGTAGGCGCCGTCCGGGTACGCGTAATCGCCGTCGTCGGGGCGTTCGTAGGTGCCATAGTACTCCATCGGGTTGTCGGCGCCGGCGAGCGTGCCCGGTTCGGGCGTCTCGTCGTTCATCCACTGGAGGCTGCCGTCCCACTGCGTGACGCTGCCGGGACCGTTCTGAGCGCCGGCGGTCCAGACGGGCGTCGCCACAAAGACGAGCGGGACGATAAGGATGACTACCACCGTGATGGCGGTCATTACCTGCCAGCCCTCGATGTCATTCGCGACCTCGGTGATGGAGCCGTGGAGGTCGAGCTTGTCCAGCGTCATCTCGACGAAGAAGCCGTTCAGAATGACGACGGGGACGGCGAGGTAGATGTTGAAGCGCACCTGGGTGAACGCCGTCGCGGTGATGAACGCCGCCCAGACGAGCAGGTAGAGCTTCTCGGCCTCGTACTGGTGGAGGTACGTCGCGCCGACGATGGCGGCCGTCGCCAGGAAGAGTCCGATAACCTGCCACTCGACGCCGATGAGCCCGCCGATGGCGGCGTACAGCTGCGGGATCAGGACGACGCTGCCGACGACGGCGACCGCGCCGGCGACGTAGATCGTTTCGTTCGTCTCCTCACTACGGACGAGGGGGCCGCCGAGCAAGACGAGCGCGGCGAAGAGGGCCGTGAAGAACGTGAGGCCGTACTCGGAGAGGATCGCGCCTGCGGCGCTGCCCTGTGAGAGGAAGGGCTGGGCCTCGCCGATGGTGCGGACCTCCGCACTTGCACCGAATGCGACGGAGCGCATCAGGTTGTTAACGATCTGACTGTACGCACTCGGGAGCGCGACAGCGAGAATGCCGACAGAAACGAGGATAAGCCCGAAGATAGCGGCAGGGTACTGACGAGTATCCAGGTCGCGTGCTTCCCACTCGCGAGCGAGGTATGCGAGCAGGGCGGTTCCTGCTGCAGTACCGAGGGGGAGGAAAATATGCATCAGCGTGTATCCGGTCACGCCGAAGGAGAACTCCTCGAGCGGGATGACCATCAGCAGGCCGGTTACCGTCATCGAGACGACGCCGACGAAGGCGACGGGTTCCGGACTGTCCTCGTGAACGACGTCGCTGGTGATCTTGACAACGAGGAAGAGTCCGGTGAAGCCGACGAGAATGATGCCCGGCTGCCAGACGTACATGTAGAGGGCGGCTGCGACGCCGGCGAGTGCTGCAAATCCGAAGGGCCGACGAAGTGCGCCGACGTCCTGATCGAGGACGAGTTCCCAGACGGGCTTCTCGCGTGCGGCGATCCCGAAGGCGACGAGGAACGCCAGAACCGCGAGTGTCTGGAAGAGGACTTCTGCTGCGTGGTGGTCGTAGAAGCCGACGAGCGTGTAGTTGAGGAAGGTGCCCGGAAGTAGCGCGAGGAGAACGACGCTGACGACCGCCCCGAAGCGGCTTACGAACCGACGTGCGATGTAGTAGGCCGGAATGGCGACGAGTGAGCCGAATATCGGCGCCATGACGAGCATGACGCGCATCGCGGTGGCTTTGTCCCCACTGCCGAGGGTGACGAGCAGGATGATCGTGGCCGTGATCTGGTCGAAGAGGGTACCGAACTGGCCAACCAGTGTACCAGTTGGGAATCCAGTCCAGACCTCGTACGGCATCGTCGAGGGGTAATGCTTGATCGCGTAAATCGTCTCCCGGAAGTGATACCAGGCGTCGTTCCCCCGGAAGTATACCTGACCGTTCCGAATGAAGGTACCATAAGCCTGGAGCCGCGCCCAGAGCATGAACGCGATGGACGCGATGAGCACAGGGATATGATACCATTGTTCGAGAAGATCCAGTATCGAATCACCGGAATCTTCGCCCGAGATACTCTGCTGACTCATTGGATCAAGAGTTCTTGAAAATCCGCATAAGCCTTGTCATATCTATGGAAGTAGCTTGATACGGATGGGGGTGACAGAGTATCCGTGGTTTTATCAAGTATATAACTGCTAAATCTCGCTCTTCGTTTGTTCTGTCCACTTGGAACATCTCCTGACACCGATGGTTTTAGCACCTCATGAACCGGACGCCTGAAATAATGGAGGCTGCCGTAGTTCACGATGGTACTATCCACCCGGGCGGTGCTGTTAAAGTGGTAACTGAAGCAGCACGTGCCCTCGACGCCGATCTCTACGTGGGGTTTTCCGGGAAGGATGAGGAATGGTGGGAAGATAGAGTTCCGAACTCGGTCTCAATTATCCGGAAGACATCACGAAGCGGAACGTTGAACGATATCCGAACCGCCAGATCGATGCTCAATTTGGATCTGCGAGAGTATGACGTAGTCCTGACGAGCGGTCCTGCGGCGAAGTTTTTCCAGCCGTATGATGACCAGCTCCATATCCACTATATCCACCATCCTCCTCTTGCGTCTCTATGGTTTACTGGCGGCCTGTTTTCTTATCTCGTCAAAACAATTGACCGGGTCGAAACCTCGGCTATCCCCCACCTAATTGCCAACAGTGAACTAACGTCTACCAGAACAGTTCGACATTACAATCACGAGGTTGATCGGGTGATTCCACCACCAGTTGACGTAGATGGGTTTTCACCGGACGCCGTTCGCAAAGAGAATCAATTAGTGATGGTCGGTCGACTTGAGGGGCGAAAGAGACCTAAAGTAGCAGTAGATGCGATGCGGGAACTCCCTGAGTTTACGCTCAAACTAATTGGGGATGGCCCGCTTCGCGGAGAAATTGAGCGTAATGCACCATCGAATGTCGACGTTCTCGGGTACGTCGATGACACAACGCTCAAACGAACTATCGAGGAAAGCGTCGCAGGTATCTTTTTAGCAGAACGGGAGGACTTCGGTATCACACCGATTGAGTATATGGCAGCAGGGACGCCTGTTGTAGGTGTCGATGAACCGAATACGAACAATCAGATTAGAGAGGGAGTTAATGGTATGCTCGTTGAACCAAATTCAGAAGCAGTCAAGAAGAACATACGTAGGATGACGCAACGAACCTGGGATCGTGAAACTATTGCAAAGTCAGCCGAAAAGTACCATCCCTCTCGCTTCCGAGAGGAGCTTCGAGACGTGATAAATAATGTCTAATCCGGTTTTCCTATATAACGATCCACATCCCGTTCATGAAAAGATGGCCACAGAAATTGATGCCGAATTCGTTGAGTGTGCGAAAGGTGGTGTGTTGGACCGGATGAATGCAGGACTCTCTCACGATTTCGGTGAAAGACCACTTCTGATAGAGGGTGGAGTTCCACTCTTTGAAGCCGGATTCATAGGACTAAGTAATGATTCTGGTCCAATCATAGAACTTGCTGCAGACGGAACGCTCATCGATATCGCCACACCGCTCGAAGGTAGACCAGCTCATGAGCGACTTGCTCACAGATTCGGGGAAAGATATGTCGACGCAACGATGGCCGTGAGTGACTACATCGCAGCATTTGCACGCAGATATGACCGTCCCGTTGAGGTTATCCATCCCTTCATTGAAGATAGACGCTTTAGTGAACTCAAGAAATTGAACCCTGGTGGCGACGGAGAGACAGTACTCTGTATCGGTAAGTACAGACACAAGAACGGTCAGGACATATTACTGGAAGCAATGAATGAAGTCAGCGAGAATATAACTACACACTTTATCGGCCCTGACACAGATGAAATATCAAGCCAAAAGGGTGTTGAAGGTCATGGATTCGTCGAATTGTCACAGTTTTATGACTTGCTCGACGACGCGAGTCTGATGGTGTTCCCAGCCCGAGTAGGTGCGTATCCCGTAGCGGTGCTTGAAGCATTAGTATCAGGGACTGCTGTGATAACCTCGCCGTACGTAGGAAATGCTGATCTCGTTCGTGCAGTAAATCCAGGATTCGTAACCAAGCCGAAACCAAACGCGGTTGCCGAGGGTATCTGTTGGGCGATGAACCGCGATCTCGAAGAAGACGGGAGACGCGCAAGAGAAATAGGGAACGCATTTCAGGAAAAACACTATATCGACGATTTTGTGAAGCGATTCAATAAAGTTCTGTCGCGCGTGAGGACAAATAGATGACTGAAAAACCTAACATTGTGATGGTTTCTTGGGACAGTGTCCGTGCAGACCATATGCCCTTCTTGGGATATGAGCGCAATACATGTCCCAATATAAATGAAATGGCGGAAGAAAGCCTAGTATTTGAGAATACGCAAGTGTCAGCTGTCGGCACCGCTGCGTCCTTTACGGGCGCGTTCACTGGTGATCACGCGACTGCGACCATGCTCAACCCCAGTCCGTCTTATTGGGCCAACTCACTTGAAGGAAATAAGCTACTCCCGGAGGTCTTGCAAGACGCTGGATACTTCACTGGAGGTTTCCACTTCAACGCGCTTATGTCCTCGAATTTTGGGTGGAACCGTGGTTGGGATGTCTATGAGGACCACTTATGGGATGAAAAAGGGGGGAATAGTCCGACTAACGACAACGAAACCGACCTTCGTTCAAAACTTTACGACACCCTTCAGGAACACGACTTGGCGAACTTCGCGATGCACGCGAAGAAGGCGGTTACGGGAGAAAAGCCGGTCAAGTGGGAAAATATGTGGGAGGAGATCGAAGCATTCGTTGAGGATGCCCCAGAACCCTGGTTTCTATGGGTGCTCCTCATTGACACCCACCATCCATACTACGCACCCAAAGAATACCATGAGTGGGAACAGCCTGGAATTCGGAGGACGTATGGACTGAACTATGTGATGCGCCGACACCGGAATCTAGTCGGTGAACGAAGGCAATCAGTCGTCAATGCATACGACAACACAATGCGGTATGCAGATGAGTTTGTTCGGCGACTTGAAGAAAAACTTGACACAGAGGGTTTCGGCGATGAGCCTTTCATATTTCACTCCGACCACGGCGACGAACTGGGAGAACACGCCAGCTATGGTCACCGTCCATTGATGTACGATACGGTAACGCGAGTTCCTTTAGTTATGAAGAATGTTGGAGAAACCGGCATTCGTGAAGGACCTCACTCTTTGCTGGATCTTGGAAATGGAATCCTAGAGATCGCGGGAATTGATGAGCGTCTGGGACAAGGTAAATCAATCCTATCAAACAACCGTGAGACCGTCACAGTTCAGAACTTGCTTGGCGATCAGTATGGCAAAACACTTGCTGTGGTTGGTCCTGAGTGGAAAGTGTTGTTCCACCCTGAGGGAGATTGGGGCCACGGACGAAAGTTCACAGGGGGTTCGTGGGAAGCGTATAAGCATACCGAAGATCCCATGGAAAAAAACAATCGGTGGGGTGACCATCCGGATCAGTTGGAAGTGAAACTCCGTGAACAGCTACGAAAGGATTCTGCTGAGATTGAAAGCGAACAAGAGATGGAACAAGAAACGAAAAACCGTCTCAGAGAGTTGGGGTATATTGAATGAAGAAACTGAATCTCGGTTCAGGAAACGATTATCGTGAGGGGAGGACTAATGTGGATATCAATCCTGCTTTTGATCCTGACAAAGTCATCAATCTTGAAGATCCCAAATGGGACCTCGCATCAAATGAATATGATCTCGTACTCGCAGACAATGTTTTCGAACATATCGAGCCACCAGATCGCCCCACGTTTCTCCGAGAGTGTCACCGGGTTCTAGATCCTGACGGCAAGTTAGTGATGCGCTGGCCAACGCCTGGGTTTGGCGGAGGATGGGATGTGACACACTATAGTATTCCTAGCTGGGACTGGCCGGATCACCCCAATCACAACGAAGCATGGGAGACTACTAACAAGGAATTCAATTTCAATATGATTGGAACACTCCTTCCCTCACCAATCGCCGTACAGTTGATGTGGCATGGTATCCGTACCATCCTCGATGTTGAGCTGACGGTCGCACCAAAAGGAGAATATGGGGAAACATGGTAGGAAAACCTCCGGTGATGCTCTATCTTAAACCGCATCACTCGCATAAAGCAATGGGCGAGGCTGTTGGCGCTGAGTTTGTCGAACTCGACCGTGGGGGAGTACTGAGCCGGATCAGGACTGCAAAAAATCTTGATCTTGGCGATCGAACAGTCATAACAGAGGGAGGAAAACCACTTTTCCAAGCAGCATGGATGAAAAAGTTTGGGAACTGTGGGCGAGTGATTCATCTCGCTGCCGACGAAACCCTCATGAATATCGTTCGTAAACTTCCACATTACCGTCAGCGTGACCGTCTGGCTCACTGGTGGTGCCATCGGCATGTAGACGGCGTTCTGGCAATTTCACCCCAACTCACTGCGGAAGCCCGAGCAATAGGGATTGATAATGTCCGAACGATCCATCCGTTTCCGACGCCCAAAAAATGGGAACAACTAGGTAATATCGAACCTGATTACAATAGCAACCAAGTTCTTGTTGTCGGATCAAATGTCGCCAAGAACGGATTAAACATCCTTCAAGACATTGCTGATGAAATAAACTTGGATATAGAAATAGATGTCGCAGGACCTCAGACAAAAGAACTTTCCTCAAAAAATGTCACAGGTCATGGGTTTGTTCCGGAGTCGGAGTTCTATAACCTATTTCGGAAGAGCGCTGCATTTCTACTCCCTGCTAGATCACAGGCTTTCGCATTGTCGCCCATAGAAGCTATGCGTGCAGGAATACCACCAGTAGTAACTGTCGAAACGGGTTGTCAAGCATATATTGGAAAAGCAGCACCAGAGTTAGTAAATGGACGTCGTCCCGACTTAATGGCCGAAAGTCTTGAATGGGCACTTGAGAACCCAGATGTCGCGGACAGGGTTAATAAGATAGCTGACTATTTTAATCCCACCCAGGGGATCAAACTGTTCCGAACCGCCTACAAGCAAGTACTTAAGCAAGCAGAAGCGAATTCAAGTTAGAATGACGGTTGGAGACTGGCTTGAGGAAGTAAGGCAAGATTACTCAAAATACGGAATAAAGGGACTCAAGTTCAACGCTGAAGACTTATTTCACGGACTGTTGAGCCGAGGCGGTTTTTGGGTTAACTATGGTGAAGATCACTATAACCAGAATTGGGACCTACTTATCATACTTGATGCTTGTCGTTGGGATCTCTTTGAGGAAGTAGTAAGTGAGTATGATTTTATTGAGACATCTTCAACGTTTATGTCTAATTCCTCCCACTCACGGGAGTGGCTCCACAAACATTTCATGGATGAGCCAAGTGGACTTGAGATGATCAAGGTGTGGAATCGCATCCTTCGCGATCCGGATGATATGGGCATTTTTGAGGATTATTATACCATGTCAAATAGATCGGAACTGGGGAAAACCGCATACGTAACCTGGAACGTCTTCGGACAGATGCTAGACGGAGACGCGTTCAAGGAGTTCGTACCGGTCGGAAGAGCGGCCTGGGGTGATGACCAGCAAATACTGGAACCCCGGATAATAACCGATGAGACGATTAGGGTTATGCGAGAGAGCGACCCAGAATACACTATTGCTCACTACATGCAACCACATACACCATTCCGCGATAGCGATGGCCTGCAAAACGAGGGAAGTGTATGGGAGCGGATCCAGCGCGGTGAGAAGGACTACGATGAAGCTTGGGGGGAGTATAAACAGAATCTAAGATGGGTGCTTGATGACGTCGAACTTCTGTTAGAAAATGTCGAAGCGGAAAACGTTGCTATTACAGCCGATCATGGAAATGCAATCGGTGAGTGGGGATGTTACGGTCATCGACCTTATGTACCGAATCCTGCTGTTAAGCGGGTCCCTTGGGCTACTGCAACAGCGACCGATGAAGAAACGCACATACCAGAATTTGATGAACGTAGCGAGGCTACCGAATCTGAGGTTGAAGAGCGTCTTGAGGCACTTGGTTACGCTTAATTCATGAATTTGCACATTACCAGAAACCCACCAAAAATTTTTGAAATAATTTGCAGTTTGTAGAACGATAGTGTAATGGGTGAAATAAATCCGAAAGAGGTGAAAATTGGCGCCGAAGCTTTGTCCGGAGGCGTCGCCCGTATTGCTCTTCTTGGGATCGGTTTTGTCGGAAGCGTTGTATTTGCGAGGGTTCTCGGTGCTACTGGATTTGGAGCATTCTATCTACTTGTCACTCTTGAAAATGTGATTGACCGACCAGTGATTGGTCTTTCTGAATCTGTACAGAAGAGGCTTTCAGAGGCGGAGACTGACCCAGAAGAATATTTCGGTGCCTTTCTCCTCGGATTTGCGACTTTCCTTACATTTATAATAATTCTAACGATAGTGTACAAAGACCCACTTAATGATTATATTCAGCGAAGCGACGCCTACTTGCTGTTTGCTGTGTTACTTTTGACACTCTCGGCACAGGAGTCGTTTAGCAAAATACTCGCCGCAACGGGACGACTTGGGCTAGTTAATTGGATAGACACTCTTCGTTCATTTATAACAATTCCACTACAGGTTCTATTAATTCTATCCGGATATGGCGTCGTAGGAATGACCGTCGGACTCGGAGTTGCTTCTCTCATTACACCAGTACTAGTGATTTATTTGCTCGGCATTCGACCGGCCTTTCCTAATTTGAAAGTATTTGGTTCACTTCTTGAATACGGAAAATACAGTATACCAAACAGTATTACTTCGTTTGGATATGACCGAATCGCATTACTGGTTCTGGGATACTATCTATCGCCAAATATTGTGGGATATTTTGAGGCAGCATTAAAACTGACCGTTCCGGCCCTTGCGATCGGCGCGGTTGCGTCAGGGGCACTTATGCCAAAAATAAGTAATCTCTCATCTAGGGGAGAAAATTTCACTCAAGAACTTCGGAACGTTATGAGTTATTCCAGCGTGTTCGCTATACCCATATTCTTTGGAGCAGTTGCGCTATCTCACAAACTCATGATTACAGTGTATGGAAGCGGGTTTGGACCAGGTTCGAAGTTTCTTACTGGCATTGCCCTCTATCGAGTAATCACAACAAGAACAAAGCCGTTAGTAAGTACACTGCGCGGTCTTGATTTACCAAATCTGGACTTGATTGGTACAATTATCTCTTCCACCATTCTTTTAGCGGTCGGAGTCCCAGGGTTGCTCCGTTTCGGAGCCATGGGAATGCTTCTGGGGATTCTAGCTGCGGCTTTAAGCCGATATATCCTGAATACTGTATTCGTCAAAAACCAAGTCGGGGAAGTTCCACATTACCCAAAACCATTTTTGGCTCAAATTGTCGGTGGTGTCGTGATGCTTATATTTCTCGAAATAGCTAAAAAAATGGTTATTGTCTCCCCCTGGTACCGTGTATTCCTTTTAGTCGGCTTGGGTGCATTGATTTACTTCGTGGTGGTTGTTTCGATCTCCTCCGATGTACGTAGTACTGTGATAGCTGTTGGGACTGATTTCGCCAAGCAAAAACTTGATCGTCCACTCAAGTGATTTTATTCAACTATCAATGAGTGTATTTCCTCTACTGACAGACCACTAATTTCTGTCGTGAAGAAGTTGTCATTCCGGCGAATGCGGTCTTTATCCCACTCCCACCATGCCAGTTCTTGTAACGTATCTCGAACCTCTTCACAGAATCGCCACCCAATATGCTCTGCAGGATTCCCGCCAACTATTTCATAAGGACGTACATCTCGCGAGACGAGTGCGTTAGCTCCGATTACGGCACCGTCTCCGATTGAAACTCCTGAAACTACGGTCGAATTGAGACCAAGCCAGACATCATTGCCGATCTTTACCTGTCCGCTGTCTGCTGTTTCTAATTCAGAGAATTCGTGCTGAGAATAGAACTTTCCTTGAAGTGAAGCCCTCGAGACGTCATGATCACGTTGCTGGATAGTAGCTCCCGAAGCGAATGCGCAGTAGTTTCCGATTGCCACATCCCCCACGATCCGATTACCATGAACTAAATTTGTTTCCCGACCCACCTTAACATTTCCTCGAAGAATACATTCTTTGCCAACAGATACCCCATCTGACAGATGGATGCTACCCCCTCCTAACACTGTTCCAGTAGATATTTTTATATTGTTTCCAAAAGAAAGCGAAGGTTGTTTTGAACATGCATCTACCCTTAGATCGCATTTAACTCCTCTTTTTCGGAGTATCAATTGGGAAATAGTCCAGATAGCGAGAGGTTTGGCAGGTCCCAGAATCTGGCCGACTGTGTCCCTAACACTCATATCAATCATTTATTCAGGTTGTTGCTTTTGAACCCAGTTCAACCAAAATTGAAATTACAGCCTTGGTGCAGTGGTGTTTAGTAGCTTGTGTCGCCATATCAACCTCAAGTTGAATATGGTTAATGAAAATGTTGAATCGAAGCGGCACATTATTCATTTTAATACTCATTCGAACGCCTCTCGCAACTCCGAATCAACCTCCCACGTCCCGTCACCTTTCCCACGCAACAGCTCAACACTCGCCCGGAACAGCGATACCTGTGTATCGAACAACGAATACAGCGCCTGCACGGGCCCGAGCAGGTCCCGCTGACCCAGATACGCGAACCCTCCAACCGCAAGCGGCACCATGAGACCACCAACACCGAACATCGAAACCGCCGCACCAGTCCCGACCAGGAGCGTCACGACCAGCAGCCACGGCGAGACGATCATGAACCACCAGTTGAACGGCAGCACGACCTTCCCGTACTTCCCGTACCGTCCCAGCGCGTCCCGGTGTTGCACGAGCAACCGGATCAGCCCCATCCCGCGCCGATCCTTCTGCTTCCGGCGCTTCACGAACTCGGAGTGGCTCGCCTCCATGTACTGCACCGCGGGGTCGAAGATCACCCGACCACCCTGCCGACGGATCTTCAGCGCAAGCTCCGTGTCGTCAGCGAGCGAGTTCGGGTCGATGGGCAACAGCGCGTCGTTCTCGAACGCCGAAAACGGCCCGTGGAAGATCAGCGTCGAGTCGAGATGCGACTCCAATTGCTGGATGTGTGACTGCACACCTCGATAGCCTGACTCGACCTCGCTGCCCCCCAGAACCTCGACGTTGGTTCCCGTTACGGCCGCCACGTCGTCAGCCGCGAGGTTTGCGGCAGCCTCACGAAGCGCATCCGGCTTGAGTTTCGAGTCGCAGTCCGTCTTTACGACCATCTCCTTGCTCGCGGCCTCGTACGCGTCGTTGAGCGCGGGCGCCAGGCCCCGACGTTCGTCCTCTTCGAGCAAGACAAGCTCCGGAGCGTCGAGATCGGCGAAGTAGTCACGAATGACCTCCCGAGTATCATCAGTCGAGGAGTCGACGATCACCAGCTCCACCTTCTCCATCGGATAGTCCAGCTCGAGAACGTCGTCGAGCTTGGTCTCGACGATCGAGGACTCGTTGTAGGTCGGCAGCACAATGCTGACCTCGGGCTCCCACGCCTCCTTATCGACGGGGGAACCCGACGGTCGTTCGACGAGGTACAACGCGATGTAAACCACGTACGGGAGCCCCGTGAGCGACAGCAGTCCGATCACGAGCGCCACGAGGGAGTTCATACACCGCTGTAACCCCACCGTATTCAAAACTCCAGCGGTTAGCGGGGTCCCATATTCCGCGAAACGACAAAGCCTATACGAGTCACCGGTCCGGTTCGAACTATGGATGCCGTCGTACTCGCCGGGGGATACGCAACTCGTCTCTGGCCGATAACTCGCCACCGCCCGAAGATGTTCCTGCCGGTCGGTGAGCAGACGGTCATCGACGACGTGTTCGCCGACCTCGAGGCCGACTCGCGGATCGAGGACGTCTACGTCTCGACCAACGAGCGCTTCGTCGACGACTTTCGGGAATATCTCGCCGACGCCTCTTTCACAAAACCAGAACTCTCAGTCGAAGAAACCACGGACGAGGACGAGAAGTTCGGCGTCATCGGTGCGCTCGCACAGCTGGTCGAGCGCGAGAATGTCAAGGACGACCTCCTCGTCATCGCCGGCGACAACCTGATCAGTTTCGACGTCGCCGACTTCGTGGACTTCTTCGACGAGGAAGGACAACCGGCCCTCGCCGCCTACGACGTCGAATCCCGGGAATCTGCGAAGTCCTACGGACTCGTCGAGCTCGACGACGAGGAAGTCGTCGACTTTCAAGAGAAACCGGCTGACCCCCGAAGCACACTCGTTTCCATCGCCTGCTACGCGTTCCCGGCGGAGAACCTCACCAACCTCCGGGAGTACCTCGACGCCGGAAAGAATCCGGATGAACCAGGCTGGTTCATCCAGTGGCTCCAGAACCGCGAGACGGTACGTGCCTACACCTTCGACGGCGCCTGGTTCGACATCGGGACGGCGGAGAGCTACCTCGATGCGGTCTCCTGGCACCTCGACGGAGAGTCGATCGTCTCCCCAGACGCCGACGTCCGGAACTCGGAGATCGGCGAGAACGTCCACGTCATGGAAGGAGTAACCGTGGAAGATTCGACCCTCTCGAACACGGTCGTCTTCCCCGACAGCGAGATCGCGGGAGCCACGATCAGCAACTCGATCGTCGACAGCGACGCCACGATCTCGAACGTCGACCTCGACGACAGCCTCGTCGGGCAACACACGTCCATACAGTAACCCCGCCACCGACCCCTCCTCGCAACTTACATATCCCCTTCCTGATTAGCCGCCCCCATGCAAGGCAAACGCGTTCTCGTCACGGGCGGTGCCGGCTTCATCGGCTCCAACCTCGCCAACGCCCTCGCCGAGGACAACGACGTCCTCGTCGTCGACGACGAGTACCTCGGCACGGCCGAGAACCTCTCGGAAGCCGTCGAGTACCACGAGCAGAGCGTCCTCGTGGACGACCTCCCGACCGACGTGGACGTCGTGTTCCACCTCGCGGCGCTCTCCTCGTACGCGATGCACGAGGAGAACCCGCAGCGCGGCGCCCGGGTCAACGTCGAGGGTTTCGTCAACACCGTCGAACAGGCCCGAAAGGACGGCTGTGACACCGTCGTCTACGCCTCCACCTCCTCGATCTACGGCGACCGCACGGAACCCTCGCCGGAGAGCATGGACGTCGAGGCTCAGACGGGCTACGAGGCCTCCAAGCTCGCTCGCGAGCGCTACGGCGAGTACTTCCATAACCACTACGACATGAGCCTCGCCGGCTTGCGCTTCTTCTCCGTCTACCAGGGCTACGGTGGCGCCGAGGGGCACAAGGGCGAGTACGCGAACGTCATCGCCCAGTTCGCCGACGACATCGCGCACGGCCGCTCGCCGGAACTCTACGGCGACGGCACCCAGACCCGCGACTTCACCCACGTCTCGGACGTCGTCCGCGGCCTCGAACTCGCGGCCGACCACGAACTCAACGGCATCTACAACCTCGGCACGGGCGAGCCGTACGACTTCAACACGGTCGTCGAGCTGATCAACGACGAGCTCGGCACCGACGTCGAGCCGACGTACGTCGAGAACCCGATTCCGGAGGAGATCTACGTCCACGACACCTGCGCGGACGCTTCGAAACTGACCGAGGAGACGGGCTGGGAACCGCAGGTCGACTTCGAAGAGGGCATCGAGCGCGTTTGTGAAGTATATAAGTAGAAACGAACGACGGGAACTTCCGTATCTGGAGCTGTATTAGTCAGAATAGAATCGAAGGATGTTCTCTGTCCGCGAAAACCGGAGATAGCAGATTATTCTACCGTCACACTCTTCGCCAGATTCCGTGGCTTATCGATCGACCGCCCCTGCAACGCCGCCACGTGGTAGCTGAACAGCTGGAAGTAGACGTTCGCCACCAGCGGCTCCATCTCGCCTAGCTCCGGCACGGGGAACACCTCGTCCAGGTACTTCTCGGCGTCTTCCACGACCGACGACGCACACCCGAGCACGGGTGCCCCACGCGATTCGACCTCCTTCACGTTGTTCAGCGTCTCATGCGCGTTCGACCCGTCAGTCAGCACCGCCAGCACGGGCGTTTTCGGTGTCACAAGCGCGAGGGGACCGTGCTTCAGCTCGCCGGCCGGGAACCCCTCCGCGTGGTCGTAGGATATCTCCTTCAGCTTCAGCGCCCCTTCGAGCGCGACGGGCGCACCAAGCTGTCGCCCAACGAAGAAGTACGCCTCGCCGTCGACGTACTCCTCGGCGGCCGCCTCGACATGGTCCTCCCGGTCGAGCGCCTGCTGGACTGCACCGGGGAGCCCCCGGATGTCCCCCAGCAGTTCCCGGGCCGTCGACGACGACAATACGTCCCGCCGGCGGCCGACGTACGCGGCGACCATGCTCAGCGTCGCCACCTGCGAGCAGAACGTCTTCGAGGCGGCCACGCCGATCTCCGGGCCGGCCCGAATGAACACGGTATCATCGGCCTCCCGCGTCACCGTACTCCCCAGCGTGTTCGTCACGGCCAGCGTCCGTGCGCCGGCACGCTTCGCCTTCCGCAGCGCCGAGAGCGTGTCCGCGGTCTCGCCAGACTGCGTCACGGCGACCACTAGGGTCCGCCAGGGATCGCGCCCGCCGCCGAACTCGTACTCCGAGGCGATCTCGACCGAGGTCCGGACGTCAGCGTACTCCTCCAGCAGTTGCGCGCCGTACAGTGCCGCGTGATAGGATGTCCCGGCAGCGACGAACTGGACCTCCTCGAGGGACTGCAGGTACTCATCCGGGAGGTCGACGTCGAGGTCGACGTCGCCCTGCATCTCGTCGATGCGCCCGGAGATGGCCTGCCGGAGCGCCTGGGGCTGCTCGTGGATCTCCTTGAGCATGTAGTGCTCGTAGCCGCCCTTCTCCGCGGCCTCGGCCTCCCACTCGACCTCCTCTACCTCCCTCTCGACCGCCTCGCCGTCGACGTACGTGGTCGCGCCGGCGTCCGTGACGTGGACGACGTCGCCGTCCTCCACGTACCCGACGCGGCGCGTGTGTTCGAGGAAGGCCGTCACGTCGCTCGCGAGGAACGTACCGTGGTCCGCGAGGCCGACGACGAGCGGGCTGTCCTGCCGCGTCGCGACGATGCCCTCGTGGCCCGCGGCGACGACGCCCAGCGCGAAGCTCCCCTGGAGCTGGTTGATGACCGACTCGACCGCAGCCAGCAGGTCAGCACCGGCGTCGAGCTCCTCTTCGACGAGGTGCGGGACGACCTCGGTGTCCGTCTCGCTGGTGAACATATGCCCGCGCTCCTGCAAGGCGGTTTTCAGCTCGTCGTAGTTCTCGATGATTCCATTGTGGACGACGGCCACGTCGCCGGACTCGTCCGTGTGCGGGTGCGCGTTCGCGTCGGTCGGCTCGCCGTGGGTCGACCAGCGTGTGTGTCCGATGCCGCTCGTCGCGGCCGCGCGTTCGGGGAGCACCTCCCGCAGCGCCGAGAGCTCGCCCTGCCGCTTGTACACGTCAAGCGTGGCGTTCGTCTGCAGGGCGATTCCAGCGGAGTCGTAGCCGCGATACTCCAGGTTCTGGAGGCCCTCAGTAAGTATGGGGAGCGCTTCGTCGTCGCCAACGTAGCCGATAATACCACACATAATTATCCCCTCTTCACCACGGCATCGTCCTCGATACGACCGTCGACGATCGCCCCCGATTCGACGGACGCGGCATTGCCGAGCACTGCGCCGGGGTCGAACGCGACTCCCCCGCCGACGTCGGCGTTGTCGCCGACGACGCCGCCGAGCCGGACGCCTTCGTAGAAGACGCCGTCGACGACCACGTCGGTCTCGCCACCCTCGACAGTCGTGTTTGGGCCGACAGTGGCGTTCTCTCCGACGATACAGTCACGAACGACCGCACCAGCACCGATAGTCGCGTCCGGGAGCACGACCGCGTTCGACACGACGGCATTCGCGCCGACCTCCACGTTATCGCCGAGCGACGTCCCCGGGAGCACGGTCGCACTGGGGCGAACGCGAACGTCGTCCCCGACAGCGACGGGGTCGACGACCGTCGCTTGCTCGTGGACCAGCGCGCTCTGTTCGGTGTCGACAGAGACGTCGCCGCCGAACTGGTCGAGCATGCGCGTATTGACCGAGAGGAGGTCCCAGAGGTGGGACACGTCGAGCCAGAGCCCATCGAACGGGACGGCCCGGAGGTCGTCGGCATACTCGCGGAGGACCGTCGTGATTCCGAGCTCCCCGTCGGACTCGGCAGCGCGGAGATCGTCGAAAACGCGCTGTCCGATCCCATACACGCCGGCGTTGATGTAGTCCGTCGCGACCGTGTGTGCGGGCGGCTTCTCCTCGATTCCCGTCACCGTTTGCCCGTCGAGTTCGACGACGCCGTAGTTCTCGGGCTGGTTCGACCGCGTGACTGCCATCACCGGTTCCTGGCGGTCCCGTCGCTCCTCGACGACGGCGGAGATGGCTTCGGGTTCCACGATGCGGTCGCCGTTAAGCGCGATAAACGGGCCGTCGACCTGGGGTTCGGCCTGGAGCAGCGCGTGGCCCGTGCCGAGCTGTTTCTCCTGGACCGCGTACTCGACGTCGACGCCCCAGTCGTCGCCGTCGCCGAAGTAGCTCTGGATGCGCTCGCGCTCGTAGCCGACGACGAAGACGAACTCGTCGATCCCGGCCTCCCGGCCGGCCTCGATCACGTGTTCGAGCAGCGGGCGATTCGCGATCGGTAACATCGGTTTGGGGCGCGCACGGGTCAGCGGCCGGAGCCGCGTTCCCTCACCCGCCGCGAGGACGACAGCTTTCATAGATCGGTGTTCTGGTGCAAGGTCTTAGTAGTCCGTGTCGACGTCGCGGGTGACAGTCTCCCCCGGTCCGGTCGCTGCATCCGCCCCGAGTTTGACGCCCGCGTTCAAACTGGTGTCGATACCGGTCTTCGCCTCGTCGCCGACGACTACGCCGAATTTGCGACGCCGCGTGTCGGTCGACTCGCCCTTGACTCGCAACCTGACGTTTTCGTCGTCGTGGCGCAAGTTTGCGACGTTCGTCCCGGCTCCGAAGTTCACGTCGCGTCCGAGGACCGAATCGCCGACGTACGAGAGGTGACTGACGGTCGCCCCGGCCATCAGCACCGAGTTCTTCACCTCCACCGAGTGCCCGACTTTCGCGCCCTCGCCGACGACGGTTTTCCCACGGACATACGCGTTCGGCCCGACCGTTGCGCCCGACCGGATTAGGGCTGGCCCCTCCACGACGACCCCCGCGTCCACGGTGGCACCTTCCTCGACGACGACCGATCCTCGCAAGTCGGCGTCGGAGTCGACGTCGCCGTCGACCCGCCTGTCGGCCGAACCGAGGTACCACTCGTTAGCTTCGAGTAGCTCCCAGGGTCGGCCGACACCGAGCCAAAAGTCGACGTCGACGGCTCGAACCTCGTACTCGTCGATCACGCGCGCCAGCACGTCCGTAATCTCGTACTCGCCGCGGTCGCTCTCCTCGACGTCGAGCCAGTCCTGTGCGGCGGCCGGGAAGGCGTACGCGCCGACGTTGACGCGTGAGGACGGCGGGTCGTCCGGTTTCTCGACGACGTCGGTAACGAAGCCGTCGTCCACGTCGAAGACGCCGTATGGTCGCGGATCTTCGACCTCGTAAGCGCCGACCGCCGGTGCAGAAATGTAGAGCTCTCCCAGCGCGTTGGCATCGTAGAGGTCGTCGCCGTTGAGCACGACGAATGGTCCGTCGTCAAGTACGTCGCGTGCGGCCCGGACAGCGTCGGCTGTCCCACGCTGGCGCTCCTGGACCGCGTACTCGACGGACACTCCCGCGTACTCCTCACCGAAATGCTCTCGAATCGAGTCGGCCTCGTAGCCGACGACGAGGACGATTTTCGACGCGCCCGCAGCGGCTGCCGCATCGGCGGTGTCCGCGACCAGCGGCCGGTCGCCCACGGGGAGCATCGGTTTCGGGCGTTTCGCAGTCAATGGTCGCATCCGGGTCCCTTCCCCGGCTGCGAGGATGACAGTTTGCATACGCGAACCCTGCTCCGGCGACTGCATAGTGGTTGCGCTCTTCGTGCCGATTCGAACCGGTTCGCGTCAGGAAGGTTCAAGCCCGTCTCCGCGAAACGACCCCTGTGTTCGGAACCAGTGGTATCCGTGGCGAAGTCGGCGAGACAATAACGGCCGATCTCGCGGTCGACCTCGGCCGAGCGCTCGCGTCGTACGGAGCGGATTCGGTCGTGGTCGGCCGCGACCCGAGACCGACAGGGGAGTTCCTCGCGGACGCGATAAGCGCCGGACTTCGCGAGTGCGGCGCCGACGTCGTCGACGTTGGGATGGCATCGAACCCGACCATCGCACGCAGCGTCTCGTGGCAAGACGCCGACGCCGGCGTCGCCATCACGGCCTCACACAACCCGGCCAGCGACAACGGATTCAAACTGTGGACCCCGTCGGGGCAGGCGTTCAACGAGGGCCAGCGACAGGCAATCAGCGACCTTCTCGAAGGCGAAGCAGTCGACCTGCCGCCCTGGGATCAAACTGGCTCGAAACGCTCGTGGGAAGGCGCCGTCGACCGCCACGTCGACGCGCTCCTCGACGCGACCGGCGAGGTCGACCCGCTCGACGTGGTGGTCGACGTGGGCAATGGTGCGGGCGCGGTCACAGCACGTGCGCTCGACGAACTCGGCTGTCACGTCGAGACGCTCAACGCCCAGCCCGACGGCCGCTTCCCTGCTCGTCCGAGCGAGCCGACCGCGGAACACTGCAAGGGGCTGATCGAATACGTCGAAGCGACCGACGCGGACCTCGGCATCGCCCACGACGGCGACGCCGACCGTATGCGCGCCATCGACGACGAGGGCCAGTTCCTCGCCGGCGACACGTTCCTCGCGCTGTTCGGACGGGACGCAGCAGGAGATGGCGACACAGTCGCCGCCCCGGTGAACACGAGTCTCGCCGTCAACGACGCGCTCGACTCGGTCGGCGCCTCGCTCACGAGAACGAAGGTCGGGGACGTCTACGTCGCGGAGGCAGCAACCGACGACGACGTGGTCTTCGGCGGCGAGCCCAGCGGTGCCTGGATCTGGCCCGCGGAGACGCTCTGTCCGGATGGACCCCTTGCGGCCTGCCAGCTCGTCGAGTTAGTCAGTCGACGAGGACCGCTCTCCACGCTCGCGGACGCTGTCGACAACGTCCCGATTCGTCGGGAGAGCATCCAGGTCGACGAGAAAAGGGATGTAATGGCTCAGGTCGCCGCCGACGTCCAAGCGAGCTACGACGACGTGACGACGATCGACGGCGTCCACGTCGACGTCGGGGATGGCTGGTTCCTCGTCCGTGCGAGCGGGACGCAGCCTCTCATTCGGCTGACGGCTGAAGCCCGCGACCGGAACCGGTGTGAAGAGCTTCTCGCGACCGCTCGGGAGTTCGTTGAACCTAGTAACTAACGAGTCGAAAGTTCCCAAAACGAAGGGCACGGTCCCCAGTTTCCGCCACGGCCGCGATCCGGACCCTCTCGATTCCGCCGGTGCAACTATCCTCAGGCAGCCACAGCAAGAGAGACCTGGAGAGAGAAAGCTCGGACGCCAACCGCTGAGCCGAGTTAATCGTCGGTCGACGACGCGTCCTGACGCTGTTCGCTCAGCGTTTCCCACACTTCGACGCACCCACAGCCGTCGTCGACGTCTGCCAGGTGCTCATCCAAGCGTTCGTCGTCGGGATCGCGTTTACTCATCTTGCGAGTAACTATAGTCGCCCCCTTAATCAATCTTCCCCTACTGGTGCTTTTAAGCCCGGGTCGGGAAGGGGTCGGTATGGCGACGACTGAGGCGGAGCGCCTGCTCGAGCGACTCGACCTGACTGAGTACGAGCGAACCGCGCTCCAGGAATTACTCACGCTTGGCCGGACGACGGCCCCTGATCTCGCAGAGGCGACCGGCATTCCGAAAGCTCGAATCTACGGTGTTCTGGACGATCTCGTCGACCGCGGGTTCGTCGAGCTCATCCCGGAACGCCCGAAGAAGTATCAACCGAAACCACCGGACGAGATCCTCGACAGAGCGATCGAAAACGAGCGACAGTCCTACGAGCAGTCGCGCGCCGAGATCGAGGAGATACGCGACGAGTTCCTCGAAACGTTCGGCTCTCTCTACGAATCCGCTGCTGCGGACGTAACTCCGACCGAGGAGCTGTTCGCGGTCGTCGACGTCGGTGATCCGAGCGAAACCGAAACGCGGCAGCTCTACCACGAGGCCGACGACCAGGTTCTGGTTCTGACGAAGAGCTTCGAGTACTTCCCGTCTATTGAGCCGGCTTTTGCGGACGCGGTGGACCGCGGCATCGACGTTTCCGTTTTATTCGTCGATCCAGACCTTCTTTCGACCGAAAACCGTCCCGTGCAACAGGAGCGCGTCGAAACACTCAGGGCCGAGTATCCATCCGTCGGGATTCGGTTCAGTGAGGAACCACTCTCGTGGCGAGGAACGTTCGCGGACCCGAGCATGAAGTACGAAACCGGAACGGCGATTCTGCTCGTTGAGGAGAAGGACGTACCGCTGCACAAGCGAAAAGCAGCCGTCACGGAGAATGGGTCGTTCGTTGCTGGACTCTCGCGATACTTCGACCTGATCTGGGAGCACGAAAGCAGCGAACGCCCACGATAGCTCCTCGGGCGGAATAAACGGAGAGATCGACTACGGTTGATTTGCTTCGAGCAGGGACCGGATACTTTCCTCGACCGTGTGCTCCGGGCTCCAGCCGAGCTCGGCCTCGGTTCGTGAGGTATCGACGCCGAACTCGTCGACGAGTGTCTCGCCGGAGCGTGGATTCTCGCGCAGTTCGATATCCACGTCCTCGCTTGCAACCTCACTGGTCAGTCGCTGGACGATTTCGGCGACTTCCGTGACGCTCGGATCCTCGTCGCTTGCGATCTCGTAGGCAGTGACGCCGGTCTTGTTGGCCTCGAGGTCGGCGAGCAGCTGCTCGGTGCTATCGACGTACGCCCTCGCGACGTCGTCGACGTGGATGAAGTTCCGCGATTGGGTGCCCGGCTCGTAGACGGTCAGCGTCTCGCCGGAAAGCGCCCGGTCGACGAAGAAGTTGATCACGGTCCCCTTCGAGACGTGCGTCCCGTTGATCTCGTGCTCGCCGTAAAGGTTCGACTTCAGGAACGTGTGTGCGGGGAACGCGCCGTCCGCCATCTCCTCGACCACGTCCTCACCGAGCACCTTCGTGCGCCCGTACCAGTTCAGCGGATCGCGTGGAAGGTCGGCCGTGATCGGGAACTTGGCCGGGTCCCCCAGCACCGCCATGCTGAACGGGAACGCCAGCGCCGCGCCGGTCTTCCGGCAGAACCAGGCGACGTTCGACGTGCCCGTGACGTTCACATCGTAGGCGAGGTCCTGATTGTCCTCGCAGTCGTCGACGCCGCTGATCGCCGCCAGGTGCAACACCACATCGGCGCCGGAGAGTGCGTCCTCCAGGCGGTCGCGGTTCCGGATGTCGACGTGCTCGACGTCGACGCCGCGGACCGACCGGACGGTTCCGAGGTAGAAGTTGTCCAGCGCGACGATCTCCCAGTCGGGGTGCGCTTCCCGGAGGTGCCACACGACGCGGCTGCCGATGTAGCCAGCGGCGCCGGTGACCGCGATCGTCGGTTGCGACTCGGCTTCTGTCGGTTGCGGGTCGTCTTCGGTCGTTGCGTTGCTGTCGTCGGTGTTCGAGTCAGTCATTAGGTCTCCCTCCGTTCGCGGCTCTCGAAGCGCTCCGCGAGCTCGCGGACGCCCTCGGCGAGCGTGTAGTCGAGCGAGTAGCCCGTCTCCGCCACCCGGTCGAAGTTCACGTGATACGAGGGGCCGGGGTTCTTGTCGCGGAGGTAGGTCACTTCCAGATCTGTATTCAGCTCGTCGCGGATCAGCTCCGCGACCTCCGAGATCTGGTAGTTCTCGTCGCCGTCGCCGACGTTGTACACCGCCTGCGGCCAGGCGTCGGGGTTCAGCGCGGCGTGTTTGAACGCGCCTGCCGCGTCGCGGACGTGGATGAACGGGCGCCAGTTGCTCCCGTCGCCGTAGACGGTGAGCGGGCGGTCCGTCAGCGCGCGGAAGACGAAGGTGTTGACGACGAGGTTGAACCGGACGCCGGGCGCCGCACCGTAGTTCGTGCTCATGCGGAGCGCGGTCGCATCGAAGCCGTGCTCGTCGGCCGCGTTCGCGATGATCGCCTCGCCGCGCTGCTTGCTCTCGGCGTAGGGGTTCAGCGGGTCGGGCTCGGTCGTCTCGTCGATGTCCGTCGTCGCCGCGCGGCCGTAGTTGTTACACGAGGAGGCGAAGACGAGCGTGTCGACGTCGTGTTTGCCCGCGGCAGTGGCGACGTGGTCGGTGCCGTCGGCGTTGACGGCGAGCGTCTCGTCCCGGCGCTCGTGGGTGCTGCTCGCGCCCGTGATGGCCGCGAGGTGGATGATCGTGTCGACGCCGCGGGCGGCCGTCTCGACGTCGCCGTACTCGCGGACGTCGCCGCGCTGGAACTCGAGGTCGGCGCCGTCGCCGCTATCGGCGCTCCCTGCGCCCAGCCCGGTCCCGAACAGCGTCCGTGGCGAGCCGTTCGAGAGGTTGTCGAGGACGACGACGCGGTCGACGCGGTCGTCGTCGAGCAGTTGCGGGACGAGCACGCTGCCGACGTAGCCGCAGCCGCCGGTGACGAGAACGTCCATCGGTTACTCCGTGAGGACGCCGGGGAGGAACCGGTCCTCGTGGGCGGCAATGGTCTCCTGCTCGTCGACGAGGTCCGAGAGGATTTCCCGGACGCCCTCCTCGTAGGTCGTCGATTGCCCGTCGATGAGGGCCGCGTACCGGTCGTTTTCGATCTCCATCTTGTGCGTCTCGTCCTCGTCGCGCGGGTTCTCGAAGTGTTCGACGTCGACGTCGAGGTCGAACTCGTCGCTTACGTCCGCGATCGTTTCGGCGATCTCGACGATGCTGATCGCGCGAGTGACCTGATTGTACACGACGTGGTCGTCGGGGCGGTCGTCGGGATCGCCGGTCGCGAGGCGGGCGAGGCCCTCGACGGCGTCCTCCAGCGCGATGAACGGCTTCCGCTGTTCGCCCTTACCATAGACCGTCATCGGGTAACCGGCGACTGCCTGCGCGCAGAAGCGGTGTGCGACGACGCCGAAGTAGTAGTCGAAGTCGAACCGCGTCGCGAGTCGATCGTCGGCGCGCGTCTCCTCGGTGCCCGTGCCGTACGTGATCGCCGTGCGCACGTCCGAGATCGGCACGTCGAACTGATCGTGCGCGAGGCGCATGTTCGCCGCGTCGTGGCTCTTCGAAAGGTGATACCACGATCCGGCCATCGCCGGGAAGGGGACCTCGTCGCGCTCGCCCCCGTTCTCCATCACGGCGCCGCCCTCCGGGATGGGGAACTCGGGTGCGCCGTAGACGCCGGTCGTCGTCGTCTCGATGAAGTGCGTGTCCGTCTGGTCCGTCTCCTCCAGCCCGAACAGCAGGTTGCGCGTCCCCTGCAGGTTGTTGTGCTGGGTGTAGTTCGCGCGCTCGCCGTTGATCTGCGAATACGGCGCGGAGGGCTGGGCGGCGGTGTGGACGATGGCGTCCGGCTCGTGGACCTCCAGCAGCTCGAGCACGAAGTCGCGCTCGGTCAGGTCCCCCTCGTGGAAGGAGAGGTTGTGCAGGCCGAGCTCCTCACGGGCTGCCTCGAGGCGCTCCTTGATGGAGGCGACGGGCGTCGCGCTAACGCTGCCGACCTCGGAGACCCACTCGCGGCGGGCGAAGTTGTCGACGAGCAGGACGCGGTCTTCGGTACGGTCCGCAATGCGGAGGGCGGTCGGCCAGCCGATGTAGCCGTCCGCGCCGGTGACGATGATTGTCATGGTTACTCTCTATCTGAGTAACTACAGGTCAGCGGCAAAAAGCTACCGAACACCGCCGATTGGCGAAACGCACCCGTGAACTGGTCTGGATATTGGTTTTCGTCCGTTACGTCGCACCGCGCGGATCAAGTACTCTATCCGTCGAGTCGAGAGCTTTCTTTGGTAGATTGGTGTCGTCACTGGGGACACCACTCTCAATTTGGGGCCAATCCCAGCCGGCGAGCACTTATGCTTATAAACAAACTCGGCTATCGTCGCTGGCGACACCACTCAGCATGCCCAGAAATCCCCGGACGCTGAGCGCTCCCGCTTATAAACTAAATCGGTTATCGTCGCGGGCGAAACCACTCAGCATACCCAGAAAGCCCCAGCCGCTGAGGCGATCGCTTTCTGCGAGGTTTGCTCGGTCGTCGCGAGCGACACCACTCAGCATGCCCAGAAAGCCCCAGCCGCTGACCGGTCGCGCTGCTCGCTGCGCTCCTCACGGCTCACTCGCTTCGCTCGTTCGCCGTTGCGGTGCTAGCTTCGCAGGGCTTCCCGCTCAGCGGCTGCCCCTTTCAGTCCCACCCAGGAGTGGTGTCCGGGGCGTCGCTCGCGGCGGCTCTTCCACGGTCGACGCTCGCCGGCTGCTCGGCGTGCGGTTGCGTCGCGGCTGCGGTGGCGCGCGCGAGCAACGCGTGCGAGGGAGGGCGGGGCGC
>JBDGPU010000054.1:0-21511 GCA_042219525.1 Halopenitus sp.
GAGCAGCGCGAGCGCTCAGCGGCTGGGGCTTTCTGGGCATGCTGAGTGGTGTCGCAAGCGACGATAACTGAACAAACCACGTAGAAAGCGACCGGCTCAGCGGCTGGGGCTTTCTGGGCATGCTGAGTGGTGTCGCAAGCGACGATAACTGAACAAACCACGCAGAAAACGACCGGCTCAGCGGCTGGGGCTTTCTGGGTGTGCCGAGTGGTGCCGCTGGCAATGGCAATCGAATAAACCACGCTCATCGCGCCCACCTAAGCGGCTGGGGCTTTCTGGGTGTGCTGAGTGGTCATGCAAACTACGACACCTGATCAAGCGGAGAAGCGGGTCGCTGTTCCAAAACGCTTTGAGTCCGAACCTATTTCGAGATAGTAATGCTTCTGCCCGAGGGGTTCGCGCTGCCGCCGCTCCCGTATCTTGCGGTGCTGGCCGCAGCGCTGGCCGGGGTCGCGTATGGGCTCTCCCAGCGGTCGCTCGAGGTGACCAGTCGGCACGTGCTGGCGCTGGCGCCCTGGATGACCGTCGGGTCCAGTCTCTACGTCCTCTACTCCGTCGGCGCACTTCCGGCGCCCGTCAGCCCGCTGGCCGGCACGCCGTCGGTGTATCTGACGGTCGCGGCCGTCGTCGGCGCGATCTGGATCGGCGCCGATTCGTCTCCGACCACGCGGGAGCGAGTACCGACCGTGCTCGCGGCGTCGGGCGTCGTCGCGTTCACGCCGGTGTTCCTCGCGGCACTCTGGTGGGGCGCACAGGAGGGGTCGCTGACGCCGTTCTGGCCGGGCGTCGCGGTGGTGATCTCGGTCCCGAGCGCGCTGGCGGCATGGAGCGTCCTGAAACGGCTCGTGCCTCGAATCGTGATCACGGGGCACGCTGGGCTGCTCGCGGTGTTCGCCCATACGCTGGACGGCATCTCGACGGCGGTCGGCGTCGACGTCCTCGGCTTCGGGGAGCAAACTCCGCTGTCGGCCGCGATCATGCACTTCGCTGGGACGTTGCCGACGGCCGAGCTCCTCGGCGTCGGCTGGCTCTTCGTCCTCGTCAAACTCGCCATCGCCGGCCTGGTCGTCACCCTCTTCGCCGACTACGTCGAGGAGGATCCGACGGAGGGCTACCTCTTCCTGGCGTTAATCGCCGCTGTGGGCCTCGGGCCGGGCGTTCACAACCTGTTGCTGTTCACCGTCGCCGGGTAAGTCGGGCCCCGGTAGCTTGCGGCTCCTCCGGAAGCTATTATTGATCGTCTCGTTCACATGTGCAGGCTGATTTTAAGTACCCCGGGTGAAACGGTGAAAGATACTCATGCTACCTTCGGGGCTGGGCGGGTGGCTCGTCGTCGGCGTCGTGACGGGGCTCGCCGGGGGCGTCGTGATGGACCTGCTCCTGACCCAGCAGGAGGACGGCTTTGCGCCGGCGCGGGTTGCGGTCGCCGTCCTCACCGGTCGGTCCCCGGTCGAGGTCCCCTTTCGCGACGCGGTCGTGGCTCATCACGTCGCTAGCGGGATCGTCGGAGGGGCCTACGGCGTGCTCTCGTTCGCTTTCTCGGCGCTCGTCCCGACCGGGTTGCTGGTCGGCGGCGTCCAGGCGGTTCCCCACGCGCTCGCCGTGCTGGCCGTCGTCGGGGTCATCTACTTCTTCTTCACCGCCGTCGTCCTTCCCCGCGTCGACGACGGTGTCTACGAGGAGCGCGCGACTGCGATCCACGGCCAGTGGCTCCGCGCTGCCGCCCTCTTCGGCGCGGTTCTGCTGGTGGGCGTTCCGGCAATCGTCACGAGCGTTGCCTGACTACTCCGGCGTCGCGTGGCGGGACCCGAGGACCGCGGCGACGGCCGCAACGACGCCCGCGAACCCACCGACGACGAGGGCCTGCGTCCAGCCGATCCCGAGCAGTGGGACGCCCAGTATCGCGACGAATATCCCGGCGAGGACCGCGACGACACCGATCGCGAGGGGGCCGCCCGCCTCGTCGAGATCGAGTTCCGGTTCGTCCGCAGCCGGTCCGTCTCCATCCTGTTCGGCCGCAACCGTTCTGTCCGCGTCCGCATCGTCCGCCTCCGGTTCGTCCATGCCCATCCGCTTCCCCCGAAGCTGGGAAAAAGGGTCGGTCACGAGCTCGCGCAGTCCCAGCGCCGGTATCGTACCGTTTTTGGCCCGTGCCGGGGTGCCATAGGATATGGCAAAACAGCCGCACCTGCTCGTCGAGGAGGGCGACGTCCACGATATCGCGATCATTCCCGGCGACCCCGGCCGGGTGGACCGGATCGCCGACCTCTGTGACGACGCGGAAGTCGTCTCCGAGAACCGCGAGTACAAGATCGTCAACGCCGAGTACGAAGGCGTCCCGCTCACCATCTGCTCGACCGGGATCGGCTGTCCCTCGGCCGCGATCGCCGTCGAGGAGCTTTCGCGCGTCGGTGTCGAGACGTTCCTGCGATGTGGTACCTGTGGGGCTCTCCAGTCCGACATCGAGATCGGCGACATGATCGTCGCGTCCGGCGCGGCCAAGGAGGAAGGCACCTCCAAGCGTTACGAGTCCGCCGAGTACCCGGCCGTGCCGGATTACGAGGCCCTCACCGAGCTCGTGGACGCGGCGGAAGCCCACGACGAGGACGTTCACGTCGGCGCAATCGTCTCCGACGACGCGTTCTACAACGAGAGCGAGGACTTCGTCGACGACTGGGAGGCCGCCAACCTGCTCGCGGTCGAGATGGAGGCCGCCACCGTGTTCTCGCTCGCTCGCCGGAAGGGGCTCCGGGCCGGCGCCATCTGCACCGTCGACGGCAACCTCGTCGAGGGGACACAGAAGGGCGAAACCGAGGAGGGACAGGAGCTGCCCGCGAAGGCGAAGAACAACGTCGAGCGTGCGATCCGACTGACGCTCGAGGCCGTCACCAACCTCTAACACGTGTCCGACTCCGCAGGCGACTCGTCCGGCTCCGACGCCGAACCACTGACGGACAGGATCCCCTGGTTCGATCCCGAACTGGCCTCGGGCTGGCTCGCGGCGCAGCGCCGACACCTCCGGCGGTCGTATCAGCGCCGCCTCGCGGCCGCCGGTCGCTGGCTGGAGAACACCGAGAACCTCCTCCACGTCTCGGTGCTGGTGTTCGTCCCCCTCCTCGTTGCCGTTGTCACCGGGCTCTCGAACGCGCTCGCCGAGCTCTCCTTCCTGCTGTTCCCCCCGCTCGCGTCGGGCGCATACACGCTGTTCGCGCATCCGGAGGGCGAGTACGCCTCGCCGGTTCGCTTCGTCGCCGGGCTGACGCTCGGCGCGCTATCGGGGTGGGCCGCGCTCCTGCTCAGTGGGTCGCCGAGCGGGGTGATCCCCCCGACCAGTGCCGGGCTGGCGATCTTCCTCGTCGGCGCCGTGACGTGGGCGTTCGACGTCGAGGAGCCGGCCGCCTTCTCGACCGCGCTGCTGGTCCTCGTCACCCGGCAAGCGAGCCCGAAGGCCTACGTCGCCAGCGTCACCGTGTTCGGCGCGCTCGTCGCCGGCGCGTTCTCGATCTGGCGCCGCCGCGTGTACGAGCAGCGGGCGACGTTCCTCTACGGCACCGTCCGCGCGGACGACCACGTGCTCGTCCCCCTCGTTGACGGCGTCGACAGCACCCTCGCGGCGTTCGGGGGGCGCCTCGCCGCCGCCCACGACGCCGGCAAGATCGTCCTCCTCGACGTCGTCTCTGAGCAGGAGGTCGCGGCTGCGGAACGGGCCGCCGTCGCTACGGAGGAATCGTCGGAGTCGGAAACGGCCGGATTGGAGGCGACAGACTCGAGTGACGTTGCGGGCGACGAATCGGCTACGGCCAACCCCGAGTCCGAGGCGACGAAATCGCTTCCGGACGGCGTTCGTCAGCGCGTCACGGAGCTGGAAACGACCGCGGACCGGCTCCGTCATGATCTTGACGTCGCCTGCGAGGTCGCGGTCGCGGCCGGCGACCCGTTCGAGGCAACGCGACGCACGGCCCGCGAGGCGAACTGTGACCTCGTTATCCCACCGTTCTCGGACGCGACCGAGCCCTTCGTGCAGCAGGTGTTCGAAAGCAACGTCGACACCGTCGCGCTCCGGGCCGCCGACGGTCACGAGTCGTGGCGTCGCGTCCTCGTGATGGTTGCCCGCCCGGGCGACACGGCTCACGCGATGGTGGACTTCGCGGAGCGGCTGGCGGGCGAGGGCGGCCGGGTGAGCGTCTGCACCTGCATCGACAGCGAACGAGAGCGGCGCCGGGCGGAGGAGAAGCTGGCGCGAGTTTCCGAAACCGAGACCACCCCGATCGAAACGCGCGTGATCGAGTCGTCGCCCGGGGACTTCTGCGCGTCCGCGGCCGGGTTCTACGACCTGATCCTCGTCGGCGCGACGCGTGGTGAAGGGCCGCTGCTGTCCGTGTTCTCGACGGAGGACCTCGAGAGGCTCGACGAGGTCGACTGTGACCTCGGCATCGTCGAGCGCGGGCCGCTCCGGTAGGACGCGGAGCGAGGACCGCTCCGGTAGGACGCGAAACGCGGGCTGCTCCGGTAGGACCCAAAGAAGGGCCACGACGAGAGGTAGCCAGTGCGCCGCTCGTTACTTCTCTTCACCGATGATCGACTCCGCGATGGCCTCGGAGTCCTCGCCGAACGCGGAGTCGACGAGCAGGTGGCCGCCGAGCGTCGACGGCGAGATGACGTGATCCGCGCCGGCGCGGCGCAGCTTGTCGACGTTCTCGCGCTGGGTCACGGCGGCGACGATCCGCACGTCCGGGTTCAGCTGGCGGGCGGTCAGGATCGCCAGCGCGTCGGCGGCGTCGTTGTCGGTAGCGACGACGACGGCGCGAGCCGCCTCGATCTGGACCCGTTCGAGCGGGTCGACGTCGCTCGGGTCCGCCGCCAGGACCGGCACGTCACGGTCGCTGAGGTCGCGCGCGGCCGACTCGTCGTCCGTGACGACGACGTACTCGACTTCGCGGCCGTCGAGGTCGTCGAGAATCGGTTCCGTCAGGTCGCCGTAGCCTAACACGAGGACGTGGCCCTCGAGCAGGTCGAACTGTCTATCTGTCATTTTTCCGAGTGCTTTCGAGAACTGCGCCTCGATGGCGGGCGTCAGCAGGACACCGAGCGCCACCGCGAAGGCGGCGACGTTGATGACGAGCACCGAGAGCCCGAACATCCGCCCGATGTCGGTGACGGGGGCGATGTCGCCGTAGCCGACGGTCGAGGCTGTGACGACGGTGTAGTAGAAGGCGTCCGTGATCGTCTCGATGTCGTTGAACTCGCTCCGGAGCGCGAACGAGCCGAGGGTCCCGTACGCGACGGCGGTCACCAGCGCGAGGCCCGCACCGAGCTGCGTCGGCGAGGGACGCGCTACCCGGGTGAACCGGCCGCGATTGACCGCCAGCGCCGGCAGCGAGAGCAGCGAGAGCAGGACCAGCGGGAGCGAGACGACTGACACCTGCAGGAGCCCCTGGAGCGCTGTCAACGGGAGCAACACGGCCGTCGCGTACCAGCCGATCCGGTACCCTTTCTTCAGGGCGTAGCCGCTGGCGAGCATCGCGAACCCGGTAAGGGTCCCGGTGAACCCGACCACCTGCTTCACGAGGTCGGGGATGAACGGCGAGAGCGGCCCGGCGACGCTGACACCGGCGATGTGGAGCAGCCCGACCAGGATCGACAGCAGCGCGACGAAGAACGTCAGCGCGATGGACGCCCGGACGGTGACCCACTCCCGGTTGAACTCCATGCCACCCCATCCGACGAGAATAAACTTAAAACGACGGTGCCGCCGGCTGGCGATACGTGCGGCGGCGCGTTCGGCCTGAAGGAGGAGGTCGCCAACGACGGCCGAGGG
The DNA here is from genome assembly GCA_042219525.1 of Halopenitus sp. Taxonomy (GTDB): domain Archaea; phylum Halobacteriota; class Halobacteria; order Halobacteriales; family Haloferacaceae; genus JBDGPU01. Next base: position 5,819 of record JBDGPU010000054.1, read on the forward strand.
ACCCGCCGTGGTCGATACTGGTTTAATGGACCCGCGTGAGACGGGAGTATGGCATTACCGGTCGAGATCCTCTTCGGGATCTATCTCGGGATTCTGACGGGGATCATCCCGGCGCTGGTGGCTGGGATCCTCGGATTCGTGTTCAGGTACTTCACCGGGGTGACGATCCCGGGGTTCGGTGTCGTCGTCCTCGCGCTGGCGATCGCGGGGGTCAACGGGGGGCTGCTCGCGCTCAACGACCCGACCGTGCGCTCTTCGGAGCGCGCGCCAGCCATACTCACTTCGATCATCGTCGTGTTGATGCTCTCGCTGTACGCGCACGCCCAGGGCGACAAGCTGGGCGCCTCCGTCCCGCGCCGGCTCTCGCTCCGGAAGCTCCGCGACCGGACGCTCTCGGCCGACGTCATCGAGCGCGTCGGGGGCCGGGGCCAGGTCCGCGTCACCGTCGCTGGCGACGTCGGCGACATGGAGGGCTACCCGGCGCTGCCCGCCGAGACCTGCCAGTCGATTCTCGAGGGCGAGTGGACGTTCCCCGCTGACCTTCCGCTTGTGGAGATCGAAAAACGGTTCGAGGACCGACTGAAGACGGAGCTCAGCCTCGCCGACGTGAGTGTCACGCTGGACGAACGGGCGCACGCGACGGTGAACGCCGCGCCGCCGATGGGCGGGCTCTCGAAGCGCGTGCCGGCCGGGAAGCGAGCGATTTCGCTCTCGGCGCTGCTCCCCACGGGCGTCGCGCGCGGCGAAGCCGTCAGGATCATCAGCCCTGAGACTGCCGTCGAAGGCACCGTGCTGTCCGCGAAATCCACCGGGAAGCCGGGAGAGACGCCGTCCGCGCCGTCGCCAGCGCCGACCGGTGGCGACGCCGAGGACTCCGAGAACCACCGGACGGATGGCGGTGCCGCGGCGACGTCGGGTGAGGCGACCGAGACCACCGCGGCGCTGCGAGCGGGCGCGACGACGGGGGGAGAGGGACGCATTACCGTTGCCGTTGACCGGTCTGAGGCGAACGCACTCTTGCGAGCCGACCGCGGTCGCGCGGTCGTCCTCTCGCGCGGGACGCGCCGCGAGTTCGAACTCGTGTCGCTGCTTCGCCGGGCCGGCAAGCGGTTCCGCAAGGTCACGGTCGTCCCCGACGGCCCGCTCGACGGCAACACCATCGGCGAGGTCAACGTGCGCGAGGCGTACGACGTCGTCGTCGCCGCGCGCCACGACGAGTGGCGGATCGCGCCCCGAGGTGGCATGGCGCTGTCGGCCGGCGACGAGCTGTTCGTCGTCGGCACGTCGGCCGCGCTCGACAGGTTCACGGAGGCCGCGAGATGAGCGCGGTCGGTGCGGCCCTGGCCTCAGTCGTCGCCGGCGCGTTCGACGGGGTCGCGCAGGCCGGCGGCCCAGGGGTGACGTTCAACTCCTCGCTCGTCGACGTCGGCATCTATCTCGCGGTGTTCACGATCCTCTCCATCGTCGCGGCGGCGGGGGCCGCGATCGCCTACGGTGGTACTTCCGCGACATCGTCCCCGAGGGCGTCGCGATCATCCTCGGCGGCGCGGTGGTCGCGCTGTACCTCAACACTGCCTCGCTCGGCGCCGTGATCGGGGGCGAGGAGATCACCCTGTACGACTTCGACACGATGCTCTTCAACGTCGTCGCGCTGGGGCTGGCCGGGTCGGTCGCGACGGTCGGGCGACGGCTCGGCGACTCCATCGGCCGGAACCTGTTCGCGCTGACCGGCGTCAAGCAGCTAGAGGGCGAGGTCAGTCGCGTCGTCCGGACGGTGGGCCGCGTCACGGCGGTCACCCTCCCGGCCGAGGACGAAATCGAGGAGATGGAGGGGTACGACCCGGTTGCCCCCGCGAAGAAGACGGAGATGGCCGAGAAGACGCTGCTGTTCCCGAACCGGCTCACGGTCGATGAGCTGCGGGACCGCCTCGTGACTCGCCTGAAGGAGGATTACGGCGTCGGCTACGTCGACGTCGACCTCACGGAATCGGGCGAGGTCGAGTACTTCGCAGTTGGGTCGCGAGCGGCCGGCATCGGGCCCACGCTCGCGCCCGGGTCCGCGGCGGTCGCCGTCCAGGCGGACCCCGCGAACAGCGCGACGCCGGGCGACGTGGTCCAGGTCTGGGCGGGCGAGGAGCAGCCGGAACGAGTCGCGAACGCGGAGCTGCGCGCGACCATCGGCGACGTGGCGACGCTCGCGCTCGACGAGGCGGACGCCACGACCCTCGACGAGACCACGACCTATCGGCTCGTGACGCTCCCCGCGGAGCCGCAAGCTGACCGCGAGTTCGCGTCCCTGCTGCGAAACGCCGACGAGACGATGACGGCAATCACGGTCGCCGTGGGCAGCGAGGCCGAGGGCGCGACCGTCGACGACGTGTCGGCCGTCGTCGCCGCCGTGAAACCGGCGGACGGCGCCATCCGCGCGATCCCGTCCCGGAGTTACGAGTTCGCCGCCGGCGACCTCGTCTACCTCGTCGGGCGTCCGGACGCGCTCAGGCGGTTCGAGGCCGGGGCCGCGGCCCCGGAATCGTCGACGGCGGTCGGGGAGACGGAAGGGGTGGTCGAAGCGGCGGCGGAGGGAGAAGCCCAACAGGAGACGGAAGAGAAGACCGAAGAAGATACGTCAGGATCCGCTGGCAGCGCACCGTAGGCCGACCACCGGCCGCTCACAGGCGCGGATCGACCGGCAAGACGCGAGCGGGACGCAATCCTCTTAGGCGCGGCAGCGGGATGTTCGGGCATGGAGTGGAAGCTGTTCGCCGACCTCAGGGAAGTCGCCGGGGAGCGAACGATCGACGTCGACGTCGAGCCCGGGGACACCGTCGGCGACGCCCTCGACGCCCTGCTGGCCGCACATCCCGACCTCGAAGCGCGCGTCATGGAGGACGACGAGGTCGCCGACCACGTCAACGTCCTGCGCAACGGCGACAACGTCCTGCACCAGGGCGGCCTGGAGACGGAGCTGACGGACGGCGACGAACTCGCGCTGTTCCCGCCGGTCAGCGGCGGATAGCGTCCTATCACAGACGTCGCTCGCGCACAGTACTCGCGAGAGCGCGCGAACCGGACTTTTCAAACGCGTGCCGCAACAGGTGGGGATATGAGCGACGACCTCGACGCGAACGAGTCCGAGGAGGCCGGCGGGGGCGAGGCCGACCACACTGGTGACGAGACGGCGGAGACGCCGTCGCACGACTCCCATCGCGAGGAGTTCTCCGAGGAACCCCTCGCGCACGCCGAGACTCGCGCGGGGATGACCGTGAGCGAGCTGGTCGAGCAGTACGGCCACGCCGGCATCGGGGCGGAGTCGGTCCACGAGGCGGGCGACGTGCTCGCGGACATGTTCGGCGACGACGACTGTACCGTCTTCCTCTCGCTCGCGGGCGCGATGGTGCCCGCGGGCATGCGACGCATCGTCGCCGAACTCATCCGCGACGGCTACGTCGACGCGCTGGTCACCACCGGCGCGAACCTCACGCACGACGCCATCGAGGCCATCGGCGGGAAACACCACCACGGTCGCGACCGCGACCCCGAAAAGACCCTCCGCGAGCACGACGAGCAGCTCCGTGACGAGGAGGTCGACCGCATCTACAACGTCTACCTGCCGCAGGAACACTTCGCGCTATTCGAGGCGCACCTTCGCGACGAGGTGTTCCCGGTTCTCGACGAGGAGGGAACCGTCTCCATCGCGCGCCTCTGTGAGGAGCTCGGGCGCGCCAACAGCGAGGTGAACGAGGCGGAGGACGTCGACGAGGCACCGGGGATCGCCGCGGCGGCCTACGAGCACGACGTGCCCATCTACTGCCCGGCCGTGCAGGACTCCGTGCTGGGTCTGCAAGCGTGGATGTACAGCCAGACCGGCGAGTTCACGCTCGACGCGCTGGCGGACATGACGCCGCTGACGGACCTCGCGTTCGAGGCCGACGACGCCGGCTGTCTCCTCGTCGGCGGCGGCGTGCCGAAGAACTTCACCCTCCAGACGATGCTCGTCACGCCCCGAGCGTACGACTACGCCGTGCAGGTGACGATGGATCCGGAGGCCACCGGCGGGCTCTCGGGGGCGACGCTCGAGGAAGCGCGCTCGTGGGGGAAACTGGAGAAGGACGCGCGCAACGCCTCCGTCTACGGCGACGCGACCGTCATGCTCCCGATGCTCGTTGCGGCCGCTCGCGAGCGCGTCGAGCTGTCGTAACGGTCAGCGAGGCTTTCCGTGGCGACCGGGCTTCAGTATCTCGTCCACCTGTTCGAGCGTCGCGGCCTCGCTCCGAGAGTTGTCGACGACGCCGTGTTGGACCTCGATCCGGTCGAACTCTCGACGGAACTTGCGGTGGATTTCGAAGTCGGCGTCGCTGAGCCCATCGCGGTTCGCGATCCGTCTCTCCACGACCGACTCGTCGCACTCGACTTTGATCGTCCGGAACGGCACGCCGGCAGCCCGCGCGAGTCCCTGCGCGTTCCGGCGCGTACGACGGCGCTTGAAGGTCGCATCGAGAACGACCGACTCCTCGTCGGCGAGTCGCGTGGCTGCCCGAGCGAGCAGTTCGCGGTAGACAGCGCGGCTCTCCGCCTCGGTGTACTTGGGCTCCGGGAAGAGATCCTTCCGGACGGCGTCCGTTCGAAGCACGTCGCCGTCGACCAGCCTGGCGACTCTGTTTGCGACGGTCGTTTTTCCGACGCCCGGGAGCCCGCAGACGACGACCAGTTGCGGTCCCGCGTCGCCGACGGCGGAAGGGTCGCGGTCGGTGTCGATGGGTGCGTCGATATCGCGCGACGGACCGTCAGCTTCGGACGACGCGTCGTCCGGCGGCGTGGACTCGTCGCGGCTCACGAGGGCGGCCACCTCCGAGGGGCGGCACGCGGGGAAGGGGCCATCGAGTGCACCTTTCGGAATCGCGGTGAAATAGATTTCCCTGCGGTCGACGACTGCAGCCTTGCAGCAACCCCGAATATTAATCGGTTGGCAATCGTTTGCAACCCTATGGACTGTCCATCGTGCGGCGGCGAACTCGTCCCGTTCACCGAACTTCCGGACGACGTCCGGGAGCGACTCGAGGCGGACGGCGGCCGACAGCGCCAGTCGGTCGCGCACCGGCGGCGGAAGCACACCGCCTGTCCCGACTGCACCCTCGAGATTCACGGCTGTGGCCAGCCGTACGCGCTCCCGCCGGAAGCGACGGCGACGCAGTAGCTCGGGACGCAACCTCGTCGCCTCGAGCGCGCTGTATCAGACGCCTTCGACAGTTTTCCGGTATTCCTTCACGTGGTCGAGCGCTCGTTCGACGCGGTCGGCGACCTCGTCCGACCCTTCATCCACGAATTCGCGGAGCGCGTGCTCCAGTCGGGCGAGGCGACCGTGGTCCGGCCCCTCGCTGCGGGTCGCGAGGTCGGCGACGGTTTCGCCTTTCTCGACGAGGTCGTCCGCCAGTGCTGGCGACGCGACGTCAGCAGCGTCGTGCAGCGCGTCGCTTGCGGCTTCCAGTTCCGGTCTGGACATGATTCTAGTTCGACGTTACGCGAGCACGGTAGTAATACCCACGGTAGCAACAGTCACGATCGGCAAGAAGCCGTCCGACATGAACTTTTATGATGTTTACGGCGCGACGGTGTGTCGTGAACGCATCCGTAGTACACGAGTGACTCCGATTCACGCGAGCAGCGCCCGTTGACCGATTCGCGCACCTCCCAGATGTCCACAAACGCGACAGCCACCGACAGCACCACCGCGAGCGACGATTACTTCGACGCCTCCACCGGGACCCACCACCCGATGGCGGAGGCGGACGTGGCGGCGAAAGTGGACTCGCTTACCGCGGCGGAGGCTGTGGCGGCGTCACCGTCGCCGTTCGACACGAAGGCGACGAAGCGGCTCCCGAACACGACCGACGGGGAGAATCAGGTCGTTCGCTAGGCGGCGTGAGGTCTGAGCGTTTAAGCGGCCGCGCGACGTAGGGTCGCGTGGCCGATGACGAATCACCGCTCCGAGCCGGCTCGGCACCGGTGACGACGAGCCCTATGAGTGCCGAGGCCGTTTCCATTCATTTAGCCTCGGATTTGAGCTGCTTTCTTGCCGGCTGTAATGCGCAATATCTCGACTGAGGGGGGTGGACGCGGATTTATGAAGGAAGAGAAGCTATTGTAAAGTATGGCCGCCGAAATTTCCGACCGCGTTCGAGAGATCGCGGAGGCCCGCGACCTCCCGGAATCCGAAGTCTTCGAGCGGGCTCTCGAGCGGGGACTCGAAGATCTATGGGAGGGACTCGTACTCAAGAAGTATCTCGATGGCGAGATCGATCGGGAGGAAGCCGTCGAACAGGTCGGTCGAACGAAAGTCGAGCGTGCGGAGCGGGAGCAGGAAATCGTTGCGGAGGACGTCGACTGGGGCCTTAACGCGTGACGTTCGCAGCAGTGTCGGACGCAGGACCGATAATCCACCTCTCCGAGATAGCTTCTCTCGAGTTACTCACAGTTTTCGACGAACTCCAGATACCCGAGACAGTTCACGCCGAGGTCGAGTCCGGAGGTATTCCGGACGGGTTACCTGACATCTCATATCAACTCGTCGAAGCAGAGACATCCAATGAACCGCAGTGTGATCTTGATCCAGGAGAACGTGCCGCGTTAGCAGTTGCAGAAAAGCAGGATTCGGTTCTTCTGACAGACGACCTCGCTGCTCGCGAGGCTGCTACAACTGTTGATATCGAAGTCCATGGCTCGATCGGCGTAATTGCCCTCGGATACGCCAACGGTTTGATTGATAAAAAGGAAGCGACAGCGAGCATGCACGCACTCCAACGCGAAACTAGCCTCTTCGTAACTGACGCCGTCGTCGAACGCGGTGTCGAGTTACTGGAAGGACATTGAGGAATCATGCACAAAAACGTCCTTTCACAACCGGATTTCAGAGACCGTTTCACTTTCAGTGCGGTAGGAAATAAGTTATCCTCAGTCGGAACCTACCCAGTAGTATGACATTTAAAGGTGGTTCGACTTGGACGACCTGTCCCCATTGTGATGAAAAGCAGAAAGTTTCGGGAGGTTGGGTGACCTGTCGCAATTGCGACGAAAGCTTCCACACCTGACCGACCATGACCGATCACGGCCAGGTGCGCGACACCTACGTCGCCGCCATCCAGCACGACAAGGTCGACCTCGCGGGCGACGAGCTGCTCGTCGGCGTCGTCCGTCGACCACACTCGTGGTTCCACGGGCAGGTCGACGAGAACCGACCGGCGCTGGCCCCGCCGGAAGATCTCCTCGACGAGTTCAAGGAGCGCGCGTCGACGCTGGAAGCCGAGGGGCGGTCGGACCGGGCGGCCCACAACGAGGCGTGGGACGCCGTCGACTTCGACGCCCGCTATCGGGAGTACCTCGCGGAGTCGACCGACGCCCGGGAGGCGATGACGGACCTGACGGAGCGACTGGCCGCCGGCGACGACGTCGTCTTAGTCTGCTACGAGAACACCGACGAAAAGCGGTGTCACCGAACGCTGCTGCGGGAGGAACTCGAGCCCGAACCCCGGTGACCGGTCGGACAATCACCGTCGGTGAGACAGTTCGTGAGGGATCGACGATCGTGGTAAACACAGTTCAGATCCGGGGTAGATAGTAGCACCTTTATACACTGAGTCACGCGTTTCTCAGGAAGAAGTTCCCCTTGCGAACCCCCTGAGAGACAAACATGGCGGAAGAATACGACCTCATCATCGTTGGCGGCGGCATCAGTGGCGCATCGTTGTTGTACACCGTTTCGAAGTTCACCGACGTCGAGAGCGTCGCGCTGTTCGAGAAGGAGGAGGAGATCGCGGCGATCAACTCCGACCACACGAACAACTCCCAGACGCTCCACTTCGGCGACATCGAGACCAACTACACCCTCGAGAAGGCCGAGGAGGTGAAGGAGGGTGCGGAGCTGCTCGCCGGCTTCCTCGAGAACGAGGACCCCGACCGGTCGTTCCACGATCGTCGTAGTAAGATGGTGCTCGCGGTCGGCGAAGAGGAAGTCGAGCAGCTCGAGGCCCGCTATCACGAGGAGGGCTTCGGCGACCTCTTCCCCAAACTGGAGCTCATCGACCGCGAGGAGATCGCGGAGATCGAACCGAAGGTCGTCGAGGGCCGCGATCCCGACGTGGAGCTGCGCGCGCTCCAGACGCCCGACGGCTACGTCGTCGACTACGGCCGAGTTGCGCAGACGTTCGTCGAGCAGGCGCGCGAGGAGGCCGGCGTCGACGTGTACACGGGCACCGGCGTCGAGGACGTGACCCGGGCCCCGGACGGCTACACGATCACGACCGAGGACGGCCCGTACAGCTGTGACGCGGCCGTCGTCGCCGCGGGCTCGCACAGCCTCCAGATCGCGAAGGAGCTCGGCTACGGCGAGGACCTCGTGCTCCTGCCCGTCGCCGGGAGCTTCTTCCTCGCCGAGAACTTCCTGAACGGGAAGGTGTACACGCTGCAGATGAAGAAGCTCCCGTTCGCCGCCGTCCACGGCGACGCCGACGTCCACGACGACTCCATCACGCGCTTCGGCCCGACCGCGAAGCTCGTCCCGACGCTGGAGCGAGGCCGTATCTCGACGGTCTCCGACTTCTTCGACGTGTTCGGGCTCAACGCCGCGTCGTTCCTGAGCTACGCGAACATCCTCTCGGATCGCATTCTGCTCCCCTACGTCCTCCGGAACCTCGTGTACGACGTGCCGGAGGTCGGCCCCCGCACGTTCCTCCCGCACGTCCAGAAGGTCGTGCCGAGCGCGACCCTCGACGACATCGAGCGCGCCGAAGGCTACGGCGGCGTCCGCCCGCAGATCGTCGACACCAGCGAGAAATCCCTCGACATGGGCGAGGCGAAGCTTACGGGTGAGGACATAATCTTCAACATCACGCCCTCGCCCGGCGCGTCGACGTGCCTGAAGAACGCGATGCGGGACACCCACACCGTCATGGAGTTCCTCGGCGACGAGTACTCGTTCGACGAGGAATCGTTCCGCGCCGAAACTATCGGCAACTTCCCGCGAGCCGACGACGCGGTCGACGAGTCCGGCGGGGAGCCGGTCGCGCCGAGCGCCGACGACTAAGATGGGCTCGGGCGAGTAGCCGGAACGCGAGCCGGCCCATCGGTTCGCCCGCGAACGGAACTTTTTGTGACGCCGCGCACAGAGGAAGCGTATGACGCCGGAGTCGTTCTTCCACGTCGCCATCAAGACCGACGACCTCGACGCGAGCGAGGGGTTCTACAGGGAGCAGTTCGACGGCGAGGTCGTCGAGCGGGGGAGCGCAGCGGACGGTGAGGGCGCGACAGCGGTGAACCACGTCGCGCTCGACGTCGCCGACAAGCTCGTCTACCTCTTCGACGAGGCGCCGTACGAGGCGGCCGGGCTGGTCGAGGAAGTTCCGACCGGCTTCCTCCACTTTGGCTACGTCGTGCCCGACGTGGCAAGCGCCCACGACAGACTGGCGGCGGCCGGTGTCGAGTTCGTCATGGAGCCGACGACGTTCGGCGACCTGCAGATCGCGTTTCTCACGGATCCGAGCGGCGTCCGGATCGAGCTCATCGAACACCTGTAGGCGCGCGAGCCCCCGGGTCCCGGTGAGGTCGCTGTCGCTCCAGTCGCCACAGCTATCTTCCCTCTGCCTCGTGAAACCGCCTCGTGATGACGCCCACCGAGATCGGCTTGCGGCTACTGGCCGGTACCCTGCTCATCCTCACGAACGGGTTCTTCGTCGCCATCGAATTCGCACTGACGCGCGTTCGCCAGTATCCCGAGGCCGAGTTCGACGAGCCGGGGCTCCGTCGCGCCTGGGAGATGACCGACGAGCTGGACATCTATCTGACGAGCTGCCAGGTCGGCATTACCGCGTCGAGCATCGCGGTCGGTATCGTCGCCGAGCCCGCGCTCGCCGCGCTCATCGAGCCGCTGTTCGAGAACACGGCGCTGGCGGCGGTCGGGGCCGGCGGGCTGATCGGCTTCGCGATCATCAATCTCGTCCACCTGACCCACGGGGAGCAGACACCGACGTACCTCGGCGTCGAGCGCACGAAGTTCGTCTGTCGCTACGGCGCGAAGCCGCTGTACTGGTTCGCGCGACTCATCCGGCCGGTCATGTCCGTCGGCGACTCGGTGGCGAAGTGGACGTTGGGCCTGTTCGGCGTCGAGATGACCGGCGCCTGGCTCGAGACGGAGGAGGAGGTCATCGAGTCGCGGGCCCAGCTTCGCCATCGCCTGAGTTCGGTCCTCGAGCAGGGCGAGCTCTCTGAGGAGCGCCACGGCGAGGTGTTGAGCGCGCTGACCGCAGGGAGCCAGACCGTCGACGAGGTGATGGTCGACGTCGACGACGTGGTGTTCCTCTCGACCGAGGACTCCGTCGAGGAGAACCTCGGTCGGCTGTCGTCGGCTCCGCACACGCGCTATCCGCTCGTCGGCGAGGAGCCAGCGGAGTTCGAGGGCATCGTCTACATCCCGGCGGTGCTCGACGAGATCGATGCACTCCGGAGCGGGGACACCACGTTCGAGGAGATCGCCGCGCCGCCGATGACGATCTCCGCCGACACGACCGTTAGCGACGCCATCGACCAGTTCCAGGCGGAGCGACAGGAGCTGGCGCTGGTGTTCTCGGAGGGAGAGGTCGTCGGGCTCGTCACTGCGACCGACGCGCTCGAGAGCGTCATGGGCGAGATCGAGGATCCCCTCGACCAGCGTCACGAGACGACTCGGTCGTAGGGCCGCGGTGGACCCACTCCGCGCACGGGGTGGGCGGGCACAACTACTTTACAGGCGGTCAAGGCGAATGCCTCGGGGCTTGACCCCGGGGTTGAAGCCGACACTCGATGACACCAACCTCTAAGTAGTAACATACCGATAATTACGATACAGCGATGTGGTACGATTACCGCTTCCGCGCCTACCCCGACCGAACAGGCGTGACTTCGGAAGCGGAACACCACCTCGAAATCCACCGCCAAGCCTACAACCACACCCGATACGAATACCAAACCCTCGACACCGACGAAGACAAGATCGGCTCGGCGTACCAACACCAGAAGCGACTCACCGAGTGGAAAGACGAGTGGCCCGTGTTCTCGGAAGTTCACTCGAAGGCGTTGCAGAAGACCGTCGAACGCTTCTACGACAACCTCTCGGGCCTCTCCGAGAAGAAGCAGAACGGCCACAAAGTCGGGTGGCTCAAGTGGAAATCACCGGGAGAGTATCCGAGCGTGACGTACTCGCAGTCCGGCTTCGAACTCAAAAACACGAGTGGCCGACACGCGACACTCTGGCTCTCCAAACTCGGAGACATCCCCATCCGATACCACCGTTCTATCCCCGACAACGCCACCACCAAGGAGGTCACGCTGAAGAAGGAGACGACGGGTGAGTGGTACGTCACGTTCGGCCTCGAAGTCGAAGACGACGCACTCCCCGAGAAATCCGCGGTGGACGACTTGGATACCGAAGATTGCCTTGGTATCGACCTCGGCATCAACAACTACATCTACACGAGTGACGGCGATAGCGTGGACTGGCTCAACCTCTCCACGGAATACGAACGCTTGCGTCGGGAACAGCGCAGTCTCTCCCGCAAGGAGCGCGGCAGTAGCAACTGGGAGAAACAGCGGCGCGAGGTCGCCAAGGTCAAGCGACGGATTAAGCGGAAGGTCGAGGACTTCCAGCACAAACTCACGACGTGGCTCGTCACAGAGTATGACGCTGTGTTCGTGGAAGACCTCAATGTCGCCGGTATGCTCCAAAGCGAAGGGAATGCGCGGAATAAGCAAGATGCCGCGTGGCGCGGGTTCATCGAGATGCTGGAGTACAAAGGTGACCTGTACGGCACACACGTCGTCCAAGTAAACCCGCGTGGCACGACCAAGGAGTGTGCCAAGTGTGGTGTGGCGACGGAGAAGCCATTGTGGGTGCGGGAACACAGCTGCCCGAGTTGCGGTTTTGAGGTGGACAGGGACGCAAATGCGTCGTACAACGTTCTTTCTCGCGGTCTTCAGGAGTTAGGTCTGGGACAGGCCGAAGTGACGCCCGTGGAGACTGCGACCGCTGTGGAAACCGACGGAGCAGGATCTTCGTCGGTTCCTGCAAGTCGCGTCGTTGAAACGGGATGCCTCGGGGCTTGACCCCGAGGCGGTTCACTCGCTTGCGGGAATCGTTCAGCCAGTGATCGTCATCCTCTGTGGCCTTCCCGGGTCGGGGAAGACGACGCTCGCGACGGGACTCCAGCGACGGCTCGCGTCGCGGGGGCGGGCCGTGGACGTGCTGCATTCCGACGACTTCTCGCGGCGCACCTACGAGCAAATGTACGAACACGTCGCCGACGCCGGCGGCGACTGGATCCTCGACGGTACCTTTTATAAGCGGGAGTGGCGCAACCAGTTCTATCGGGTCGACCGCGTGTTCGAGGTGTGGGTGAAGGCATCCATCGACACGTGCCTCCGCCGGAATCAGCAGCGGCAGGACCCCATCTCCGAACGCGGCGTGTACTCCATCCAGTCGGAGTTCGAGCGTCCGCACGCCGACCTCGAACTCGACACCGAGGCGCTTAGCGTTGCTGAAGCACTCGATAGCCTCGAGGAGAGCGTGGTGTCGTGGCTGCCGGCGGACGACGGCGACGAGTAGCCCGTCGCCGGAGCGTTCGCGGCCTACACGCCGATATCGGGCGTCAACGCGGGCTACACGTCGAGGTTCGGCGTCGGAACGGCCCCCTCGTCGACCGCGGCGTCGTACTGTTCGACGGCGGTCAACGCGATGTCGAGCGTGCCGCGCTGGCTCCAGCGAGCAGTGTTGATCGTGAGGTCGTAGAAGGACTGGTCGTCGATGTCGATGCCGTAGTAGGATTCGTAGCGCTGGGCCTCGATCACCTCCCTGACCTGCATCTCCGAGGCCATCTCCGCCCGGTCGCCGGTGCGCTCGATCCGGACTTCCTCCGGTGCGTTGAGTCGAATCCGGAGGTCCGCACGGTTGCCGGCGATCCAGCCCGCGAGCCGCGATTCGAGAACGAACGGCTTGTTCGCGGCGCCCCACTTCTCGGCGATCCGCTGGAGGCGACGGTCGAGTTCCCGGTCGATCTCGTCGGACTCCCCCGCCACGGCGATCAGCTCCGAGAGGGTTTCGTTTCGCTCCTCGGCGATCTCGCGGAAGATCTCGCCGCCCGAGACGTACGCGCAGTCGAGTGCGGTCGCGAGCCCCTCGGCGAGCGTCGTCGCGCCACAGCCCGGCGGGCCTGAGACGGTGAGAAACAGATTGCTGTCGATCCGCCGGTCGACCGGCGTGTCCTGGCTGGACATCTTGCTGGGAAAATCGGGACGGGGCCGGTTAAAATCGAGGGTCGACTCCGCGTTCGCCTGCCGGCGGTGGCCGCTCCCTGCGGCCTCTCAGGAACGCGCTTAACTGTCGCGGGCGCCGAGCCGGTGGTATGCCGGATGAACGTCAGCTTTCGCAGGAGCTCATGGGCGTGGTCGCGGGTGGGTTCGGGGTCGCGACCGACGAGACCACGGGCACCGTTCGGTGTGCCCGGTGTGCGACTGCGCTCACCGCTGCGGACCGGGTCGTCGCCGTGCTGCGGGAACACGACAGCGAGCAGTGGGGGACCGAGTCGTTCTACTGTCACGACCACGCGTCGGACGACCTGTCGGGACCGATCCCGGACAACGATGCCAATCAGGTGCTGGTGAAGGCGACCCTGGAACCGACCGGCGCGTTCGGCCCACGCGGAACCTTCCAGCCCGAGGCGCTGACTCTCGGCGCCATCGAAATACTCGAGTTCAGCCCCGCGGCCGACGAGGAGTAGTTCCGTCCCGACTGTCTCGTCTCGCTATTCTCCTGCGGCCTCCATCACGCCGCGCCTGACTCCGCGGATGACGGCCTCGAGGTCATCCGAATCGGCGTCGACGTCGACTTCGAGTGACAGCGCGTGTTCGTCAGTGTCGTCATCGTCGCCGTCGGCGGCGCCGTTCGCGGCACCGGCCGCGTTCCCGTTCGCCGCGCCAGCCCCGTTTCCGGCGCCCGCCGTTCGGGCTTCCTCGGCCGCCTCGCGTGCCTCCTCGGCCGCTTCCCGGGCCTCCTCGGCTGCTGACTCCACTTCGGTTACTACCTCCGCGAGGACCTCGGCCGTCTCGTCCGGCACGTCCTCGAGCGCGCTCGTCACGGCGGCCTCGACCTCCGCGGTCGTTTCCTCGCCTGTTTCCTCAGCCTCCGCGACCTCCTCTTCGACTGCTTCTTCAGCTTCCCCGGCTGCCCCCTTTCCTTCTTCAACTTCCGCTTCGGCCTCCTCGACTTCCGCTTCAGCCTTCTCGGGTGCTTCTTCGGTCCCCTCGGCTGCTTCTTCGGCCCCCTCTACGGCTTCCTTGGCCGCTTCCTCAGCTTCCTCCGCAGCTTCTTCCACTGTTTCCGCTGCTTCCACTTCGGCTGCCTCTCCGGCTTCCTCCGCCACCTCAGCGGCTTCCTCTTCGGCTGCTTCAGCTGTTTCTTCAACTTCTTCGGCCTCTTCAGCCGCCCCTTCGGCTTCTTCGAGGGCTTCCTCGGCCGCTCCGCCGCCGGCCTCGACCTCGGCCTCCGGGCTCAGTGAGATGGTGACGCCTTCTCCTGTGTCGACCTCGATCCGGACGGTGTCGTCGCCGGCGGCAAGTTCGACGGTCCCGTCCCCGTCCGTCAGCAGGCGGTCGTCGTCGGTGTCTTCGGGAGCGGAGTCGAGAGTGCCCCCGTCGGGTTCAAGCTGGTCGTCCCCCGTCGATTCCGTATCGGTCTGGAGGCCGACGCCGGTGAGTTCCTCGGCGTCGACGTCCGCCGGGAGGTCCACGCCCTCGACGAGGACGTCGCCGTCGACGGCGATTTCGATGCCGTCGTCGGTGATCCCGATTTCGACGCCCTCCTCGCCACCGACCTCGGCCGTCAGTCCGCCGTCGTCCTCCAGCGTGACACTGACCGGTTGGGTCGGCGCTTCGGCCGCTTTGCCTTCCGCCTCGGATTCTGGTGCTGCTTCGGCGGTCCCTTCGGTTTCCGTAGCTTCCTCCGCCGGCGCGCCCGCTTCGACGGTCTTCTCGATCGGCTCGGCGGCCTCGTGGGCGGCCTCCGCGCCCGCCTCGACCGCTTCCTCGGCCGGCTCCGTGACTTCCTCCGGTTCGGTGAGGGCTTCTTCGACGACCTCCGGCTCCTCCGGCAGTCGCTCCGTGGTCTCGGTTGCCGTTTCGGCTTCTTCAACTGCTTCGCCCTCTTCCTCCGCCGCTTCCTCCTCGACCGCTTCAACTTCCTCTTCGGCTTCCGCCATCGCTGTTTCGACGGGCGCTTCCACCTCCTCGATCGGCTGTTCCCCAGAGGTCGGTTCCGCTCGTTCGGCTGTCTCCGACGCCGCCTGTTCCGCGGTCCTCTCCACGCCCCCTTCGGCCACCTCGCCGGCGGCAGCGGCCTCCGTCGCGGACTGGACTGCGTCGGCGAGTTCGGCGACGTCGACGCCCTCCGCGGGGAGTTCGACGGCCTCGCCAATGGACGACATCGTCTCGTCGACGTCGCGGAGGGCCTCCTCGACGTCGGCGACGGCGCTCTCGACCTCGTTCGCCGCGGCTTCTGCCTCGTCGGCGACCCGTTCCGCCTCCGCGGCGGTGACCTCGGTCGCTTCCGCGGTGGATTCCGCGCGGTCGACGACCGTCTTGATGGAGTCGGCCGCCTCGGTCAGGTCCGCTGTCGCGCTC
>JBDGPU010000054.1:21611-62882 GCA_042219525.1 Halopenitus sp.
TCGACTTCCTCGGTGACGCTCTCGACTTCCTCGGTGACGCTCTCGACTTCCTCGGTGACGCTCTCGACTTCCTCGGCCACGCTTTCCGCCTCCTCGGTGACGGTCTCCATCTCGGTGCTGACGCTCTCCGCCTCGTCAGCCGCAGCGGTGACGTCGCTGGCGGCCGCCTGTATCTCGGCGGCGGCGTCCTCGACGGCGGCGACGCCGGCGCCCTCCACGGTCGTCGCGTCGGCGGGGAGTCGGTACCGGTCCTCGAGGTCTCGATTGAGCAACTCGGCCCACTCCATGAACTCGAGGAGCGTGCTCACGCCGGAGCGGACGCGCCCGGAGTCGTGGTCCTCGTCGACGACGGTGATGACGTGGTCGACGAGGTCGTCCTCCGACAGTGGGTTGCCACGGACCAGCCCGCGGACCCTCCTCGTCACGTCCCACGAGGAGAGCAGGTCACGGGCGGCGTCCTTCGCGCGTTCTTCCTCGTCCACGGCCAGCGCGCTGGCGAGTTCGTCGCCGGCCTCGGTAAGCCGGTGCTTCTGGCCCTCGGCCGCGAGGGCTCCGACGTCCTCCAGGAAGCGGGTCTGTCGCCCGACGGTGTCGGAGAGCTCCGTCACCGACTCCACTTCCGACGTGTACTGCGGTTCCGATGCGGCGCCGACGGCGGCCCAGCCGGCGAGGACCTCCTTGAGCGTCTCCAGACTGACGCCTTTGGGGACGTGATGTTCGGTCATCAGGAAACACTGCTCCGGGCCAAACAAAAAATCGAGTGGCCGATTTCGGCGAGTAGCGCCGCGACGCGCGTTCGCCGAGCCGCTAATTGCGATCCGCGACCGGTCGCCCGCTAGGCCGTATGCGTGTCCGTGCTCCCACACTCCGGACAGCGCGTGACCGAGCCGAGCGGTGGATGCGAGACCCGGTCCCAGGATGCGTCGCTCGCTGGCGCTTCGAATCCACAACCCGAACAGGTGACGATTGGGTCCGACATTGTTCGACGTTGCTGGCGCGACGCTCTTAGTAATATGGGCCGGGGCCGTGGTCAGTCTCTGGCGTGCCAGGAGTGCGAAAGGAGTAAGCCATCCCGCAGTCAACGCGGTGGCATGGAACAATACATCACGGCGGACAACGAGGAGCGGCTCTCGCCGGTGGTCGTCGTCGCGACCATCCTTCTCCTCGGACTGTTCGGGCTCGCGTTCCTCTACCGTATCGGCCTGCTGCTGGTGTAGTTCCCAGGTCGCCCTGGACCACGAACGCGCGCGCTACGCGGAAGCCACGAAGCTGGAGATGCGATCTGAAGAGCGGGACCGAAGAACGGAGCCGGAGAACGGAGCTGAAGAACGAAGTCGGTACCCTGCCGGTCAGGCCCGAGAGCGGGTGAACTCCTCTGCACCCTCGTAGAACCAGTAGCCGGCGTCGCGCATCGCCTCGCCGGTGGCCTGGTGGAACTCGACGAAGTCGTCGAACTCCTCCTCGTCGACGTTGTCCATGATGTCAGCGACGGGGACGACCGTCTCGAAGTCGATCCGGACGGGGTGGTCGCCGTACTCCTCGACGTACTCGGACTTCGAGAGCGGGAAGTCCTCCTCCTCGTCGATCTTTTTCGCGAGAATCGCGTGTCCGTACTGCCGCATGCCCTCGCTGCCCTGCTCGCCGTCAGGGTCGTGTGGCCAGTCCATACGCCACGATTCGGAAGGGGCCCGGATAGTCGTTACGTTCGACGGGAGAAGTTGACACGGCGTCCGCAAGCGGTCAGCGCTCGATGCCGCCCTGCGCCTTGATGTTCATGATGTGGCGCATGTTGAGGTAGATCTCCTCCGGGGAGGTGTCCTCGTCCGGGTCGTACAGGTCGGAGACACGGTAGATCATCGCCGCGACCTGCTTGCTCTCGGAGCTCTCGCCACGGACGTCCTCGGCGACTTCCCGGAGCGTCTCCCGGAGTTCCGCGTCGGTCTCGAACTCCGCGTCCGACTCGGGCGCCATCTGCCAGTCGACGTCGGCGGCGTCCTCGGCGTCGGGCTCCTCGTCTTCCGCCGCCACCTCCGTCTCGTCGTCGACGTCC
This sequence comes from Halopenitus sp., assembly GCA_042219525.1. Classification (GTDB taxonomy): domain Archaea; phylum Halobacteriota; class Halobacteria; order Halobacteriales; family Haloferacaceae; genus JBDGPU01. Next base: position 23,662 of record JBDGPU010000054.1, read on the forward strand.
CCCGTCATGGCTTACGAGCGGCGGCTGACTTCGCGGCGTCGGACGACGCCGGCGTTGTTCGCGACGTTCTCCGTGATGACTTTGAACGCGTCCGAGGTCTCGTTGTCCTCCAAGACGATCGGTTGGCCGCCGTCGCCGCCGGTGCGTACGTCGGGGTCCAGCGGGACGCCGCCGAGGAACGGCAGGTCCTGCTCGTCGGCCATCCCCTTGCCGCCGCCGGCGCCGAAGATCTCGTGGAAGGAGCCGCAGTCGGGACACTTGAAGCCGGACATGTTCTCGGCGATGCCGAGCACGTTGGTGTCGTGCTTGCCGAACATGCGGAGCCCTTTCGTCGCGTCGTCGAGCGCGACCTCCTGGGGCGTCGTCACGATGACGGCACCCGTCAGCGGCAGCGTCTGGAGGATAGTGAGCTGCGTGTCGCCGGTGCCCGGCGGGAGGTCCATGATGAGGTAGTCGAGCTCGCCCCACTGGACGTCCTCGACGAGCTGTGTGATGATCTTGTGAACCATCGGGCCGCGCCAGATGACCGGGTCGTCCTCACCAGTGAGGAAGTCCATGCTCATCAGCCGCATGCCGTACTGCTCCGGGGGGACGATGACGTCGCCGTCGGTGGTGCGGGGGCGCTCGTCGGCGTCGACCATCCGCGGGACGTTCGGGCCGTAGATGTCGGCGTCAAAGAGACCGACCTTCGCGCCGAGCTGTGAGAGCCCGGCGGCGATGTTGACGGCCATCGTCGACTTGCCGACGCCGCCCTTCCCGGAGGCGACGGCGATGACGTTCTTCACGTCCGGCATGACCTGATCCGAGGGTGAGAGCTTCTCCGGAATCTTCGCGGAGAGCTCCGGTTCGAGGCCCTCGGGGGTCAGGACTTCCCGGACGCGCTCGGCGATTTCGGTTTCGTGCGGCGCGTACGGCGCCCCGAGCGCCAGCGAGAGCCGGACGGTGTCGCCGTCGACCTCGAGATCGTTGACGAGGCCGAGCGAGACGATGTCGTCGGCGAGATCGGGGTCCTCGACCTCCCGGAGCAGGTCGCGGACGGCGGGTTCGTTCATAGGCGGTGAGAGGGGAGTCGGCCGAATAAGGGTTGTGTACCCGGATCGGCGGGGTTCATCGGGACTGCGACGGGGTCAAACGTGGGTTTCCGAGCCTACTCGATCCGCGTCCCGGCCGCCTCGCCCTGGAGAAAGTCGTCGAGCTCGGCCGGGCCGAAGACGTACGCCGGCGGCGTCAGCGCGAGCAGTTCGCGGACCTTCGCGGCCATTCCGCCGGAGACGTCGGTCGCCTCGCTCGCACCGAGCACCTCGGCCACGTCGTCGAAATGGGTGATCTCTGAGATCACCTCGTCGTCGGCGTCGAGGACGCCCGGAACCGTCGAACAGAGCCCGACACGGGTCGCGCCGAGGCCGGTCGCGAGGTCGACGACGAGTTCGTCGCCGGAGACCACGGTGACGCCCTCGTCGGCGGTCGCGACGCCGTCGCCGTGGAGCACTGGTACGAACCCCTCCGCGAGCAGCGTGGTGGTCGACCCGAGCGGGAGGTCGAGGTCGCCATCGGCCCCGTCGGGCCGAGCAGTCAGCGAGAGCGGATGCACGGGCACCGCCGGCACGTCGCGGGCCTGCAGTCGGTCGAGGACGTGCTCGTTCAGCGTTCGCATTGCCCCGTGGATGTCCATGATAGCCTCGGCGTCGTGGGTGCCCTCGGTCGTCGAGACGCCGTGGGCGCTGGCGTGGTGGTGGCCGTAGCTGCCGCCGCCGTGGACCACGACGAGCGAGTCGACGTGGTCGTCCGCGAGCGCGCCCGCGACGGCATCGCAGGCGGCGTCGAGTGCTGGCTCGTCGATCGTCTCGGGCTCGTCCTTCTTTGTGATCAGGCTGCCGCCGAGTTTGAGGACGACCGTGTCGCCGTCTACCGCTGCTTCGGGTGCAGCCATCAGGCGTCCTCCACGCGCACGCCCTCGGTTGCCAGTTCCGCGCGGAACGCCTCCTCGCACTCGCGGGTGTACGACAGCGCCGTCTCCGTCGCGTCCGCGGGGTCGAGCGCGACGATGCAGCCCCCGCCGCCCGCACCGGTGAGTTTCGCGCCGTGGGCGCCGGCCTCGCGAGCGCCCCACACCATCGAGTCGAGCGAGCGCGCGGAGACGCCGAGCGCGGAGAGCAGGCCGTGGTCGAAGTCCATCAGTTCGCCGAGTTCGGCGAGGAACTCGGGGGACGGCTCGGCACCGGGCTCCGCGCCCGCCAGGAGCTCTTCGCCCTCGCGCACGACGTCGCCGATGGTCTCGACGGTGTCGGCCGCGAAGTCGTACTCCTCACGGAGTTCGCGCACGCCCGCGACCAGTTTCCCGGTGTCGCCCGCGCCGCCGTCGAAGCCGACGACGAACGGGAGATTCGGCGCGTCGATGGGCTCGCAGTCGTCGCCCTCGACGCGGACGGCCCCGCCCATCGCGGAGCAGAACGTGTCCGCCCGGGAGGCCTCGCCGTCCTGCACCTCGTACTCGGCCTGATACGCGCGGTCGGCAATCTCGCGGCGCTCCAGCTCCACGCCGAGCGCGCGCGTCGCGGCGTCGATGCCGGCGACGACGACGGCGGCGGAGGAGCCGAGCCCAGCGCCGAGCGGGATCTCGCTCTCGACGGTGATGTCGAAGCCGGCGTCCGGGGCGTCGGCGGCGTCGCGGGCCTGCTCGACGGCGTGGTCGATGTAGCCCATCGCGGCCTCGACGAGGTTCGCGGGAACGTCGACGTCCGGGTGCTCCTCGTCGTCGTGGCCGTACTCGACGGTGAATCCGTCGAGCGAGAGGTCCTCGGCGGTCACTCGCACGTGGTCGTCCTCGCGAGGCTCCACCGTGACGGACGCGCGCTGCTCGATGGCGCAGGGGATGGCCGGCTCGCCGTAAACGACGGCGTGTTCGCCGAACAGGTACACCTTCCCCGGCGCGCTGCAAACGGTCATGTTCTGTGTGTTGCGGTGGGGGATAACAGGCGTTGTGTTTTGCTGAGCGGTTTTTAGTGGTGTTGTGGGTGGTTGGTGAGTTCTGTGTGGTTGGGTGTGGACCACTCTCGTTCGTTTTCGTATATAAATCTGATAGACGCGTGGGGACGTGGTTGCTTCTGAGGGGTACGGGCGGGAAGTCCTCGGCCACTTTCGTTTATAAACTGGATGTCCAGGTGCAGGCGATCCTGTGCATGTCCACAACAGCCTGAAAGTCCCTGGCCGCTCTTGCTTATAAACTGTATGCCCAGGTGCAGACGCTGCTGCACTTGACCACAACAGCCAGAAAGCCCTCGGCCGCTCGCGGTCGCTGAGCGACATATCTGGACCTCTCAGCACCGCCCGGTCCAGATAGGGGTCGTCGCAGCGACTCCCCTGCGGCGCGACCGGCCGTCGCCCTTTCAGTCCGCCAGGAACAGGACAGCGACCGCAACCGCGACAGCAACGCTACCGCGACAGCGACCGCACCCGCGACAGCAACGCTACCGCGACAGCAACGCTACCGCAATTCCTCAGTCCTCCCCAGCCTCGGTCGGGGCGCGCTGGGACCGCACCACGCGGCGCGCCCCGCCCTCCCTCGCACGCGTTGCTCACGCGCGCCTGCCGTGGCAGATTAAGCTTAGACGGAAAATCGGAAGGCTACGACTCGCTACTTGAGGTCTCAAAGACAAGATCGTGGAATCCGTAGCGGGTCGTCCCTTCGGGCGTCACGACGGAGAGATATGTGGCTGCCAGATCCACGTCGTTGGTGTGGCCGATGAACCGGATGGTTTCTACCCCCTCCGTTGCCGCATACGGAAGGGTGTTCGAAAGTGCCGCGAGTTGGTGAACATGCTCGGAGAGCAGTTGGGAATCAGCCTCAGTTTCCGTGAACGAGACGACGAACTCGGCACGGTCATCCGCGGGTGGATCCTCACTGACGACCAGCTCCGACCCTTCGCGCTCAACGCTGGATACGCCGTCGGTCGGCCGGACCGGCGGCCCCTCTCCGGCAAATCCGAATACTGCTGCGACCGCGCGCTCGTTGCCGGGTTCCGATTCGAAGTAGCCGTCATAGGAGAAACCATAGACGCCAGGGCCGAGCCCGCCAATGGTGATATCCGATTCCGCCATGTATGCATCCTCTCCCTGGGCGACACGATTCGCAACCGTGTTGATTCGATGAGTGTGCGAGTCCCCGGCTGCAAGTCTGTTCAGTTCCCCTGGGACTGCAAGTGGGGCGAGACGTCGCCACTGGGATCCGTCCCACTTTCGGAGTACCCAGGCCCAGTAGCTCGTTTTGAACTGTTCATCTGTCGGATTTTGGACAGTGAATTCGACGGCGTCGTCCCGGAGAGAACCGACCGTCGGCGAGACGGACACGCGGAGCCGTGCATCGTCGTCGGGACAGGTCGTCGGCAGGTCGACGAGCGCCGAGCAGTCACGTGCAGCCAGGCGCTCCCGGACCTCCGAAGTCGTCATCGATGCCGGGTCGGATGGGATGAGGTCGTACGGCTGTTCAGTCTCGGTTGGCGTCGTGGAGGGCGTTGCGGACGGCGTCGGTGTGTGGCTTGAGGTTGTAGCGGATGGTGTGCTATCACCGTCTTCTTCGCTGAGACAGCCTGCGAGGAGTGCGGGCATGGTTGCGAGGACCTTTCTTCTATACATCACCTAACACATGATATTCTTTGGACTAACTCTTTCTGGTGAAATACACTTCACATATACTTTTATGAATAATCTAATAAATTGTAGTACATAACCAAGAACAAATACGGGGTGAGTTTGTTCAAATAGCGCTTTTATCATCCTCAAAGTATTCATGAAGTCGCCAATTGGGTGAAATATGAGGGAAAATCCGGACCGGCGTCAACTGGTAACAGCTCTTGGCGCAAGCGCAGTCGCTTCGTTTGCTGGGTGTCTGAACAGTGGAAACTACGCTACCGACGGTAGTTCCAGCGAAACGGAACCGTCCCGCACGGCGAACGGAGCAGCGGCTTCGACCGAGGAGGTGGACGAAAGCGGCCCGGTCGAGAAATTCGAGTTCGCAGCGCCCCCAGACGAGAGCCCGTTCCACCACACCCTCGAATTTCTCGCACAGCTGACCGAGGACCGTCCCGCCAAGCTCAGCATCTCGCTGACGAACGTCGGTGACGGCGACCACACCATCCAGACGAATAATATCGGACTTCCGTTTCCTGCTCGTGCTGGAAAAGCCATCGACGGCGACACAAAACTGGTACTCTCTACCGATGGCGATGCTGAATATCGCGACGGTTGCTGGCGTGACTATCCAAAGACGTCGCCCAAGGTCGATACGAAGACGCTGTCACCCGATGAGACGGTATCGGCAACCTATGCGCTGGTAAATCGCCTCGGGGTCAAGCCCCGAGGCTTTCGCGTGGACTCCCGTTCTATGCCTCAGCCGAGGCAGGGGATACGTACTCCCCACTCACGTTCAGCGTCCCGCGATTCAAGCGCACATCTACGGGTGCGCCTCCATCGCCTGCGTTTTGCCGACGACGGAGATACTGCAAACCGATGTTCTTCGAGGCGTTGTAGTCGGCGTGGTTCTCATACCCGCACTGCTGACACCTGAACGTCTCACCCGACCGATTGTCTGGGTGGGTAAACCCACATGTCGAACATCGCTTTGACGTATTGCGTGGGTCAACCTGTACGACTTCGATGGCGTGTTCTTTGGCTTTGTATTCGACGTACTCGTAGAGGCGTCGGAACGCCCAAACGTGCTGCCACGTCGCTTTCGGGACGTTCTCCCGAATGTGGGTCAAATCCTCGAACACGATGTGGGAACAATCGTGTTCGACGGCCTCCTCGATAAGCTCGTTCGCTACCGTATGGAGGTATATCTCGAAGCGTCCGTACTCTTTCTGCCCGATGCTCCCGATGTTCTCGTGAGCATAGCGAGAACCACACTGCTGGAGAGATCCACGACGTTTCTCGTACTCCCGACGCCAGTGGTTGAACTCGGCTGCCGACCAGAACCGACCCGTCGAAGCGACGGCGAGGTTGTTGACGCCTAAATCCACACCAAGGACTGTTCTGTGCTTGGACTCGGATTCAGGCGCTTCCTCGTCTGCTTCGACTTTCCGCATTGAGGCGTGGAGATACCAGTCACCGTCACGGTACTGCAAGTGCGCCATCCGAAACTCGAAATCCTCGTCGGAGACGTACTTGGTCGGCGGTGTCTCCGAGTCGTCGGGCAGGATGTAGTCGCACTCGATTCTTCCGTCTACGGTGGAGAGGGATACGTAGTCGCGGTGGAATGTCGCGCTCCGCTTGTCGTACACTGCACTATCCGACGAGAAGTGCGGTTTCGACGTCTTCTCGCCACGTTTGAGGCGTTCGATGCCGCTTTTGACCGCTTCGACCGCTCTACGAATCCCTTTCTGGACGAGGTTCGCGGTAAGGTCTGTTTCGTCGCGGAGTTGGTCGTAGAGCGCGCGTTCGGCTTTGGCTTTTGAGATGACGTGGTAGCCGTCGTCGCCGTGCCAACACCATTCGCTGGCGGTGTTGGCGCAGTGTTTGAACTGCTCGACAGTCTCTCGAAGCGAATCGTCGGCTCCTTCGGGAGTGTCGAGTTTGATGACGGCGGTACGACGGTATTCCACTGTCGTTTCACATATACGGCTGGTGTTACTTATACGTCAGGGAGTCGGCCTGCCATCGTAACGTGGTTTGAGCCATCGGTTGTCGGCTTCCTCCCCGACCTCAAGGGTCGGGGCATCCGCCTTGTCATTCTGTGAACGGCATGGAAACGGCCGCGTGCTGGCCGTCGGGAAAATTTCGGTTCTCCCAACGATACGAAGTCGATCCGGAAGGCGACGGAATTGAGTACGACTGGTGGTTCGTGGTTTCGGTTTGAGAGAGTCGGATCCACGCAGGAAACAGGCCCACCGTTTCTGACGAGAGTCACCGCTATCCGGGTAGTCGCGGAAGAAACGAAAGTCGTCGCGTCCGTTTAAAAACCGCTCAGATCTCGGCCTCGAAGTCCTCGAGGCTGTAGACCGTGTCGCTGCCGCGGCGGTCGAGCGTCTCGTTGGCGAGCAGCCAGTAGACGACCGAGAGGGCGCGGCGACCCTTGTTGTTCGTGGGGATGACGAGGTCGACGTTCCCCAGCTGGTTGTTGGAGTCGCACATCGCGATGACCGGGATCCCGACGGTGATGGCCTCCTTGACGGCCTGCGCGTCACCGATGGGGTCAGTCACCACGAGGACGTCCGGCTCGATGTAGCCGGCGTAGTCCGGGTTCGTCAGCGTGCCGGGGATGAAGCGACCGGTGCGGGCGCGGGCGCCGATGGCGTCCGCGAACTTCTCGGCCGGGAAGCGGCCGTACTGTCGCGAGGACGTGACCAGGATCTGCTCGGGGTCGTAGTTCTCCAGGAAGTCGGCAGCCGTGCGGATGCGGCTGTCGGTCCGGGAGACGTCGAGCACGTAGAGCCCGTCGTCACGCACGCGGTGGATGAACCGCTCCATGTCCTTCGTCTTCTGCTGCGTCCCGATGTGGACACCGGCACCCAGGTAGTCCTCGACGGGGATGAGGAGGTCGGCCTCCTCTTCGTCCGGCATGACGTTCTCGTCGAAGGGCGTTGCTTCTTCCTCCTCGGCGGCCTCCTCGGCCCCCTCGGCGGGCGTTTCGTCCGTCGTGGCGGTCTCGTCCTCGGCGGGGTCCGCGGCCTCCTCGGCCGCGTCGTCCTTGTCGAGTTCGACCGCGTCGTTGTCCTCTGTCATACAGCGTCGTCCGCGATGCGGATCAGTTCGTTCAGCTTGGCGGTGCGCTCGCCGCCGACGGTGCCCGTCTTGATGAACGGGGCGTCGGTCGCGACGGCGAGGTGTGCGATGGTCGTGTCCTCCGTCTCACCGGAGCGGTGGGAGATGACCGAGCCGTAGCCGTTCCGCTCGGCGAGCTCGACGGCGTCGAAGGCGTCCGACAGCGTCCCGATCTGGTTCGGCTTGATCAGGATACTGTTGGCCGCGCCGACGTCGATGCCCTCCTGCAGGCGGTCGACGTTCGTCACGAAGAGGTCGTCGCCGCAGATGAGGGTCCGGTCGCCCACACGCTCCGTGAGTTCGGCGAACCGCTCGTAGTCGTTCTCGTCGAGCGGGTCCTCGACGTACGCGAGGTCGTACTCGTCGACCAGGTCGGCCACGTAGTCAACCTGGTCGGCCGGCGAGCGCTCCTCGTCGCCGTAGACGTACGCGTCGCGCTCGGCGTCGTACAGCTCCGCCGCGGCGACGTCGAGCCCGAACTGGACGTCGAACCCGACTTCGTCTTCGACGCGGTCGGTGGCTTCGTCGACGATCTCGAACGCTTCCGCGTCCGAGATGGCAGGCGCCCATGCGCCCTCGTCGCCCTTTGCTGCCGGGACGCCGCGTTCCTCGAGGACGTCCGCGACCGCCGCGTGGACCGCGGCGTTCGCGAAGACGGCCTCCGAGACGCTCGGGGCGCCGACGGGGGCCGAGAGGAACTCCTGGATGTGGGTCGCGTCCGCGGCGTGTTCCCCGCCGCCGACGACGTTGCCGAGCGGGATGGGGAAGTTGTCGCCGCGGAAGGCGCCGCCGAGGTGCTGGTACAGCGGGGCACCGAGCACGTCGGCCGCGGCCTTGGCGGCCGCCATCGAGATGGCGACGGCGCTGTTGGCCCCGATCTCCGAGAAGTCGTCGGTGCCGTCGGCCGCGCGGAGTGCACCGTCGACCTGTCGCTGGTCGCCGGCGAACAGCCCCTGCAGTCGGGGGACCGCGTGTTCGCGGGCGGCGGCGATCGCTTCGCCGGGTGGGCGTTCGACTGCCTCGTATTCACCGGTCGACGCCCCGGAGGGCGCCGCGGCGCGGCCGAAGCCGCCCGATTCGGTGAGCACGTCGGCCTCGACAGTCGCGTTGCCGCGGGAGTCGAGCACGCGGCGCAACGACACCGAGGTGATCCGTGTCATTACTGTTCCTCCCGACGAACCGTGAACGGCAGGACGCCGGCGTCGTACTCCTCGGCCGCGACCAGGATCGGCTCCTGTTCGTCGGTGTCGATGAGCACGGGGGCTCCGTAGGACACCTGCAGCGCGCGGGCGCCGAGGATGCGAGCTTTCTCGTAGCGGTTGAAGTGTTGGCTCGACATAGTTACTGGTACGGCGAGACGACGTCGACCAGGTCCTTGTGGCTTACCATCATGCGGCGACAGCAATGCCGCTCGACGCCGAGCTCGTCGAGGACCTTACCGGGGTCCTCGTCGCCTTCGCGGGCGCGAGCCTTGAACTCCTCCCAGTGTTCACCGATGACGTTACCACACGTGAAACACCGGACGGGAATCATCATGGATGAATCACCTAGCGGTAGGACTTCTGGTAGCGAGCACGGGCGCCCGGGCCGCCCCACTTCTTGGGTTCGGACTGGCGCACGTCGTTGACCAGCAGCGAGCGGTCGAAGTCGAGGTACGCGTCGCGGAGCTCCGCGTCACTGTAGTGCTGCACGAGCCCGCGGGCGACGGCCGTGCGGATGGCGTCCGCCTGACCGCTGAAGCCGCCACCATTGACGGTGACGTCGATGTCGACCCCCTCGCGGAGGTCGTCGCTGGCGATGCGGAACGGCTCCAGCATCTTCAGCCGGGCCTGCTCCGGCTCGACCAGCTCGACGGGCTTGGAGTCGATACGGATACGACCCTCGCCGTCGCGCACGGTGGCGCGGGCGATGGCCGTCTTCTTCTTGCCTGAGGTGTTCGTTACCATGTAACGTTAGCTCCGAGTTTCTCGGAAATCGTTCCGAGCGTCGTGAACTTGATGTTCGACAGTCGGTCCAGCGAGGTGCCGTCGAGCACGATCTCTTCGTACTCGTCGTCGTCCTCGTACGGGTTACCGACGTAGACGCGCACGTTGTCGAACGCTTCGCGACCGCGGTCCTCCTTGTACGGCACCATGCCGCGGATGGTCCGCTTGAAGATGCCGTCCGGGCGCTTCGGGAAGTACGGCCCGCTGTCCGAGCCGAGGTTCGCGCGCGTCCGGTAGGTGTCCATAGTCGCGTCCTCGTTGCCGGTGATGACCGCGTCCTCCGCGTTCACCACGGCGACCTTGTCGCCGTCGAGTGCCTGTTCGGCGACGTTCGAGGCGACACGGCCGAGGATACAGTCACGGGCGTCGACGACGACGTCCGCGTCGAAGTGTGCGAGACTCATCGGATGACCCTCACGTCAGTACCGTCCGGGTTCTGTTCAACAAACTGTTCCAGTGACACGGCTTCGCCGGCCTGGTCGATCTTCTGCTGGGCCGTCCCAGAGAAATCGACCGCGGCGACCGTGACGTTCTTCTCCAGCACACCGCTGCCCAGCACCTTGCCGGGGACGACGACCGTCTCGTCTTCCTGCGCGTACCGTTCGATGGTGCCCAGGTTGACCTCAGCGTGCGTGCGCCGGGGCTTTTCCAGTCGATCCGCGACGTCCTGCCAGACGTTGGCGCCTGACTCGCGAGAGACCGACTTCAGCTCGGCGATGAGGTTCTGTAGTGTCGGGTTCGTCTTGTTGCTACTCATTGATGTCCCTCCTCGTTCGAAGGGGTGAAAGAAGTGGAGTGCAGGGAGCAGGATTTGAACCTGCGGACCTCTACAGGACAGCGCCCTGAACGCTGCGCCGTTGGCCTGACTTGGCTATCCCTGCGTGCACTCCACGGTAATGCGGTGCCCTTCAAACCACTTTCGGTCCGACGGTCGCATGCGACGCGCTGGCGCGCGGCGTCGCTCGCGACGCCCAGGGAGGCATCGCGCCGCTCTCGCATGGTTGTGGCGGCCGTGGTGGCCGCCTCCGCGACCGCGGTGGTCGCGGTGGCAGCCGAGCTGGCCGCCGTCGCCGGCGAGGGCGAGTGCGTTCGTCGGTGGGTTCGAAGGGTCGTCATTACGTTAGACTGCGACTTTGGTTTGCAGTTCGTCCGCGCGCTCCTCGACGGAGTCGATCGCGCGGAGCAGCAGTTCTTCGACGCTGAACGAGCCGTCCGTCTCGATGTGGAAGACGAACGCCTCCGGGACGTCCTCGACGGACACTTCCTTCCCGGGGAACTTCTCGGAGAGGTCGTTGCCGAACTCGTTGGTCGGGATGACCTCGCCATCCTCGGTCTCGATGACACCGCGGAGGATGCGGGCTTCGTCCTCGTCGAACTCGCCGAGGTCGTCCTCGACGGTCACCTTCTGGAGGTGACGGTAGCCGACGGAGACGCCGCCCTGGTGTTTGGCGTGTTCCTTGCCCGTATCGAGGACCGCATCGGCTTCCAGCTCGATGCGCTGGCCCTCGTTGAGCTCGATGACCGGGATGTTCTCCTCGGCCGGCTCGACCATCGGGTCCGACGTCTCGATGTCGCCGGAGTAGGCGTTGTCGGGGCCCTCGACGTCGAGGGCGAGGGTGACCTCGTCGCCGATTTCGAACTCGTCGAGCGGCGTCGTGAGCGGGACGAGCCCCAGACGGAGCCCGACCATCTCGTCGAACAGCACCGACGAGTTTTCGGCGAATCGAACGGTGTCGATCGAGAACGTCGGCACGTCGGCGATCATCGCCCGGCGGATGCCGTTGGCGAAGGCCGGCGTCAGCCCGCGGATCAGCACCCGCGCGCTGCGATCGTCGCGCTCGATGAACTCCACACCGAAGTCGGCGTCACTCATGTTAGACTCGCTGGTTCTTCGGTGCCTTCGTCCCGTCGTGCGGGATAGGCGTCACGTCCTCGATGCGGCCGATCTCGACGCCGGCGCGAGCCAACGCACGGATCGTCGCCTGCGCACCGGGACCGGTGGACTTGTTGAGGTTCCCGCCCGGGCCGCGCACACGAACGTGCACGCCCTCGAGGCCCGCCGCCTGAATCTTCTCGGCGACGACCTCGGCCATCTGCATGGCCGCGTACGGGGATGCCTCGTCTCGGTTCTGCTTCACCACGGTACCGCCGGACGACTTGGCGATCGTCTCCGCGCCGGTCTCGTCGGTGATCGTGATGAGCGTGTTGTTGTACGACGCGTACACGTGGGCGATGCCCCACTTGCCTTCTGCTGATTCGCTCATTGGTAGTTACTCCTGCGCCTCCGCGCGTTCGGGATGCAGTTCGTCCGCGAGCGGGCTCGTCTCGTCGAAGGCGATGACGTCCTCCTCGGACGTCTCGACCTTCTTCGACGGGCGCGTCACGCGGGCGTCGCCGACGGTCACGTGGCCGTGGACGATGAACTGGCGGGCCTGCTGCGTCGAGGACGCGAGGCCTTCTCGGTAGACGACCGTCTGCAGGCGTCGTTCGAGAAGGTCCGTCACGTCGAGCGACAGGACCGCGGAAATGTCGTCGTTGGTACTGAGAATGCCGAGCTTCCGCAGACGGGCGACGAACTCCGAGCCGGCCTCCTGGGCCGCCTCGACGTCACCCTGTGCCTCGCCGAGCAGGCGTCGCGCTTCGCGACGCATGTTACGCAGCTCGGACTGGGCGCGCCAGAACTCCTCTTTGTTCTGGAGGCCGTAGCGGGACACGAGGTCGGACTCCTCGGCGATTCGTTCACCCTGGTACGGGTGGTTCGGGGTTTCGTAGCCCTTCGTGTTCTTGCCGGTCGTCATTCTTCCTCACCCGCTTCTTCTTCCATCTCCTCGCGGATCTCCTCCACGTTGACGCCGATGGTGCCCTCGGACCGACCCGTGGACTTGGTACGCTGACCGCGCACCTTCTGGCCGCGCTTGTGGCGGACACCCTTGTAGGAGCTAATCGTTTTCATGCGGTTGATGTCGTGACGTCGCTTCTCGTCGAGTTCGCCACCGATCTCGTGGGTGGAGTCACCGGTGAAGAAGTCGTTCTGCCGGTTGACCATCCACTCGGGGACGTGCTCTTCGAGGTTTTCGACGACGTCGACGACGGCGTCGATATCGTCATCGTCGAGGCGGCCGAACGTGGCATCGCGGTCCACGTCGACTTCCTCGGTGACGATACGCGCCGTCCGCGTGCCGATACCGTTCAGGTCTGTCAGGCTTCGCTCGACCGTCTTCGTGCCGTCAAGGTCTTCGCGACCAATCCGGACGAAGTACTGGAGGTCTTCGTCTTCCTCCTCCGGCGAGCCTTCCTGTGGTTCTTCTGCACTCATGTTGTGGTGAGTCTGAGCCCTATCCGGGCTCCGGCTGTTCGAGCGTTGCGGCGGGGATTCGAACCCCGGAGGCGTGACCGCCACAGAGTTAGCAACCCTGCGCCTTGGGCCAAACTTGGCTACCGCAACCCGCGGATTTGTATCATCGCCCTCTCGGACTCGGGGCCGAACGCCCCTGCAGTACGTGCATTCAGTAAAACACCGCTTCCACACTTAAGGGTCACGATAGACTGGAAGGCATGCGGATGCGTGACGGGCGGCTTTTTGCGCGTCTTTGTTTTTATACCGGGTCGACCGGGTCGGAGTTCGTCCGGTAAGATTGGGCTGCTTATGATTTTCTGCGCACGGGGTTTATAAATGAGAATCGTGGTAGGGAGGGTATCCCTGGATAGGTGATACGGTCTTGCTCTCGACAGCAACGCAATTTCTCCGAAAGCCCTCGCCCGCTCGCTATGAGCGGGTTTGGACAGATGATACGGTATTGCTCTCGACAGCAACGCAGCCTCCTTGAAAGCCCTCGGCCGCTCGCGGTCGCTGAGCGACATATCTGAACCTCTCAGCACCGCCCGGTTCAGATAGGGGTCGGCTCAGCGACTCCCCTGCGGCGCGACCGGCCGTCGCCCTTTCAGTCCGCCAGGACCGTGACCGCTCCGCAACCGCGACTACGACCGCAACCGCACCGCCGACGTGACAGCACCGCACAGCTACCGCAAGCCTCGACCCCTCCCCAGTCTCGGCCGGGGCGCGCCGGCCCCGCACCGCGCGGCGCGCTCCGCCCTCCCTCGCACGCGTTGCTCGCGCGCGCCAACCGCACCTGCGCAGCGACCGCTCGCCAGCCGCCGCGAGCGACGCTCGGCCACCACTCTTGGGTGGGACTGAAAGGGGCAGCCGCTGAGCGGGACGCTCTGCGACGCTAGCACCGAAACCCGGCGAACGAGCGACCGGAGGGAGCGAGTGAGCCGGGTGAGGAGCGCAGCGAGCAGCGCGAGCGCTCAGCGGCTGGGGCTTTCTGGGTATGCTGAGTGGTGTCGCTCGCAACGACAACCAAACAAACCACGCAGAAAGCGACCGCTTCAGCGGCTGGGGCTTTCTGGGCATGCCGAGTGGTGTCGCTAGCGACGTTCGATCCGACGAACCATATTCAAAAGCGCGAGTGCTCGTCAACTGGCGCTCTTGAAGTATTCCGAACGTAAACACCCACCCCACGAACTCAACTAATCCGCAGTCGGGGTGCCGAGGTAGTCCTCGTTGATCTCGTATTCGCCGTCCTCGTTCTCTACCATGTACTCGCCGTAGTAGGGCACGCGATTCGCGACGACCTCCTCGAAGGTCTCCGCGATTTCCTCACGAGTCATCTCGCCCATCGACTTCAGGTCGTCGTTGCGGTTGAGACAGCCCTTCAGGTATCCTTCGTGCGTGACGCGCACGCGACCGCAGTTGGCGCAGAACTCCTCGTTCTCGACGGGGTCGACGATCTCCACCATCCCGCCGTCGACCCAGTAGCGCTTCCGGTCGTGCATGTCGCGGGTCTCGACGCGGTCGGCCTCCTCCGCGAGCCAGTCGTGGACGCGCTGGATGTCGATGTTCCACTCGGGGCGACCGGTGAGCTCCGGCATGTACTGGATGAGCTGGAGCTGGAGTCCGTTGTCGCCAGCGACGTGGTCGACCATCTCGTCGACGTAGCCCGCAGTGTGTTTGAACACGACCATGTTGAGTTTCACCGGGTCGAGACCGGCGTCGACCGCGGCCTCGACGCCCTTCAGCACCTCGTCGTAGGCCCCCGACTTCGTGATCTCCGCGAACTCGTCGGGGTCGAGCGCGTCCTGAGAGACGTTGACGCGGTCGAGCCCGGCTTCCTTGAGGTCCTCCGCGCGGCCTGGGAGGAACGTGCCGTTCGTCGTCATCGACACCTCCATCTGGTCGGGGGTGCGGCGGATGATCTCCTCGAGATCGTCACGGAGCATCGGCTCGCCGCCGGTGAACTTCACCTTCTCGACGCCGTACTCCGCGACGACCTCGAGGAACCGGACGACGTCGTCGGTGTCCATCTCGTCGTCCTGCGGGTCCATCGGCCCCCTCGTGTCGCCTAATCCCTCGTTGTGGCAGTAGACGCAGTCGAAGTTACAGCGGTCGGTCAGGGAGACACGGACGCCGGTGACCTCTCGCCCGAAGTCGTCCGCGAGTGGCCCACTCATTACTGAAAACGTTCGCCCACGGAGACATAAAGAGCGGGGTCGGTCCCGCGTTCGCGTAACTGGTACCGGTTTCGACAACGCTGCCGCTTCCGAGGCGGCGGATTCAGAAACTCACACGGTGTATTTCCGACGACTGCGGCAACCACTGGAGCGGTCTGGTATGGTGCCTGCACGACCGCTGAAACACAATGTGTTGCTTCGGTAATGAAACCAGCTACATTCACTCCGCGGAACCGCGTCGCTGGCGACGTGGACCGTCCATGCGCTGCCAGTGCCGTTCTGGGGTGGACTCGCGCTGTCGGCGACGTGGATCCTCCCACCCGTCAGAGATCCGGTCGGCGTCTCTGAGTGTTCGGCTCCAGAAGGCTCGCCGAGTTCGGCGGCGTTTCAGAAGTTTGGAGCTAATTCTTTTGGCACCAGTCTCTTTCAGTAATGCATCGTTTCTCCGTGCGAGGAGCAGTCGGGTAGCCGGTGTTGATACCAGGCAAAATCCCAACTCAATTCTACTATGACTGGTCATCGAGTAAACAGTGTTGCGCTCGCGACACTCGTTCTTCTCGCGACGATTACGGGGAGCATCGCGCTGACAGGAACAGCAGTGGCAGCGGCCGGCGGAGCGGTCGACGCTGACCCGGCGGATCCGGGTGCCAACGCAACGCACAAGACCACCGTCGAGGTCACCGACAATGAAGCCGGGAACTCGCTGTCGGCCATCCTCGTGAACTACTCCGCGGACGCCGAATTCGACGGAAAGGTCGGAAACGTCACCGTCGAGAACGTCAAGCGAGTGGGCATCGACATGGACGAGGACGGCGACATCGACCGCGAGGCGGAGGACCTCAAGGAGGTCAAACACCCGAAAGAGGACGTCCTCCTCTTCGACTTCGGCGGTGACACCGACATCGACGAAAACGAGTCGGTGATCGTCGTCTACAACGGGACGACGAACCCGACCGAGGCCGGCAACTACACGGTCTCCGTCGATCTGAACCCCCAGAGCACGTTCGACCCGGTGGAAACGACCCTCCAAATCGGGGAGAGCGTCACCGATGACCAGGAGGGCGAGACCTACGACACGGCCTACGAACCGGCCGCGAACAACGACGAGATCGTCGACTCCGCGCCGCCGAAGCCCGGCATCAGCGCGACCCATCACGTCGCCATCGCGACGTCGTCCAACGAGGTCGGGAACTCGCTGAGCAACGTCGTCGTGAACTACCACGCCGACGGGAGCTACGACGGCTCCGTACAGGACGTTGGGCAGAACGACGTGAAGCAGGTCGGCTTCGACGTGGACGGCGACGGCGACATCGAGATCTCCACGATGGACGACCTGAAGGAGGTGTCGACGAGCAACGTCGGCGAGACGATCACCTTCGACTTCGGGGGCAACTACGGGATCAAGGACGACTACGTCGTAATCGTCGTGTTCGCCGACTCGGTGAACCCGTCCGCCGCCGGGAACTACACCGTCGAGGCCGACGTCAACACGCAGTCGACGCGCAACCCGCGAACCGGGTCGCTCGTCCTCGCAAACTTCACCTTCCGGAACTTCAGCGTCCAGAACTACACCGCGGAGAGCACGAACTTCACGAACACGACCGTCCGTAACTCGACGTGGCGGAACGCGACCCTCACAAATAGCACGGTCGCGAACACGTCCCAGCTCGCCACGACGTGGCGGAACGTCACCATCACCGAGACGGCGCTGAACGACACCGCGCTCGCGAACGCGACGTGGCGGAACGTGACCGTGGAAAACGCGACCTGGCGAAACGTGACCGTCCGGAACGGAACCTGGCAGAACGCGACACAGACCAACGCCACGGTGGTGAACGCGACGTGGCAGGGTACGAACGTCACCGAGATCGACTGGCGGAACGTGACTCTGGTTGACGCCACCTGGACCAACTCCTCCGTCGTCAACGCCACCTGGACCAACTCCTCCGTCGTCAACGCCACCTGGACGAATAGCAGCGTCCACAACTACACGGCGGAGAACGTCACGGTCGGAAACGTCACCTGGAGCGGGACGAATGCGACGGAGACCAGCTGGTCCAACACCTCGATCACGAATACGTCGGTGAAGAACTCGACCCTCTCGAACGTCTCCGCCACCAACTCGACCTTCACCAACGTGATGTTCACGAACGTGACGCTCTCGAACGTGACCTTCGCGAACGTCACCGTCGTAAACGCAACCCTCTCGAACGCTTCGTGGACGAACGTGACGGTGACGAACTCGACGTTCGAAAACGCGACGGTGACCAACGCCTCCTGGCAGAACACTACGGTGGCGAACGTCTCCTGGCAGAATGCGACAGTATCGGACGCCGACTGGCAGAACACCACCGTGACGAACTCGACGTGGACCGCGACGAACTTCACCGACACCGACTGGACGAACGCAACGATCGCGGCGACGTTCAACGACACCGTCGCGACGAACTTCACGGTGGTCGACTCCCGCTGGAACGCGACCAGCGGCGCCTGGAGCACGTCCTGGGAGGACAGCACCCTCCGGAACGCCACATTCAATGGGGTGACCTTCCGGAACTCCACCGTGGTCGGGACGTCGTTCGTGGACGTGAACGCGACCGAAATCCACCACGTCAACGTCACGCTCTCGACGATACGCGTCGCGAACGAGACGCTCGTCACCGCTGAATTGAACGACGAGACGTACGAGCACGAGCAGAAATACGTCCATCACATCGAGGACGGCGACGAGAACGAGGATAGCTAACGACGCTCCGAACGGCGCAGCGAGTCGGGTCCGCTGGTGGGCCGTTTTTGGAGACCGCTACAGCTCGAAGCGGAGGCCGTCCTCGGCGACGCCGACGTCGCCGTCGAAGCCGGCCTCAGCGACCGCCTCGACCATCTCCTCCTCCTTGCCGCCGGTGATCGGATAGAGGTGCGTGAGGTAGAGGTGCGCGATGTCGGTGCCCGCGAGCGCCTCGCCGAGCTGGGTCGGGTTCGGATGGTTGGACACGTCGATGCCCTCGGGGAACGAGCAGTCGTGTGCCAGCACCGTCGACCCGTCGGCGAAGCTCGCCAGCCCGCCGAACGCCTCGGAGTCGCCTGAGAAGGTGAACGGGCCGTCTGCGGCGTCGACGTCGGCGTCCTCTGGCGCGAACCGATACGCGAGACAGGGCTTGGAGTGGCGCGTCTCGCGGGCGACGACGTCGAAGCCGCCAGCGGTGAACGTCTCGCCCGCCGAGACCTCCCGGATCGCGAGCTCACAGCGCCCGTCGAGGTACTCGTGAACGTCGAGTAGGCCGTCGATAAGCTCCTTCGTCCCCGTCGGCCCGATGGTCTGGAGGAACTCCTCCCCGGCGAGCCAGCGTGCCTTGATCAGGGGCAGCAGGTCGGCGACGTGGTCGAGGTGGTGATGCGTCAGGAGGACCGTTCCGACGCCCTCGTAGCCGACCTCGGTGTTCGTGAGTCGGCGGAGGACCCCCGAGCCGCAGTCGACGAGGAGCGTCCGGTCGTCGTGTTCGAGCAGGAGCCCGGTCTGGGCCCGCTCGGGCACCGGCATCGCGCTGCCGGTACCGAGAAACGTGACGTGCATGTCGTGAGCAACGAGAGCCGCCGCCTTATATACCGTGACTCGCGGGACCGGCTCGCGGGACCGGCTCACGGGACCGGCTTGCGGAACCGGCTCGCGGGACCGGCTCGTCATCCGGGCCCTCACGTTGACCGGCCCTGTCACAGCACCTAAGCGCTCGCAGCCCCAGTGGATCCTATGCGCGTTCTCGTCACTGGAGCTACCGGGTTCGTCGGGGGGCGGTTGGTGCCACGACTCCTCGATGCGGGCCACGACGTGTCGGTTCTCGTCAGAGACGCCGACGACTACGACACCGCGGACGGCGTCTCGGTGTTCGAGGGCGACGTCCTCGACCCCGGCAGCTTCGACGCCGCGCTCGACGACGTCGACGCCGCGTACTATCTCATCCACGCGATGGGCGCCGGCTCCGGCTTCGAGGAGCGCGACCGGGAGGGCGCCCGCAACTTCGCCGACGCCGCCGACGCGGCGGACCTCGACCGGCTCGTCTACCTCAGCGGGCTGGGCGTCGACGGCGATGACCTCTCCGCACATCTGCGGTCCCGCCGGGAGGTCGAGAAAGTGCTCGCCGCCGGCGACTTCGACCTGACGGTGCTGCGAGCCGCGATCATTATCGGCGGGGACAGCGCGAGCTTCCGGATCGTCCGCCAACTCGCGACGCGGCTGCCGATCATGGTCACGCCACGGTGGGTCTCCACCCGGGTGCAACCCATCGCCATCGACGACGTCGTTGCCTATCTCTCAGGGGTGATCGAAGCGCCGGAAACCGCCGGCGAAATCTACGAGATCGGCGGGCCGGAGGTACTCACCTACCGCGAGATGCTCGCGAAAACCGGACAGCTCCTCAGTGGGCGGAAGCCGTTCATCATCCCCGTTCCAGTACTAACTCCGCGTCTCTCCGCGTACTGGGTCGATCTCGTGACCGACATTCCCTCCGGCGTCGCGTACCCTCTCATCGACGGGATGGCGACCGACGTCGTCGTGACCGACGACCGGATCCGGTCGCTGGTGCCGGTCGATCTCACCCCCTTCGAAACGGCCGTCAAACGCGCTCTCGACGACACGGACGGTGCCTGATGCCGGAATACGGTGAAACCTGGGTGTACGAGAGCCTCGTCGGGGCGATCCCGGGGCTCGACCTCTCGGACCGGAACGCCATCCTGATCCAGCTCGTCGTCTTCGAGGGCGCCGTCCTCGCGCTCGCCGCCTGGTACGACCTCTGGGGCGCCGTCCCTGCGGGGACCGCCGCCGTCGTCGTCGCCACCGTCGGCAGCTGGTTGATGCTACTGTTCAGCCGGAGAGTGCGGGAGCTACCGACCGCGGAGCCGTACCGCCGCCTCCTGTTCGGTTCCAGCGTCGACATGGCGCTCAGCGTCCTCGCGTTCGTCCTGCTCGTGACCTACCTGTTCGTCGTCGACCCGAGACGCGGCGGGACGACGCTGGTGCAGGAACTGCTCGGGCCGCGACCGCCGCCACTGGCGGTCGTCCTCATGCTCCTCGTCGCCTGGGACGTCGCCTACCGCATTGGCACCTGCTGGTGGGCCACGGTGGTCGGGTTCTGGCGGGCGATCAAGTACCGGTACGGACCGAAGACGACGGAGCAGGCCGTGCGGACGGATGCAGTCAACATCGTGTTCGCCGCCGTGCAGCTGCTCCTCGTTCCGTTCGTGGCCGGCCACCCGATACTGGCAGTGGCCATCCTCGGTCACCTGGGGGCCGTGGTGGTCGTCGCCTGTGCGTCGATAGGCCTCCAGCGACGCCGGACGCGCCCCGCCAGTGCCTGAGAGAACCCACACTTTTGAGAGAGTGGAGCCCTCGATCATAGATAGTAGTTAACCCATGTCGTCACCGACCCGAATCCTGTTGGTGGGCGGGAACGAGCGGGCGTCGGCCGCAGTCGCGACCGCGCTCGAACGCGAAGGCGACCAGCTCGCGGTCGAATTCGCCCGGGGCGCGAGCGACGGGTCGGAGCGACTTTCGAACGGGGACTTCGACTGCGTCGTCTCCGAGTACGCGCTACCACAGGGGGATGGGGTCGAGTTTCTCGAAGCCGTTCGCGAGAGCTTCCCCGAACTCCCCTTCGTACTGTTCGCGACGGAGGGCGACGAGCGCGTCGCCAGCGACGCCATCGCGGCCGGAGTGACGGAGTACGTCCCCGAAGAGGGCGACTCCCACGGGTACGCACGGCTAACCGAGCGGGTGACGGCGGCCGTGGAGGACACGTCCGGCGCCGTCGACGCCGAGTGCCACCGCCATCGCCACGAACAGATCCTCAAGGCGTTTCCGGGGTGCGTCGTCGAACTAAACGGCGAGGGCCAGTTCATCTACGCAAACCAGCGGGCGGAGGAGGTCCTCGGACTGGAGCACTCGGCGGTAACTGACCGGACGTACAACGACCCGGACTGGCAGATCCGGGACCTCTCCGGCGAGCCGATCCCCGACGAAGAGCTGCCGTTTCGGCAGGTCTGGGAACGCGAGGAGCCACTGTACGGATACAACCACGCGATACGCTGGCCCGATGGAACGCGGAAGGTGCTCTCGGTCAGCGGTGTCCCCCTGTTCGACGAGGATGGGGAGGTCGAAAGCGTCGTCTTCTAGCTAACCGACGTCACCGAACAGAAACGGCGCGAACGGGAGCTGAAGCAATTTCAGCAGATCGTGGAACACTTAGACGACATCGCGACCATCATCCAACCGGACGGAACGATCGAATACGTGAGCCCCGCGGTGGAGCGAGTACTGGGCTTCGACCAGGAGGAATTGGTCGGTGCGGACGGGTTCAGCTATCAGCCGCCCGAAACCCGCGAGTCGGTCGCGGCGGCGATCGAGGGCGTACTCGAAACACCGGACGAGCCACAGACCGTCCAGACGAAGTTCCGGCGGGCCGACGGTTCGTGGGCCTGGATCGAGTCGACGCTCCGAAACCGCCTGGACGACGACGTGATCGACGGGATCCTCGTGAGCAGCCGGGACGTCACCGAACGTCTCGAACAGCAGGAGCGGGTCCGCGAACGAGAGCGACAGCTGAGTCATCTGCACGAGGCGACTCGTGACCTGCTGGCCGCCGAGACCCCCGAGGAGGTGGCCGCGAGGGCGATCGACGCCGCGGTCGAGGTTCTCGACCTGCCGCTCAACGGGATCCATCTTTACGACGAGGCCGTGGACGGGCTAGTCCCGACCGCTGTTTCGGACGAAGGCAAAGAGCTACTGGACGAGATACCCGTCATCGACGAGGGAATTGCCTGGGAGGTCTTTCAGCAGGGGGAAGAACGGATCTACGACGACCTCCGCAACGCCACCGAACTGTACAACCCGGACACGGTAGTGCGGAGCGAGATGCACCTTCCGCTGGCCGACTATGGAGTGTTTCTCATCTCGTCAACAGAGGTAGACGCCTTCGAGGTGACCGACGTCGAGTTCGCCCGTATCCTGGCTGCGAACACCGAAACTGCACTCAACCGGATCACGAAAGAGCAGCAGCTCCGGTCCAGGGAGCGGGAGCTCGAGCAGCAGAACGAGCAGCTGGAGGCGTTCGCCAGCGTCGTCAGCCACGACCTGCGGAACCCGCTCAACGTCGCGAAGGGGCATCTCGACCTCGTCAGAGCGAGCCAGGAGGGTGAGCAGGGAGGCGACCATCTCGACGCGATAGAGCGGGCACACGACCGGATGGAATCGCTGATCGACGACCTCCTCACGCTCGCTCGACAGGGCAACGCGGTCGACGAGCTGACTTCGGTCGACCTCGGAGCTCTCGTCCGCGAATGCTGGCAGACGGTGGACAGCGCCGACGCGACCCTCGTCGTCGACACCGAGCGGACGATACGCGGCGACCGGAGTCGGATCCAGCAGCTCCTGGCCAACCTCGTGCGGAACGCGGTCGAACACGGTGACCAGGACGTCACCGTCCGGGTCGGTGACCTGGAAGACGGCTTCTTCGTCGCCGACGACGGCCCAGGCATCCCCGAGAGCGAGCGAGAAGAGGCACTGGAGGCGGGCTACTCGACCAACAGCGACGGAACCGGCTTCGGGCTCGCCATCGTCGACCGCATCGTACAGGCTCACGCCTGGGACGTCCGGATTACAGAGAGCGATGCCGGCGGCGCGCGGTTCGAGATCACCGGGGTCGATACGCGGTAGGTCCCGTCGAGCGGACTCGAGGGTTGGTGACGACTGTCGAGCAGACTGGAGGGAAGTGGCCACTGTCGGGTGTACGTGGATCGACGTGCTCGAAAATGTAGCCCGCAACACTAACGGCCGGTCTCATCCCTGGGCTGCGTGCCGTGTCAACCGGGAAACCCTCGTGGCGGGCTGGCCGTCTCACGCGACGGTACCGGTCGCTTGCGCGACGACATGTACCGCGCCCGGGTTCGCCGCTCTGTCATCGCTCCCATCCGGGAAAACTCGGGCGGGGACTAAAGGCGCGTACGTCTATTTACGGCCCCCGGCTGGTTAAAGGGCGCGGGGTGACGTGACAGAGGTCAGTCGATAGCTGGCCTCACAGCCAGTGGCTGGCATCGCAGCCAGTGGCTGATCTCGCAATCAGTGGCTGGTCTCGGAATCGATGGTTGCTCTCGCAGTCAGTGGCTGACCCGTCAGTCGTCGACGTCTCCAGCCACGTCCTCGTCCGTGGCCGAATCGCTCTCGGCACCGGCTTCGCTGCTGCCGGTGACGTCGAGTCCCTCGCCAGTAGCGTCGCCCGAGACGGTTCCGCCCTCATTCAGCTTTTCGGAGGGTACGGTCGCTGAAACCGGGGATATCCCCTTCCGCCGGGCGTCCAGCTCGGAGAGCCCGTAGACGAGCGCAACGAGTGCGACGACGCCGACAAGGAGGAGGAGCAGTGGCGAGATCCGCGTCACACCCCAGACGAGCAGGAGCGCGAGGGCGACGAGGCCGACCGTGATCGCGTAGTAGATCTGCGTCCGGACGTGGTCGATGAGGTCGGCGCCGGTGAACGTCGCTGACAGCACGGTCGTGTCCGAGATGGGCGACGTGTGGTCCCCGAAGATGGAGCCGGAGAAGATGGTGCCGACGACGGCGGCGACCATGGTGTGATCGCCCGTGAGTCGCCAGGCGACGGGGATGAGGATCGGCGTCAGGATCGCCATCGTCCCCCACGAGGTGCCCGTCGAGAAGGCAACGAAGGCGGCGGTCAGCAGGACGACGACAGGGAGGATGGTCGGGTTGAGCATCGCTTCCGCATACCCGGCGACGTACTTGCCCGTCCCCAGCGCGCTGACGACGTTGCCGATCCCCCATGCGAGCGAGAGGATCGTGACGGCGGTGAGCATGATCCCGAACCCGTCGATGACGTTGTCGGTTGCCTCGCCGAAGCCGAAGACGTCGGACGCCTTCCCGAGCAGGAACCCGGAGACGACCATCGCGAAGGAGCCGTACACGAGCGCCTTCCCATAGGAGGCGTTCGTCACCGCGTTCCAGAGCGCGTCGGTGGGACTCGCGACGAACGCGCCGAACGCGAAGCCCCCGGTCCAGAGCGCGGCGCCGAGCGTCACGGCGATGAGGACTGCGACCGGGGCGAAGAAGTTCACCAGTCGTGGGTTCCGCGTGGCGGGCGCCCCGAGCTCCTCGGCGACGTCCTGCATCGGCGTCGCCTCCGCGCGCGTGACTTCTCCCGTGCGGCCCGAGCGGTGTTCCGCGTCGAGCATCTCGCCGTAGTCGCGACCGGTGCCGACGACGATGCCGACCATCACGATGGCGAGGATCGAGTACATGTTGAAGGGGATCGACTGGACGAAGATCTCGAACGCGGAGGGGGCGTTCTCCAGTCCGATCGACTTGTAGGCGTCCTCGATCAGTCCGAGCTGGAACGCGACCCAGGAAGAGATCGCGAGCGTCGAGACGGGCGCGGCCGTCGAGTCGACGATGTAGGAGAGCTTCTCGCGGGAGATCCGGAGCTGGTCCGAAACGTCCTTCATCGCGGAGCCGACGATGGCCGTGTTCGCGTAGTCGTCGAAGAACATCAGGAGGCCGAGCAGCCACGCGATGGTCCCGGCCTTCCGCTGAGTATCGAGATGCTCGATCGCCCAGTCCCGGACGGCGTGGGAGCCGCCGAGGTTCCACACCATCGCGACGCCCGAACCGAGCAGGAGCGTGAAGACGATGATCGTCGCGTGGAACCCGGTCGCAATGGCCGAGACGATCCAATCGAACGCCGGGAAGAGGCCGAACCCGGCGTCGACGACGCTGCCCAGCCAGCCGATGGGGTCCGCCAGCGGGGTCGGTCCGCCGGCCTTGATGATACCCCCGGACCAGATACCGAGGAACAGTGACAGTACTGCCTTCCGCGTGAGGATCGCAAGCCCGATCGCTAGCAACGGCGGGAGCAGCGACAGGGCACCGAACGTTTCTGGCGCCATACCCGGCCAGTATTGCCGGCGGGGCTTAAACTCGTTTACCTGTCAGGGGAACGTTCAGGGTCGATCAACCGGGTTGGGACCGTATGCCAAAGACGGCTCTGAGCGACGAGTCGTTCGCGGGGCGAGGGGTTGGGTGAGGGATTTTTGCTGTGAGCCCGAATCGACCGATGAGGCGTCGCGTGCGGCCGTTTCAGCCACGATCCGAACGCACTTACGTTACCCACCCCCACGGCCAACAATGACAGTTCGAGTCGGTATCCTCGGTGCGACCGGCGCCGTGGGCCAGCGATTCATCCAGCTGCTCGACGACCACCCGACGTTCGAGCTCGCCACCGTCACCGCGAGCGAGTCGAGCGCGGGCAAGACGTACCGCGAGGCGGCCAAGTGGCGCGTCGACGCGCCGATCCCGGACGACATCGCCGAGATGGAGGTCCAGGCGACGGAGCCCGATTCCGTCGCCGACGACGTCGACCTGCTGTTCTCCTCGCTCCCTTCGGGCGTCGCCGCCGAGGTCGAGCCCGCGTTCCTCGAGGAGGGCTTCGTCGTCTCGTCGAACTCCTCGAACGACCGTCTTGCCGACGACGTGCCGCTCACGATCCCCGAGATCAACCCCGGCCACCTCGACCTGATCGAGGTCCAGCGCGACGAGCGATGCTGGGACGGCGCTCTCGTGAAGAACCCGAATTGCTCGACGATCACGATGGTGCCGACCCTCGCGGCGATCGACCAATTCGGCATCGAGGAAATCAACGTCTCCACGCTCCAGGCCGTCTCCGGCGCGGGCTACTCCGGCGTCACCTCGATGGAGATCATCGACAACGCCATCCCGCACATCGGCGGCGAGGAGAACAAGATGGAGACGGAATCCCGCAAACTACTGGGCGACTTCGACGGCGCGGAGGTCCACCACCACGAGGCCGACGTCGCCGCCTCCTGTAACCGCATTCCGACCATCGACGGTCACCTGGAGAACGTCTTCGCGAAGTTCGCGGAGGACCCGAGCCCGGCCGAGGTCCGCACCGCGATGCGCGAGTTCGAGGGCGTCGACCTCCCGAGCGCACCCGACCAGCTGATCAAGGTGTACGGCGAGGCCGAGCCCGAGCGCCCCCAGCCCCGCCTCGACCGCACGTACGCGGACGGGATGGGCATCTGTGCCGGCGGCGTCCAGTCGACCTCGGACGGCGTGAAGTACAACTGCCTCTCGCACAACACGATCCGCGGCGCGGCGGGTGCCTCGCTGCTGAACGGCGAGCTGCTCGTCGAGGAAGGCTACGTCTAAGGTCGCCCAGGGTCGCCGTACCTTTGCTCTGATTTCGCGATAGCTGTTACTCCCGATCGTTCGCGTCGACTGGAGGGCGCCTGCACAGCGTCGGATGGCGTTTCAGGCCGAAACGCCCGGTCAGCGTGGTTCGACCTTGCCTGGAGGGTCCCCGAGCCGGAGATACGCGAAGATCAGCAGCGGTATCGCGATGGCCAGAGCGGGGACGAAGACGCCCTCGCTCAGGAACTTCATCGAGACGAGTACCGCGCCGACGAGTGTCACTCGGTGGAGGGTTTCACCGAGTATCTGGTTTACTGGGTCCGCCACAGTCGTAATTTGACCGGCTCACGAATAAGCCCCGGGGCCAACCTACTTGGTTAACCGACGCGTGCAACGGCTCTTCCGGGGGATCCGACCGTTCCCGCCTCCGGCGAATTGGGTTGGTCGCGGAGAATTTCCGGGTCGACTCGCTTCACTGATCCGACCGGCTCAGCGTTCCGCCGTTTCCTGGTCGACCCACACGATTCGCCGCGACCAACCCAATTCGGCGGGGGCTTTTTACCCCCGAGTGTGATACCGGTTCCCATATGGAGGACAGCGTCGACGACGGTGGTGAAGCGGGCCCCACGAAGGCCGACGAGACGACGGGAGAAGCGACGACGGACGAAGCTGACGAATCGGCGGACGAAGCGGACGAATCGATGGACGAGCAGGTCGAACTGGCAGCCAAGGACGTCGACACCCTACTGAAAGAGACGGTCGGTGACGGCCGCCCCAAGCACCTGGAACTCGTCACCGCCGACGGCGAGCGTATCGAGCGCGGTGACGTGTATCTCCGGTACTCGGCCGACCTCTTTCTCGTCTCCGGGGAGCCCGAGTTCCCCGAGAGCGAGACGGAGGTGTATCCGAAGGACGACCTTCACCGGGCCCACGTCGACCAGCACCACAGTGCCTGCTTCATCACGACCGCGGTAGCGGGCGAATCGGAGACGCTCTCGACGCTCCGCGGCTTCCGCGACGACGCGATGACGCCGACGCTGGTCGGCGGCGCACTGGTCGCCCTCTACGAGCGGATCAGCCCGCCGATCGCGGCGACGCTATCGACCCATCCCGACAGCCGAACGACGCAGAGCGTTCGCTGGCTCGTCCGACGCTGCGCAGCCATCGCGCGTCGGCGCGAGACGGTCGAGGGCGTGAATCGGGGGCTCCACTCGGTGGCGCTCGTGCTGCTCTACGTGTTCGGGCTCTGCGTGGCGACCGCGGGTGCGGCGGTCCTGCAGACCTGCGAGAGCAACGTCGACTGACCGAGGCACCGTCGTCGGAAGAAACGGTTGAAAAAGCGACTGAGCCCCGGTCGCCGCGCGCGACGCGCTACTCGACGAAGCGACGGAGGCTCTCCACCGGTCGATATCCTAGCCCCGATTCGTGGGACACGTCGAGGTCGTGGGCGGCGCCGTACGACGTGAGCGCGTCCACGAATCCGTGCGAGTCGAACTTCTCGTCGTGGATCCGGTACGCCTTCGCCTCCTGGCGCTCGGTGTAGATCCCGACGCGTGGGTTGCCGAGGTAGCCGCCGTCGCTGACGACCACCTCGTCGATGGCGTCGTACGCGAGCCAGGTTACCGCGTCGGCGCGCGCGAGCACCTCGTCGATGCCGTACTCCTCGAACACTTGCGCCATGGCGCCCGCCTCGCGGTGGTGCTTGTTCATGCCGAGGCCGAACATCGGCGTCACCATGCCGTACTCGGCGATGTGAACGCCGTCCTCGGCGAAGAACAGCTCCGCGATCCGGAGCGGGAAGGAGCCCCGCATCCCGAAGTGGGCGTGGATCCCGACCTCGACGTCGGATTCGACCGGTTCCGGCTCCGCGTCCGCGTCGGGATCGGCATCGGCGTCTGCCGGTCCCTCGGGTGGCTGGCCGCCCTGGGTGCTCATTGGGCCACCCCGCCGTTCTCGTTCTCGCCGTCGCCCTCGTACGCGAGGTAGGCGAAGAAGTACGCGCCGGCGACGAAGACGATCCCCTCCAGAATGGAGCGTTCCAAGCCGAGGTAGACGCCGATGGCCACGCCAACCGCAGCCAGGGCCACCGACGCGCGCGTGCGAAGTGGGTAGCCGCCGCCGACGTCGGCGGCGCGTTCAGTGGAGGAATCGGTGCTGGCAGTGGCGTCGGTGTCCTTGGTTCCGGAGCCTTCTATCGCGTTGTCGGCGGCGCTCTCGTTGTCATCCTCGTCAACGCGGAGCTCCGCGACGTAGGTAGCGACCATCAACCCGACGACCGAGACGGTAAGGGCCGCGCGGACGGAGGTCGATACCGTCACCCCCGCAACGCTGTGGAGGACAAGCGGGATCCCCAGAATGGCGATCCCGCCGAGGTAGATCGTCATGCGGTACGTCACGAGCATCTTGGCGAGCCCGCTCGCGGCGTCTGAATCAGGAGTCATTGTGTATGAGTGGTCGGAGGCAACGATTAGTCGTAAAATTGGTTTGTACACGTCGGGACGGGGAGGCTCAGGCCAGGATGCCGCGAGCCTCCTCGACGTCGTCGACGGTGTCGGTCGAGGACATCTTGCCCTGGGCCGAGCGATACATCGTGTACACCTGGACGGCGAGGGCGAACACCCACAGCAGGTAGCCGCCGGGGGCGCTCCCCACGACGCTGACCGTCGTCTCGAAGGTGTTGAGCCCGAACCGGCTCACCAGCTGGCTGCTGATGAGCAGGACGCTGAAGAAGCCGAAGAAGCCCGTCGCCCACCACATCGCGACGACGCGACCCCACCCGGGCTGGGTGTGCTCGGGCAGGCGCGTCGTGTTGAGGATGGTGGTCAGGGCGTTGTACGGCCACATCATCACGCCCGCGATCGCGGCACCGAGGACTAACAGGATCCACGGCTGCGAGAGCTGGGCGCCGATGATCAGGATGCCCCACAGCGTGAACGCGGTGAGCAGGCCGAAGAAGAGCCGGTCGAGGTTCCAGCCTGCCTCCTTCCCGTACATCTCGTACAGGATGTCGACGCTGTTACGGACGAACGATTCCAGGATCGCGTACTGTGTGGAGAACAGGGCGATGAAGATGACGACGTATAGCAACGTCGCGCTCGCTCCACCGACTGCCGGGATCACCACCTGGAGCCACATGTTGATCGCGCCGAGATCCGTGCCACTCGCGTACTCGGCCGTGACAGTCATCGCGACGGTCGCGACGACGAGCAGACCGACGACGAAGGTAAGGAAGTGCTCCTGCTGGCAGATCTTCCACCACGCCTTCCAGCGCCGCATGTTCTTCTTGGTCGGTTCGAAGGTGATCCCGTTCTTGTGGACCGTTTCGACTTCACCCTCGCCGGTCCGCAGCGGGTTCAGGACGCGGCCCTGGTACGAGCCCATCCCGTAGCCTTTCTCGCGGGCCCAGACGCCCTGCGAGAGGTTGATGTACCCACCGGCGCCCGCGTACGCCAGGCCGCCGAGGAACACCGCGATGTCCATGTCGGCTGGTAAGGCCCCGAAGTTGACCGCGCCGCCCGGGACGCTCGCCAGCTGACCGAAGGAGCCGACGATGAACACGAGTACCACCGCGCCCAGGATGGCGACCACCATCAGCGCGAGCTGGGCTTTCTCGATGACGTTGTAGATGATCGGGCCCGCCTGGTAGGAGAGCCAGATCAGCACCATCAGTCCGATGCCGATCGTGGGCCAGCTACTGGTACTGAGCCCGACCGCCGCCGCACCTACTTTCGAGGCGCCGGCCGCCCACCCCGGCCAGCCGAGGTGAATGAACCCAGCCACCAGGAAGAACCACGGCCAGAACGTGTGCAGCCGTTCGAACGCACGGAAAATGCTCTCCCCGGTCGCGATGGTCCACCGCTGTAGCTCCGTGTTGATGAAGAACTGGGTGATCACGCCGACCCAGAACGCCCAGTAGAGCCCCCAACCGCTCTGGGCGATGAGCGTCGGCCAGAACATCGTCTCGCCGCTCCCCAGCGACGCGCCGAGCATGATCGCGCTCGGCCCGACGATGTGTGACACTTTCGGCACTTTCGGGAGTTCGGCGATCCTGAATGGTCCGCTCCCGTCCGTCTCCGGATAATCGTCCGTTTCTGGTG
Organism: Halopenitus sp.; assembly: GCA_042219525.1. Taxonomy (GTDB): domain Archaea; phylum Halobacteriota; class Halobacteria; order Halobacteriales; family Haloferacaceae; genus JBDGPU01. The sequence continues at coordinate 54,210 of JBDGPU010000054.1, forward strand.
CCGTCTCCAGTTCGTCGTAATCGACTGGATGATACACCGTATCTCGGTACTTCTTGCCATCCTCCAGCGACGCGTGGATCTCGTCTTCCACGCCGCCGTCGGTTGCGATGTCGTCTTTGCTCATAGCTTGGTAACAGCCCCAGGTCCACACGATCGTGGATGTGTCAATCTCTTGTGTGCGATACGATACCAACCACCCATCTGAATTGGTAAATAAGTATCGCCGATAGCAAGGTGTACACCTACACGGTATCTTTATACTGGGTTACTAGTGTTGACAAGTTCCTCGGCGATGTGAGTGGCTGTTCGTTGACGATTGTGGGATACTCACCGGTATATCCGCGATAAAGAAGCGCTGCCGCGGTCGGTCCTGCTCTCGACCGTCAGGGTGCGTTGCTCGGGGCCATTGCTCCCTCAGTCGTCGCTCGGGACCGTCGCCTGGCTGGCGTCGGCGGCCGGCGGCGACTCCGCGACCTCGGCCGAGCCGACGACCGTCTCCCTGACCTTCTCGATCGGGTGTGGCGGGTTCTCGGCACCGTCGCGGTCGCCGAGTTGCGAGCGGCAGGAGCCGCCGGGTGCGGTGACGACCTCGCCCGGGCTCTCCTCGACCTTGTCGAAGAGGATCCGGCCGATGGCCTTCGAGATGTCGTAGTGCTCGGCTTCGTAGCCGAACGAGCCCGCCATGCCACAGCAGCCGGAGTCGAGCGGGTCGACGCCGTAGCCGGACCGGCGCAGCACGCCGACGGCGTGGTGGTCCTTGTTCGTCGCCTTCTGGTTGCAGTGGCCGTGGTAGGTGAGCGTCTCCGCCGGCGCGTCGAACGCGAGGTGGTCGTCGACGCGGGCGGCGTCCATGTACTCCAAGACGCCGTACGCGGCCGCCGACACCTGCTGGACGTCGTCGCCGTCGAGGAGGTCCAGGTACTCGTCCTGGAACATCACGGCGTCGGACGGCTCGATGAAGAGGATCGAGTAGCCCTGCTCGACCTTCGGGGCGAGCTGTTCGACATTCGTTTCCGCGCGCTCGCGGGCGTCGTCGAGGAACCCGGTCGAGAAGGCGGCGCGACCGGACGGCGCGACGTCGTCAGCAAGCTCGACGCGAACGTCCGCCGCCTCGAGGACCTCGACTGCGGCCTTGCCCGCGTTCGGATAGCTGTAGTTCGTGTACGTGTCCGGGAACAGCAGGACCTTGTCGTTCGCCTCGCTTGCGGGCACCTGCGGGCCCCCGCGGGCCTCGAACCAGTCCTCGAGGCTCTCGCGGCGGAAGGGGGGGAGCTCGCGGTCGGACGCAACGCCGACGACCTTCTCCATCACCGTCCGCGCGCCCGGCAGCTTCGAGGCGGCGTTCGAGATTGGCGCGAGCTTGCTGCCGAGCGCCGAGAGTGCGTCGATGTCGCGGAACATCTTTTCGCGCAGACCGGAGCCCTCCTTCTCGTGGTGCTGGTGTTTCACCTCGGCCTTCAGCTTCGCGAGGTCGACGCCGGTCGGACAGTCGCTCTTGCAGCCCTTACAGCCGACACAGAGGTCGAGCACCTCGTCCTGGAACCGGTCGGAGTGAATCTCGTCCTCGTCGAGTTCGCCGCTGATCGCCGCGCGGAGCATGTTCGCCCGGCCACGGGTGGCCTGAATCTCCTCCTCGGACGCGCGGTAGGTCGGGCACATCGTTCCCGACCCGGTCTCGCGGCAAGTTCCACAACCGTTACAGAGCTCGACGAGATGGGAGAACCCGCCCTCGTCGTCGAAGTCGAGCTCGGTCTGCGGCTCCAGCGACTGGTAGTCGGCGCCGTAGCGCAGGTTCTCGCGCATGTCCGTCGACGCCGCCGAGTCGGGGTACCCTTCCTCCTCGGCGGTTTCGTCGTCGACGTAGACGACCTTACCGGGGTTCATCCGCCAGTCGGGGTCGAAGGCGGATTTGAGCTCCTGGAACGCCCCCCAGAGCTGCTCGCCGTACATCTTCGGGTTAAACTCGGTGCGGGCCAGCCCGTCACCGTGTTCGCCGGAGAAGGACCCGTAGTGGTCCAACACGAGGTCGGTCACGTCGTCCGTGATCGAGTGCATCTTCTCGATGCCCTCGTCCTCCTTGAGATTGAGGATCGGCCGGATGTGGAGCGTCCCGGAGCCGGCGTGCGCGAAGTACGCCGCGGAGGTGTCGTGGTCGTGGAGCACCTCCTCGAACTCCATCACGTACTCGGCCAGCTCCTCGGGTGGCACCGTCGCGTCCTCGATGAACGGGTACGGCTTGGGGTCGCCCTGCATCCCCATCAGCAGCGGAATCGCGGCCTTCCGGAGCTTCCAGAGGTCCGCCTGATCCTCCTCGGTGTAGGCCTCGAGCACGTCGAACGCCTTCCCGTCGTCGACGAAGTACTCGTTCGTGTCCGCGACGGCGTCCTCGAAGTCGTCGACGAGCTCCGAGTCCCACTCCAGCATGAGTGCCGCCTTGGTGCCCTCCGGGATGGGCTCCGCATACTGGGCGAACTCCTCGGAGCTGGCCGCGAGGTCGAAGACGTCGTCGTCCATCAACTCGACGGCGCTCACGGGGAAGTCCAGGGCCTGCGGGACTGCCTCCATCGCGTCGACGAGGTCGTCGAAGCAGTAGAGCGCGAGCGCGGTCGACTCCGGCTTGGAGACGAGCGAGACCTCGGCCTCGACGATGGTGCCGAGAGTTCCCTCCGCGCCGACGAGCAGCTTCGAGAGGTTGATGACCTCCTCGCCGTCGTCGTTCTCGTAGATGACCTTGTGGAGGTTGTAGCCCGACACCGACCGCTTGAGGTCCGGGTACTTCTCCGCGATCTCCGCCTCGTTCTCCTCGACGAGCTTGCGCGTCGTCTCGTACAGCTCCGCCTCGCGCGTGCTCCCCGAGACGATCTCCTCGTACTCCTCGGAGTCGAGGACGACCTCGCGCGTGTGGATCAGCTCGCCGTTCGCGAGGACGACCTGCAGCTCCTCGGTGTACGCGTCCGTGATCCCGTACCGGACCGAGTGGGCGCCGGTGGAGTTGTTGCCGATGCCGCCACACACGGTCGCGCGCCCGGAGGAGGCCGGGTCGGGGGCGAACTTCAGCCCGTACTCGGCGAGGCGGTCGTCGAGGTCGTCCTGGACGACGCCCGGCTGGATGACTGCCCGCTGGTCGTCCGGCCGGATGTCGACGATCTCGTCCATGTACTTCGTGAAGTCGATGACGACACAGCCGGGGCCGACCGTCTGGCCAGCCAGCGAGGAGCCCGTGCCTCGTGGCAGAACCGGCACGCCGTGGTTCTTGGCGGTGGCGACCGCCGCCTTCACGTCCTCGACCGTCTCAGGAAGGACGACGCCGGCGGGTTTGGCCTGGTAGATACTCCCGTCAGTTGCGTAGAGTACCTGAGCGTATTCGTCGAACTGTACGTCACCGGACACTCGCTCGCGCAGATCCGATGCGAGTGCCTGATACTCCGGAACGTCCGGCCGGTCGTGGCCGAGCGCCGCTGACGACGTCTCGAGCCCTGGCGTGTCGTCGACTGCCATGTACGTATAGCATAGTTGATCATGAGTATAAACCCATTGTTAGACACAAACATGCGGGCCGATATCCCTGGGTAGAGCCCGTTTCATGTGTGGTTTTCCCATTCAAACAGAGGGGCGAAACTTTGCGGGGGCGAACGGTTTTATAAGTGCGCTTCGGCTTGGTACGGTATGGCAATACTCCACACCTGCCTCAACGTCGCGGACGCGGAGCGGACCGCCGACTGGTACGTCGAGCAGCTTGACTTCGAGCGTTCCTGGGAGTTCACGACGGAGGACGGTGAGACGCACAACCTCTACGTCGCCGACGAGAACGGCGTCGAGTTCCAGCTGTCGGACACGGAGGGCCACACCCCGAGCGAACAGGGCGACCAGTACGACCACGTCGCGCTGAAGGTCGACGACGTCGACGCCGCCTTCGAGGAGATCGACCACCACGGCGTCGTCAAGGAGCCGGGCGACCAGCCAGCCGCCGGCGCCCGCACGGCGTTCATCAAGGATCCGGACGGCCACCACGTCGAGCTCATCGAGCCCCTGTAGCGGCCGCCTCGCTGCCGCTCGCAACTCGGCGACCCTTCTACCGAACCACTGTCACCGGAATCGGCGAGCGACGCATCACGCGCTCGGCGACGCTCCCGAGGAGGACCCGCGAGACCCCGGTCCGCCCGTGACTCCCCATGACGATCTGATCGACGCCGGCCTCCTCGGCGTGGTCGAGGATCGTCGACGCGGGCTTGCCGGTCTCGACGTGCGTGTGAATGTCGCGGCCGCGTTCCGCGACCTGTGACTGCACGTCCGCGAGGAACTCCTCCCCCTCCTTCTGGGCTTCCTCGAGGAGCTCGGGCGAGTTGAGCCAGGCGTACCCCTGCCCGAACTCCCGTCGCTCCAGTGGCACGATCACGTGGAGTGCCGAGATCTCGGCGTCGGGAAACGTCGACAGCGCGAACTCCAGGGCCTCCCAGGACGGGTCCGACTCGTCCATCGGGATCAGGATGTGGTGTGCCATACGTCAACATTTGTATCGGGGCGGTTATATTTGCTGGGGGCGAGTCGGCAGCATTCAGAGAGGCAATACCGGGCGGAGGTGAACGCCTGCTACCATTCTTTGCCTGGTATTGCTATAGCGGGGCTGGAATAGTCTGCGCAGTGGTTCCCCTTTGATTCTCTGCCATACGTTCGCGGCTATTTTCTCCAAAACAATATTCTCCGTACTGTGTCATATTAACCGCAATCTGTGAACAAAACAGTCGAAGAAACCACCCGCAGATCTATTCTCATCTTCCTGGCGGCTACACCGACTCTTCCTTTGAGGAGTTGAGTCGCTCCCCAACGGATTCAGTATTCAGGTGGTGTCGTGACCCGCACCCTTCTGTGCTGGCCGGAGAGATTGTGGTAACCCCACACTTTTACTCACACCGCTATCTACACTAACCCGATTGTTATGACTGTAACGAAGCAGCACGATCGTGAGTTCGTTCGGACGTTCTTCACGTCGCCGGCGGCCGTCGATGGCGAGGACACGGCCGAGATGGCCAGGAAGGCGTCGCAGCTCCGGGGGATGCAGGCTCCGGACGTGTGGGTGCCGGACAACGAGGACGCCACCGCCCCGAACATGCGGGACGAGGGGGCCGAAAACATCGTCGAGGTCGTCTCCGAAAACGGGGCGGAGTTCCCCGGCGAGATTCACCCCCGTATCGTCTGGCACCGTAACGACCCGGAGACCCGATACCGAGGGCTCCAGCACATGCTCACCATCGCCGACCCCGATGCCGGCGCCATCGACCACATCGACGGCTTCGTCGTCCCCGAAGTCGGCGACATCGACGACTGGAAGAAGGCCGACGAGTTCATCACCATCGTCGAGAACGAGTACGGGCTCGAAGAGGGCAGCATCGCGATGTCCGTGATCGTCGAGAGCGGCGAGTCGGAAATCGCCACTACGCGCCTCCGCGAGGAGGTCGGCAAGCCTTCCAACAACCTCGACCAGCGCCTGTTCATGCTGGTCGACGGCGAGGTCGACTACACGAAGGCCATGCGCGGGATGACGCCGACCGGCGAACTCCCACCGTGGCCGGAGCTCCGGCACAACACCTCCCGCGGCGCCGGCGCCGCCGACCTCATTGCGGTCGACGGCCCCTACGACGACATCCGCGACGTCGAGGGCTACAAGAACCGAATGGTCGCGAACCGCGCGAAGGGGCAGATCGGCATCTGGGCGCTCACGCCCGGCCAGGTCGAGGTTGCCAACACGAACCCGCTCCCGCCCAAGGAAGGTAGCTGGTTCTTCGAGGTCGACGACCGCGAGCTCGACCTGACGGACGACGACGGCGTTCAGGTGTACGAGGGCGACCGCGTCTCGCTCGAGGAGACCGGCGACGGCTACCGCTTGACGGTTGGCACCGACACCCACGAGCTCGCCGACGAGGACGAGCTCAAGGAGGCGCTCGTCGACATCGCGTCGTACGTCCCGAGCCTCGGCGACATCGTCGACTCCATGGAGGAGTTCGAGGCCGCGAAGGAGGCCGGCAAGGGCGCCATCGCGATGACCCAGGCCACCACCCTCCGCATCGACGGCGTCGAGGTCGACATCGCCCGCGACCGCATGTGGGACGAGGCGACCTACCAGGCCGCCCAGACGCCGATCAACCTCTTCCAGGACGTCCACGAGAACCGACCGGACCAGCACGAGGAGCTCGAGGAGCTCTACGGCGCGGACCTCGTCGAGCGCGCGACGCAGGTCGGCCAGTAGGCCCTCGAATTCCCGGCAGTCCCGCGTTTTTCGACGACATCGGTAGCTCTTTCAGCCGCCGCGCCGCGAGGGTGGCGTATGAGACGCGCACGCTTGCTCACCCCCGAGGGCCCCGTCGAGGGCGAGTACGACGACGGTACCATCTACGCCGACGACGGCGTCTACGAGGTCGGAACGGACGGCCGACTCCTCCCGCCGTGTGACCCGTCCGCGCTGTACTGTGTCGGCCGCAACTACGCCGCGACGCTCGACCAGATGGAGTACGAACGCCCCGAGGAACCTGACTTCTTCATCAAGCCCCAGACGAGCCTCGTCGCGGACGGCCAACCGATCCCGTACCCCGACTGGACCGACGAACTGACTTACGCGGGCGAGCTCGTCGCCGTCATCGACGAGCGGTGCCGCGACCTCGACCCCGACGACGTCTCGGACGTCGTGCGCGGCTACACGATCCTCAACGACGTGGACGCGCTGGACCAGGTCGGCCGGACCGCGCGGAAGGCGTTCGACGGCTCCGCGCCGCTCGGCCCGTGGATCGAGACGGACGTCGACCCGACCGACATGGATATGGAGACCTACGTCGGCGGCGAGCAGCGACAGGAGGCCAACACCGAGCTGATGCTGTTCGGCCCGGACGAACTGGTCGCGCACATCTCCGAGCGGTTCACGCTCCGCCCCGGCGACTGTATCGCCTTCGGCAGTCCAGCGAACCCAGGACTCGTGGAACCGGGCGAGGAAGTCGAGATCACGTACGAGGGCGTCGGCACGCTGACCAACGAGGTCGTCGAGGCCGACTTCCCGTAAGCGAAGTCGCCTCGCTCCTTTTCGCTTAGAAGGCTTCGTTGACCAGCTCGCTCTGAGGGCTCGTCTCCAGCCGTTCGAGGTTGTCGGCCAGGATGTCGGCACAGCGGTCGAAGTACTTCGGCGTGTGCCCGGAGTTGTGCGGCGTGATCCGAACGTTGCTCATCCCCCACAGGGGGTGGTCCTCCGGAAGCGGTTCCGGATCGGTGACGTCGATGGCGGCGCCCCGGATGGCGTTCGACCGGAGCGCCGACAGCAGCGCGTCGGTCTCGACGACCGGGCCGCGCGCGACGTTGACGAGCACGGCGTCGGCCGGCATGGTCCGGAAGAGGTCGTCGTCGACCAGCCCCCGCGTCGCGTCCGAGAGCGGGCAGGCGAGGACGACGTATTCGGCGTCCGTCACCGCCTCGTGGATCTCGTCGAAGCCGTACACCTCCTCTGTCGGTCCGCCCTTCTCCGGCGTGTAGCGGACGCCGACCGTGTCCATTCCGAACGCGTCCAGCCGGTCGACGACCGCGGTCCCGATGGCACCAAGGCCGACGACGGCCGCGGTCGACCCGTGGAGCTCCCGCGTCGGATATGCGCGCCACTCGCGCTCGCGCTGCTGCGCCTGTGCCAGGGAAAACTGGCGCGCGAAGGCGATCATCGAGCCGACGACGTATTCCGAGATATTCGTCGCGTGGACGCCCGAGGCGTTCGTGACGGTAACGCCATGTTCCTCGAACGCCTCGCGGTCGAGGTGGCCAGTCCCGGCGTAGACGCCGGCGAACAGCTCCAGGTTCTCGGCGAGTTCGAGCTGGTCTTCAGAGAGGGAGAACCCGGTCGCGACGCGCGCATCGCGGAGATACTCCCGCTCCTCCGCCGGTGTCGTCGCCAGCTCGATGTCGTAATCGGGCAGGCGGTCTCGAAGGATGTCCGCGTAGTCGGATGCGTCCATGCCGTGGATCTTCTGCCGCAAGACGACGACGTCGGGGTCGGTCATACAGGTTGTTCGACGACCGGCCTGAAAAGATTCCTTACAAAGGCGAACTCTACCCCGGCGATCGATCGTGAACTGAAGAACTCGTAGTCGAAGACGTCCTAACTGGACAGACTGCGCCGTCCTTGGATACTGGGTGTGCGCTCTTATAAACAAACCCGGCTATCGTCGACTGCAACACCACTCCGCATGCCCAGAAAGCCCCAGCCGCTGAGCGGTCGCTTTCTGCGTGGTTTGTTTAGTTGTCGTTGCCAGTAACACCACTCAGCATGCCTTGAAAGCCCCAGCCGCTGACCGGTCACCCTTATAAACAAATTCGGCTGTCGTCGCGGACGACACCACTCAGCATGCCTTGAAAGCCCCAGCCGCTGAGCGCTCGCGCTGCTCGCTGCGCTCCTCACCCGGCTCGCTCACTGCGTTCGCTCGCCGGGTTCCGGTGCTAGCTTCGCAGGGCGTCCCGCTCAGCGGCTGCCCCTTTCAGTCCCACCCCGGAGTGGTGGCCGGGCGTCGCTCGCAGCGGCCACCGGGCCAACGTCGTCCGCCGGGGAGCCGGCGCGCGCTGCGTTGCGGTGCTGTCGCTGTCGCGGTCCTGGTGGACTGAAAGGGCGACGGCCGGTCGCGGTGTAACGGAGTCGCTCTCCTCAAAAAT
>JBDGPU010000090.1:0-52105 GCA_042219525.1 Halopenitus sp.
GAGCAGCGCGAGCGCTCAGCGGCTGGGGCTTTCTGGGTGTGCCGAGTGGTGTCGCCAGCGCCGATCGGCCTCACAAACTACGTTCAAAAGTGCGGGTGGTTACAGGTTGAGACCCTCCGAGGTGGAGCCCCTAAAAGCACTTATAATAGTCCCAGTAAAATCGTCGCATGCGACGCCGCCACTTCCTCGCGAGCGGTACAGCCCTCCTCGTCGCCGGCTGCACAAGCCGGATCGACGCCCCGAATACGGCTGCTGGAAAGGGTTCGGCAACACCACCGGCGACTTCGAAGAAACCAACCAGCATAACGGTCGCAAAACAGCTCGTCCAGCCAGGCATCGTCGCGATGAACGGCCCGGATTCGATAACCGTTCTTGACGAAGGTGGCCAGTTTCTCCTCGTGCGCGTCGAAACGACAGACGGACCGCCGCTCGAACAGTCGGCTTTCTCGCTCCGGGCCGACGGCGAGCAACACCAGTCGGAAAGCGACCAATACCCTCTCTACAGGGGCGATCCCTACGAAGCAGGGTATACCGCCGAGTCCGGAACTGGCTGGCTCGTGTTCCCCCTCCCGGAGCAAGTGACAGCCAAGACGGCTGCACTCACCTGGCCGGACGGCGAGATAGCGCTGTCGAGTCAGGTACGGTCGCGGCTCGAAACGCCAACACCCACGTTCGACGTGACGTTCGACGCTCCGGAGACCGTTGCTGAGGGTGAGTCGCCCACGCTGTCGATATCGGTCCGGAACGAGGGCGACATCGCGGGGAACTGCGTGCTGGCTCTGAACCGCTCCGGGCCGGAAATCGTGTACATACCAGTCCGGGGAATCCGGTTCGACCTGAACGCGGCTGAGAAGGTAACCAAGGAGTTCGACGCGAAGAGCCCGTACAGCGAGACTGAAGATCCCGAGCCCGTGACGTATTACCTCGACGTAGTCGGCGGCAACGAGATCAGTCGGACTATCGAACCGGCTGGGTAGGGTGGCCGGTTCAGGGCCGGTACGGACGTTGAAAGGCCGGTGTGTTCGTCTGTTTTATACCACTTTCGGAGGGACCGTGCCCCGCTTCCCCGACGCTATTCCAGCACGTGTTCCGCGAGCGCGGGCAAGACTTCGGTCACGTCCGCCTGGACATCGTACTCGGCGGTCCCCGAGTACCGCGTCGACTCGAGGTTGACGACCGCGAGCGAGCCGCCCTGCTGATAACTGGGAATCGACGCGGCGGGATCGACCGTGAGCGACGACCCCGCAGCAACGATGACGTCGCTGGCACGCGCGAGGTTCTTGGCCTTCCGGAGGTCCTTTTTCGGCAGTAGCTCCCCGAACAGCACCACGTCCGGTTTATAAACGCCTCCGCACTCGTCGCACTCGGGCGGGCGCTCGCCGTCGCGGACGCGCTCGCGAACCGGCTCTGCGGCGGTCGTCCGACCGCAACCTCGGCAGACCACGCGCTCGTTGTTGCCGTGGAGTTCGATGACCGAGTCCGTCCCGGCAGCCGCGTGCAGGCCGTCGGTGTTCTGGGTCACGACGGCGTCGAGGACGCCCGCGTTATCCAGTTCGGCGAGCGCCTCGTGGGCGGCGTTCGGCTGGGCGCCGCCCTCGGGCGCCATGTGCTCGTGCAGCTCCAGGCGGTCCGTCCAGAAGCCTGCGGGGTCGCGGTCGAACCGACGGACGTGGAAGTCGTCCTCGTCGAAGACGTCACCCCAGACGCCGTCGTTGCCGCGAAAGGTGGGAATTCCGGACGCGGCGGAGAGCCCCGCACCGGTCAGCGCGATCGCTCGGTCGGCGTTCCGGAGCTCCGTCGCCAGCGCGCTCAGCCTGTCGGGAGCGACGCCCTCCGTCCCATCCGTCATGCGTGCATCTAGCGATCCGAGATTCATAAGGTGTGCGTGCGCCGAATCGGGAGGCCGAACTCGCGACGATCCGCGGTGGGAAACACGGGATCGGTGACACTATTACGCTCTCCGTCGCGGTCAGCGTATGTCGAACGTCGGAATTACGGTCCTCGGTATCCTCCGCCGGGGCGACGAACTACTCGTGCAGCAACTGACCGATCCCGCCGCGGAGACGTTTCACCGGCCCATTGGGGGCGGCGTCGAGTTCGGCGAACCCAGCGACGTCGCGCTCGAGCGGGAGTTCGAGGAGGAACTCGGCGTGGCCATCGACGCAGGTCCGACCGTGGCGACGATGGAGAACCGGTTTTCGTGGAACGACGAACCGGCCCACGAACTGGTGCTCCTGCGCGAGGCCGAGTTCGTCGACGACTCGCTGTACGAACGCGAGCGATTCGACGGCGTCGACGCCGGCGGCACGGTCGAGTACGAGGCCACCTGGGAGTCCCTCGATGACCTGGTCGCCGCCGCGGAGCCGCTCTACCCCGAACCGCTGGCCGCCGTTCTCCGGGAAGAGGTGGGGGAGGGCGCCGGACACGTGACCCGCCCCTGAACGCGATCCGAGCCGGAGCCCGGTCGAGACCCTCTCCCGCACCCACACAACACCTTTGTCCCCACTCACCGACCAGCAGCCATGCGAGCGATCCTCTTCGACCTCGACGGGACGCTGCTCCACTACACGCGGGACTATCGCGACGTCCTGGCCGACGCGATCCGCGCGGTCGACGGCGAGGTCCGAGAGGAGTGGCTCGATGCCTACGACGACCGGTTCTTCGATATCCTCGAAGCGTGCGGGCCGGATCCCTATCGTCGCGCCTATGCGCCCTTCGGCAGCGACCCGGACGCCTTCCGGACTGAACTGCTGGAGCGCGAAGTCGAGGCTTGCGAGCCACCGCCAGGCGCGCACGCGGACCTCGCCCGCCTGGGCGAGCGGTTTCATCTGGGCGTGCTGTCGAACGGCGTCCGGGAGTGGCAACTCGAAAAGCTCCGCTCGTTCGACCTCCTGGATCACTTCGACGCCGTCGTCACGTCCGACGAGGCCGGAGCGCACAAGCCCGACTCGGCCGTGTTCAGCCTCGCCGAGGACCGGCTTCCGGCCGAGGGCTACGCGCTCGTCGGCGACGCGGACGCCGACGTCGAGGGCGGTCGTGCGGTGGGGTGGGCGGTGCATCGATACGGTGGCGACGGCTACAGTGACCTTCCGGCTGCGTTCGGATGGGACTGACCGTTCGACACCGCAATCGCCGAGGCCGAACCGGAGTCCACAACGATTAGGGAACCGCCCGCGAGAGGAGCGAGTATGGCAACTTCCGACTGGGGCGACTGGCTCCCGACCGCCGTCGTCGACGCCGACCCCGACACGGTCGCGCTCTGGTATCTCGGCTGTAACGGCTTCGCGATCAAGGGTAGCGAAGGGACGACGCTGTGGATCGACCCGTACCTCGGCACCGGTGACCCGCCGCGCACGGTCCGGATGATTCCGGTCCCGTTCGACCCCGCTGACGTCGCCGAGGCGGATGCGGTGCTCGCGACCCACGAGCACACCGACCACGTCCACGGGCCCTCGCAGGCGCCGATCCTCGAGGAAACCGACGCCGACTTCGTCGCGCCGGACGACTCGCTGGCGGTCGCGCGCGACGAGGAGGACTGGCCCGCGAACTACGACGTCGACGACGAGCAGTTCCTCGAGATCGTGGCGGGTGACCGACTCCAGGTCGGCGAGTTCGAGATCGACGTCGTCGGCGTCAACGACCCCGACGCGAGCCATCCCGTCGGCTACGTGATCCACCACGAGTCGGGGACGATCTTCCACGGCGGCGACACGAAGCCCGCGGAGACCTTCACCGACGTCGCCGCCGACCACGACGTCGACCTCGGCATCCTCGCGTTCGGCTCCGTCGGAAACATTCCCGACAAGGAGACCCGCGAACCGAAGCGAACGAAGTGGTACAACGACGAGAACCAGATCGTCGACGCCGCGAGCGACCTCGAACTCGACCGACTCCTGCCGACGCACTGGGACATGTGGAAGGGGCTGACAGCGGATCCAACCGCACTGCACGACCACGTCCGGAGCTACGAACATCCGCGCCAGCTGGAGATCGCGGAGATCGGCGACCGGGTCGACCTGTAGCGTTCCCCGACTTTTTTAATGACAGTCGCGGTTAGCGGAAGACATGGAACACGGAGTTGCAGTCGTCGGTCCCACGGAGGAAGCGAAAGACCTCGTCCGCGAGGCCGGGAAACTGGCCGCTGGCGTCGACGCTGACCTCACGCTTCTCCACGTGACGACGGAAGAGGAGTACAACGACCGACGGGAGGAGCTCGAGCAGGTCTCGAACTACGAAGCCTCCTACAGCATCTCACAGGCGATGGAGGGCGCGCGCAACTACGCCGCCGACATCGGCCGCGAGGTGCTCGAGGGGGTCGAGGTCGAGTGGGAAGCCCGCGGCGCGCTCGGCGACCGCGGCGAGACGATCGTCAAGGAGGCGAACCGGATCGAGGCCGACCACGTGTTCCTGAGCGGCCGCAAGCGCTCGCCGACCGGCAAGGCGCTCTTCGGCGACGCGACGCAACGGGTCATCCTCGACTTCGACGACCCAGTGACGGTTTACACGGTCTAGGCGGTCCCTTCCGCCGTTTCACACGGCTATCAACGATGTGAAACGGCCCGTGTGATTTAAGGTGCCCGTAGCGAAGCGTATCCGTATGGCCGATCACGCAGCAGTAACCGTCGAGGAGGACGGGATCCGGGTGGAGAAATCGTTCTCACGCGACGAGTTCCCCGTGCCAGCGGTCACGTTCCGTCTCGTGTCCAACCGGGCGGACCCCACGCGCGTGCGCATCGTGGACACCATTCCGGAGTCGTTCCCGATGAACCAGGTGGGCTTTCACCCCGATTACGAGAGCGAGAACTGGACCGCCTACGAGGACCACCGCGTCGAGTACGAGCGCGTTCTCGAACCTGACGAGGATGTGCTGACAGTGTTCGGCATCCGGGACGAGAACCCTGACGTCGACGCCTTCCTCACCCCGCCGATCGTCGAGCACGTCCCCGAGGGCGAGGAGATCGAGGACATCCTCGGCGGCGACAACGCCGAACCGGTCCGCGAGGTGCTCGCGGGCGGCAGCGACTCCTTACCGGGCATGGACGAACCGATCGTGGATTCGGAGGTCACTGCGGGCGCCGAGGAGCCGGGCGACTCGGCCGCCGACGCGGACGCCGAACCGGACGAGACGGTCGCCGGAGGGCCCTCAGATGACGCCGTCGCCGCAGCCGTCGGCGACGTCGACGAGGCCGACGACCTGTCGAACGGGAGCGAATCCCTGTCCGAGGCTGACGACGGGCTCGGAACGACCGGCGGCGAGAGTGACGAGGGCGACGTCGACGTCGAAACCGGCTCCATCGACCTCGCGGATCCGACAGCGGAGGAGACGGGCGCGGAGCCGGCCGACGAGCCGGACGAGCCCGAAGTGCAAGCCGAAGACGAGCCAGCCGAGCCCGAACCGGAAGGGACCGACGAACTCGGGGTAGCGGACGAAGCCAGTTCGGCCGACGAAAGCCCAGACCCACGCACACCGAACGCGGACTCGACTTCGGCCGTTTCAGTCCGCGAGGACGACGCCGACGCGGACACGGCCCCCGAACCGGAGCCGGGGCCGGCAACCGCGTCGACGGAGTCGGCGGTGGAGGCTTCCGACGGCGAATCGGCGGACGAACCCGTCGAAGCGGACGCCGCCGACGACTCCGAGGAGCTGGAGCGTGACGAGCCAGGCGCCGAGTCGGCATCGGCGACTCCAGCCGCTGGCGGCGTCGAGAGCGTCGCCGCCGCGCTGGCCGACGAGATCCGGTCCGGCGAGGTCGACGACGAGGACCTCGAGGTGCTCCAGTCGGAGCTCGACTTCGAGACGCCGGAGAGCGTCGACGTCCGGCTCGGTCGCCTCCAGTCCCGCGTCGAGGACCTCTCGGCGTACACGGAGGCGCTCGAGGAGTTCATCGACGAAGAGGGGACCGCCGAGCAGGTGTTCAGCGAGGTCCAGACCGAACTCGAGGAAGTCCGCGAGACGGTTGCGGAGATCGACGAGGAGCTGGGCGCCGCCGCGGAGGAGCGAGCGAACATCGTCGAGGACGTCTCGGCGAACGACGCCGCGATCAGCGAGGTCGACGAGGCGGTCACGAGCGTCGAAACCAGTGTCGACCGAGTCCAGCGCTCGGTCGACGACCTCACCGAGGAGCTGGCCGAGACGACCGAGGAGCTGACCGACACGGTCGAGCAGGTGGCCGACGTCGAGTCTCGCGTCGACTCCTTCGACGAGGAGCTCGGTGACGTCTGGGAGGACGTGGCCGAGCTTGACGCCCGGCTCGCCGACGTCGAGGAAACTGCGGAGGAGGTCAGCAGCCTCCAGTCGGAGATCGAGCGCATCGACGAGGAGCTCGCGGACCTCAGGGAGTTCCGCGACAGCCTCAGCGACGCGTTCGGCGGCTGACCTGGGAGTGGAAACGCAACCCGTTTTACGCGCGATGCCCGAGAGGGTGTAATGACTCAGTCGGTTCCGGTCGCCGTGCCGCGCAAGGGACGACCGCTGGAGGCCGTCCTCGAACGGCTCGCCGAGGTCTCCGACGCCGCCGAGCTGGCGGACACCGTCAGCTCGACGCTGCGCTACGAGAAGGCCGTGACGAAGGGAGAGGTAACCGCCGAACAGGGGATCTACGAGCGGCTCGCGGAGTACTCCGACCCGTCGAACCCGAGCGCGCCGGAGTTCACGCTCCTTCGCGACGACCGTGACGGGAAGCCGCGGCGGATCGTCTTCGACTCCGCCACCGTCGAGCTCGACGGCACGCCGCTCACGCTCGTCGGCCGCGAGGAGCCGTTCCGCGCGCTCCGGACCCACGAGTTCGCGCTCGGGTTCGACTCCGCCGATCTGGTTCTCGAGGAGGTCGTCGAGCTACGCGAGTCGGGCATCAGCACGCTCAACGACGTCAACGACCGCATCAACCCACGCGATACCGACGTCCGGGTCGTCTCCGGACTCGGCGACACCGTCTACCACACGTTGATGGCACGCCCCGAGACGCTGCCGACCGGCCGCGACCTCGACCGCTCATTTGTCGAGGAGTACGAAGGCGAGCTCTGTATTTCGCCGCGCTACGAACGCCTCGTCACCGCCGTTCTCGGCACGGGCGCGCTGGAGGACATCGAGTTCACGTACCCAGTCCCCGAGCAGGAGGAGGAAGCGGCCATCGCGGAGACCGGCCTCGGCGTCTACCTGACCGTCACCGGGTCGACGGCGCGCGATTACGGGCTCGTGCTTGGCGAGCATCTCTTCCCGAGTGAGACGATGCTGATGGAGAACCAGGCGGAAGCCGACGAGCGCGTCGAGCGCGTGCGCGAACTCGTCGTCGGCTCGGACATGGAGTCGGCACTGACAGTCTAACTCGGTTCTGCGGCAAACCTGGGGCTTCTCGCCGTCGCATGCGCCGTTTTCGTCACCATCAGCCGGCGGCAACGCGGTCCGATTCCGGATCGAGGTTCACATGTGAAACCCCTCTTTGATAGTGGTTGTCGGTGTTGATCCGTGTATGCCGCGCGCTGTCAACGACGACGTCTCTATTCACTACTCGGTGGACGGGCCGAGCGACGCCCCGACTGTCGTTCTCCTTGAGGGGCTGGGCTACGGGCGCTGGATGTGGCGCTGGCTGACCGACGCCATCAACGAGGAGTACGAGGTGATCCGCCCGGACAACCGGGGGACGGGAAGGTCCGACACCCCAGAGGGGCCGTACACCATCGACGAAATGGCCGACGACGTGGAGGCCGTACTCGACCACCACGGCGTCGACTCCGTCGCCGTCGTCGGCGCCTCGATGGGCGGGATGATCGGACTGCAGTACGCCCTCGATTACGACCGGACCGAGGCGCTCGGGCTGCTGTGTTCCTCCCCGGGCGGCGACGAGGCCGTCCCGACCCCAGAAGACGTCCTCGACCACATCTTCTCGACACCGGACGAGTACGACCGGCGCGAGGCCCTCAAGTACCGCATGGAACCCGCAGTTTCGGACGATTTCTACGAGGCGGAACCCGACCTCGTCGAGCGTATCCTCGACTGGCGGCTCGCCGGCGACGCCGACGACGCCGGGCGCAACGCGCAGGCCGCCGCCGTGGAGGCCTTCGACGTTAGCGACCGTCTCGACGAGTTGACCCTGCCCACGCTGGTCATGCACGGCACCGCGGACCGGGT
The DNA here is from genome assembly GCA_042219525.1 of Halopenitus sp. GTDB lineage: Archaea > Halobacteriota > Halobacteria > Halobacteriales > Haloferacaceae > JBDGPU01. The sequence continues at coordinate 8,129 of JBDGPU010000090.1, forward strand.
CCTCCCCGTCGAGAACGGCGACCTGCTCGCCGAACGCCTGCCGAACACGGCGTTCGAGCGCGTCGACGGCGGCTCCCACCTCTTTTTCATCGAGAATCGAGAGCTGGTGAACCAGCGCGTCCGCGAATTCCTGGAGACCAATGTCTGAGGGGGAACCGGTTGCGGATCCCCGCCCGCACCCGCACGGCGACCGCGAGTACGGCTGGGTCGGCTCGCTGGCCGAACGGCGGGCCCATCTGTCGCCGGAGCGCGTCGCTGTCAAGGACACGGCGGCCGGCGAGGAGTACACGTACGCGGACCTAAACGCGCGGGCGAACCGGACGGTCCGCTTTCTGCAGGAGAAGGGGATCGGGAAGGGCGACCGGATCGCGGTCATCTCCCGGAACCGCGTCGAACTCGTCGACCTCTTCTTCGCGACGGGCAAGCTCGGGGCAGTGCTCGCGCCGCTCTCGCACCGCCTGGCCGAGCGCGAGCTGGCGGCCGTGTTCAGCGACGTCGACCCCGAACTCCTGCTCGTGGAGACGCCGTTCGGCGGCGACGTCGTCGACGCGCTCGAACGCGCCGACGCGGAGCCGACGGTTCGGGCCATCCCGAGCGACGCCGACAACGCGTGGGTCCCGTACACGAACGAGCTCCCCGACGACGGCGGTCCGGTCGACACGCCGGACGTGGCGCTATCGGACCCGCACCTGTTCCTCCACACCGGCGGATCGACGGGCGTCCCGAAGGAGACCGTGCTCAGCCACGGCGCCATCCACTGGAACTCCTTCAACACTATCACGGCGTGGGGGATTCGCGAGGACGACGTGACGCCGATGGTGTTCCCGATGTTCCACACCGGCGGCTGGAACGTGCTCACGGTCCCCTTCTTCCACATGGGCGCGACGCTGATCATCAGCCCCGAGGTCGACCCGGACCGCGTGCTCCGGGACGTCGAACGCGAGTCGGCCACGATGTTGGTCGGGGTCCCGGCCGTCCTCCGAATGATGGCTACCCACGACGAGTGGGACGCGAGGGACCTCTCCTCGCTCCGGTTCGTCAAGAGCGGCGGCGGCCCGTGCCGTGACGCCGTCATCCGGACGTGGCGCGACCGCGGCATCGAGTTCTCGCAGGGGTACGGCCTCACCGAGTGCGGCCCGAACAACTTCGCGATGCCCGACGACTTCCCACCGGAGAAGACGGACAGCGTCGGGATGCCCGCGCTCCACGTCGACGCCCGCATCGTCGACGACGAGGGCGACCCGGTCGAGAACGGCGCCATCGGCGAGCTCGAACTCGCGGGCCCGCACGCGGCCGACCGCTACTGGAACAACCCCGAGGAGACGGCAGCGACGTTCGGCGACTGGGTGTCGACTGGCGACCTTGCCCGCGTCGACGGGGACGGCTACTTCCACATCGAGGGGCGCAAGAAGAACATGTTCGTCTCCGGCGGCGAGAACGTCTACCCGCCCCAGGTCGAGGACGCCATCGCCGACCACCCCGCCGTCGACGAGGTCGTCGTCATCGGCGTCGAGGACGACCAGTGGGGCACCGTCGGCAAGGCCGTCGTCGAAGGCGACGAGTCGCTCACACTGGACGAGCTGGAGTCGCACCTCGCATCGCGGGTCGCCCGCTACGCGATCCCAAAGCAGCTGGCGTTCGTCGACGAGATGCCCACGAGCGGGCCGTCGAAGATCGACCGGCAGGCCGTCGAGGAGCGGTTCGGAGACGAATGATCACGTTGTCACTGCCGGGTCGACGGTCCCAACCCGGTTCGCGTTTCATCCACGGACACCCGATCATTTATAATGGTCAATAGTTATAACCGTGCGGAAGGATCGTCGGCTATGATCGACCTCACGATGGACATGGAGCAGTTCGACTGCCCGTTCATCGACACGTCCGCGGACCACGAGGTCGCCTTCTCGACGATGCACTGGCAGCACGATACCGCTGCCGAGGAGCTCGAAACGCGGCTGCTCGTCGACAGCCCCGATCGCTGGGAGCTCGACGAGGGGCTCTCGGCGCTCCGCGAGCACGAGAACATGAACGATTACCGGCTGTTCTCGAAGGAGGACGGCACCGCCGTGATCCGGACCGTCATCGAGCAGACGAACGCGATGACGACCATCACCGAGCACGACGGCTACATTACGGGCCCGTTCCATATCGAGGACGGCAGCGAACTCTGGCAGGTCGGCTTCGACGACGCGCGAACCGTCGACGACGCCCTCGTCGACCTGGAGAAGGGCAACGAGTTCACGATCAAGGACCGGCGCGACCTCGAACTCCATCAGCTCCACGACCTCATGCAGAACGCCGACGCGGCCGCGACCCTCCTCGAAGCCTGCCGCGACCTCTCCGACGTCGAGCGCGACACTATCACGACGGCAGCCGAGGCCAACTACTTCGACTCGCCCCGCGAGGCGACGCTGTCGACGCTGGCCGACGAGTTCGACGTGTCGACGGCGGCGGTTTCGAAGAACATGCGCCGCGGCGAGAAGAAGCTCCTCCGCAGCGTCGTCGAGGCGCTCGAGGACATGGAGTAACGGGGCCATCGACCACGACGCCGGACCGCGGCAATCTTCTGGAACGCTTCGTTGTGTCGGGAGCCACGCGCTTGCTGGCGATTCCCGCGAAATCCGCCGATTGGGTTAGCATGTTAACCAGCCCCACTTTGGGGCATGGAGTCTACGTTATATGGTATGCGGGACGACACCACACGTCGACGATACCTGAAAGGCACCGCAACCGCTGGAACGCTCGGGATCGCCGGCCTCGCCGGCTGTTCGGGCGGTAACAGCGGGGGAACTGCTACCGATACCGCCGAGGGGGCCGGCACCGACGAGGACGACATGACCGAGGAGACGGAGGCGAGCGCCAGCGTCGAGGGGACGCTCTCGATAGGCGTCATGCAGCCCGTGACCGGCGACCTCCAGTATTACGGCCAACAGGCACTGTGGGGCTTCCTCTCCGGGATCGCCCACAAGCTGGACCAGGACCCGATCGACACCGGGACGACCGGCAAGCATACCGTCAACGCCGGGAGCTGGGACATCGAACTCCACATCGCGGACACGAAGTTCTCGCCGGACAAGGCCCAGTCCGTCGCGACCGACCTGGTCGATAGCGTCGGGGTCGACATCCTCTTCGGGACGACCTCGTCGGCCTCGGCGCGCCGCGTCGTCGAGACGGTCGCGAAGCCCTCGGGGACGCCGTTCGTCGCGGGGCCGGCGGCCGCGACGGACATCACGTCCAGTTCCGAGACCTGTTCGGAGCTCGTGTTCCGCGCGTCCGAGAACACGGCGATGGACGCGCGGTCGGGCGGGCGCTACGTCGCCCGGCAGACCGACGTGGAGCGCGTGTACATCATGGCCGCGGACTACTCCTTCGGCAAGTCCGTCGCCGAGAACTACCGAAAGGTCCTCGAGAGCGAGGGCATCGAGATCGTGGGCGAGAAGTTCGTCCCGCGAGGGTACTCGGAGTTCGACGGCCTCTACCAGAACGCCGTGGATGCGAACGCCGACGCGGTCATCGGCGGCTTCACCGTCGTGACGCTGCCGCAGTTCCTCGGCACCGGGCTCGAGGGCGGCTACGGCCTCCGGCTGTTCGGCGGCTTCGGCACCCAGATCAGCATGAAAGCCATCGGCGGCGTCGCCCAGCGCGTCCTCGGCAAGCCGCTGACTGAGGAGAAGATCCGTAACGCGAAGCTCGGCCCGTTCACGACGCGCTACCACTGGAATCAGTACGACAACCCGATCAACGACGCGTTCGTGAAGATGTACGAGGAGACGTACGGGGCCGTCCCCGACCTGTTCACCTCGGGAACGTTCACCGCTGCGTCCGGCATCGTCCAGGCGGTCGAGGCGAGCGGCTCGACGAAGGGTACCGACGTCGCCGCCGCGATGCGCGGGATGACCGTCGCCGAGACGCCGAAGGGGAAGGACGGCTACACCTACCAGGAGTACAACAACCAGGCGCGCTCGGCGATGACCGTCTCCTACCCCGTGCCAGACAAAGAGGGCGACTGGGGTGCCCCGATCAAGCCCGGCAAGCCGCTGGCCCGGATCGGGAAGGACAAAACGACCCTGCCGGCCGAGGACGTGGACTGCTCGCTGTAGATGGCCCTCAGAACCACCGGACTCACCAAGCGATTCGGGGGACTCACCGCAGTCGACGACGTCTCCTTCGAACTCGCGTCCGACGAGTGCTGCTCGCTCATCGGCCCGAACGGCGCCGGCAAGACGACGTTTTTCAACCTGCTGACGGGCGTGATGGACCCGACCGCGGGAACCGTCGAGTACCGACCTGCCGCCGGGGACCGACCCGGCGGCGTCGCGGGCGACGGGAGCGGTAGCGCACGCGTCGGCGACGGGGATAGCGGCGGGGCTGGCAACGCCGGTGCAGGCAACGGCGGTGCAGGCAACGGCGGTGCAGGCAACGGCGGTGGCGCTGCCGCCAGCGCCGGCGACGGCTGGGTCGACGTCACCGACTACGACACCCACCAGACGGCCCTCGCCGGTCTCCACCGCTCCTACCAGATCACGAACGTGTTCGCCACGTCGACGGTGCTGGAGAACGTCCGCATCGCCGCGCAGGCCCACGGCGGCACCGATTCCTGGAAGGTGTGGCGCAACGCGAACTCCTTCACCGAGTACACCGAGCAAGCCTATGCCATTCTCGACCGCGTTGGCCTCGCCGACCAGGCCGAGACGGTCGCCCAGAACCTGAGCCACGGCCAGAAGCGGAACCTGGAGGTCGCCATCGCGCTCGCGGGCGACCCCGACGTGTTGCTGCTCGACGAGCCGACCTCCGGCGTCTCGACGGACGGGATCGACGAGGTGAAACGCCTCATCGACGACGTCGCCGAGGACCACGCCGTTCTGCTCGTCGAGCACAACATGGACGTCGTGATGGAGCTCTCGGACCGCATCGCGGTGCTCCACCAGGGCGAGCTGATCGCGGACGACGACCCCGAAGCAATCCGCAACGACGAGCGCGTGCAGGAGGCGTACCTCGGCGGCTACGATCCGGACGAGCATCGCAGCGCAACTGGGGGTGTGTCCCCGTGAGCCTGCTCTCCGTCGAGGACGTGCACGCCTACTACGGCGAGAGCCACGTCCTCCAGGGCGTCTCGCTCGACGTCGAGGAGGGTGAGGTCGTCGCCCTCATCGGTCGCAACGGCGTCGGCAAGACGACGACGCTCCGATCGATCCTCGGCCTGACGCCGCCACGCGAGGGGAGCGTGCAGGTTCGCGGCAAGGACGTGACCGGCGAGGAGACCCACGAGATCGCCCGCCGCGGCGTCGGCTGGGTGCCGGAGGAGCGCCGGCTGTTCTCTCACCTGACGGTCGACGAGAACATCAGGATCGCGACGCCGGAACCCGACATGGTCGAGCAGGCGTACGAGACCGCCTACTCGACGTTCCCGGAGCTAGAATCACACCGGGAGAAGGACGCCGGCGATCTTTCGGGCGGGCAGCAGCAAATGGTCGCCATCGCCCGCGGGTTGGTCGGCGACAACGATCTCCTGCTCGTCGACGAGCCCAGTGAGGGGCTCGCGCCACAGATCGTCGAATCCGTCGCCGAGGCGCTGCGGTCGGCGTCCTCGGAGACGACGGTCCTGCTGGTCGAACAGAACTTCCCGCTGGCGATGGATCTCGCCGACCGCTACTACCTCATCGACCACGGCACCGTCGTCGACTCGGGCGATACCGAGGGCGTCACGCAGGATGACGAGACCATCCGGAGGTATCTTTCCGCATGATGCCCGTCGATCCAGCCACGGCAGCGATGGCGACGGTACCGTCGATGGCGATGGTACCGTCGATAGCGCCGACAGCGACGGCGTTGCTGACGGTCACTGAAAGCCTCTCGACGGTCACGCGGATCGTGCTCGACGGACTTTCGAAGGCGTCCCTGTTCGTCCTCATCGCCAGCGGGCTCAGCCTCATCTTCGGCCTGATGGGCGTCATCAACTTCGCGCACGGGTCGCTGACGATGATCGGCGCGCACCTCGGCGGCGTCGTGATGGTCGTCGCGGTGACGAGTGGAACAGGCGGGTTCACCCGGCTCGTGCTGTTCTTCCTCGCGGTCGCAGCCGTTTTCGGCATCATGACGCTGGGCGGCGCTATGTTGGAGAAGACGCTGATCCGGCCCGTCTATGACCGGGCGCCACTGTTCCAGATCCTGCTCACCTTCGGGCTCGTCCTCGTGCTCGACGAGGTTGCTCGGATCGTCATCGAGGTGAGCGGGATGCAACCCTCCAGCGAGTGGCAGGACGCCATCGGCACGAAGCCGGACTTCCTCGCGTCCTCCTACCAGGTGGCCGGCGGTTCGACCGAGGGGCTCCAGCTGTTCGAGGTGTTCATCGGCGCCGTCGTCGTCGCCGCCATCTGGCTGTTCCTCACCGAGACACGCTACGGGCTGTACATCCGTGCCGGCAGCGAGGACTCGGAGATGGCGGAGGCGCTCGGCATCGACATCCGCCGTGCGTTCACCGTCGTCTTCGGCGTCGGCTGCGGCCTCGCGGGCGTCGCCGGCGTGATGCTGATGTGGGACGCGCGCTACGGCGCCTCGGTTCCGCTCGGCGTCGAAACGCTACTCATCGCGTTCATCGTGGTCATCATCGGCGGCCTCGGGAGCTTCAAGGGCACCGTCGTCGCGGCAGTGCTCGTCGGCTTCGTCGACGCCGTGATGACGTGGGTATTCCAGAACCACGTCGCGTTCCCCGGCCTGCCCGAGATGGTAATGTTCCTCGTCTTGGTCACCGTGCTCGTCGTGCGGCCACAGGGACTGTTCGGCCTGGAGGAGGTGGGTGGTCATTAGCCCATCCGATCACGGCTCGGTGGACGACGCCGAGTCTACTCCGGACGAGCCGACCGCGGGCGAAGAGTCAGTCGCCGACGACGTCCCGCCGACGCCCGACGAACCCGCCGACGCGACGCCGGGCGCTGACGCGCCGGCGGGCCACGGCGGCGACGCGCATCCGGATGCAACGGGCGAGGCCCTCGCGGACCGTCCCGGCGGCCTGGGAGCATACGCGGAGCAGTACGCGCGCGACCACGTCGTCCACATCGCCGTCGTCGTCGCGTTCGCGCTCTACCCGGCGGTGTTCAGCTACCTGCTGTCGACACCGCTGGGTGACGAGTTCGCCGTGGTACTGCCGCCGTTGCGGACGATGATCGCCGTGTTCTACGTCGGCCTGTTCGCGATGAGCTTCGATTTCATCTCGGGGTACACCGGCTACCTCTCGTTCGGGCACGCCATGTTCTACGGCTCCGGGGCGTATCTCGTCGTCATGGCGGCGAACGGGAAGTTCCCCATCCTGGGCCCGGGGACGTCGTTCATGACGCTCATCGTCGTCGCAGCGGTACTCGGCGCCCTGCTGGCGCTGCTCGTCGGCTCGGTCTCGTTCCGGTTGACTGGCGTTTACTTCGCGATGGTGACGCTCGGCTTCGCGGAGGTCACGCACGTCTTCGTCCGCAACTGGGGCCGCGTGTCCGAGAACCCGCGAGACGGGGCAGCCGTCACGTCGCCGGAAGGGTTCGAACTCGGTGTCCCGTTCGTCGACAGCCTCCAGTTCTCGATCGGCCGACTCGTCGGCGACAGCTTCGAGAACGCGCTGGGGCTCGGCATCAAGATCGGGACGGCCGAGCTCTCGTACTACCTGATCGGCACCGTCGCGTTGGGTTGCTACTTCGCGATGCAGCGGATCATCCACTCCCCGTTCGGTCGCGTGATGATCGCCATCCGCGAGAACGAGGAGCGCGCCAGGGCGATCGGCTACAACACGTTCTGGTACAAGATGGGGGCGTTCGCCATCAGCGGCGCGTTCGCTGCGGTGGGCGGGGCCCTGTTCTCGGGCTACCGGCGCTCCGTCGCGCCCGAGAACACCTACGACCTGTTCGTCACCGCCGACGCGTTGCTGGCGGCCATCATCGGCGGGTTCGGCACTCTCGCCGGCCCGCTCTACGGCCACCTGTTCCACGAGTTCCTCGGCGGCATCCTGACGACCGAGTCCCACGGGCTCGCCCGGTACCTCCGGGACACGCTGCCCGAGTCGGCGCTGACCGCGGAGGTCGCCGGCGTCACGCTCCTGCAAGTCGTGAACGTCCTCATCGACGGCCGCGCTTCGCTGTACCTCGGGATCATCTTCATCGCCTTCGTCCTGTTCGTGCCGCGGGGCATCGTCGGCACGCTACGCGACCGGCTCGGCGGCACCGTCGCCGCAACGCTTCCCGAACACGTGCGCCGCTACCTGCCGTAGGCGCACCTTCCAGTCCTTCCCACCAATGACACGTAGTCACATACACGCACCCCACAGTAAAGCCCCGACGGCGTACGGAGGGATCCAGCCGTGACAACCGTCGGTCTCACCGGCTTTGGGTCCTACGTCCCCGACGGCCGGATCACCGGTGAGGAAATCGCGGCGAGAAGCGGGATCCCAGAGGAAGTCGTCGTCGAGAAGATGGGGGTCGTCGAGAAGCACGTCTGCCCGCCGGACGACGACCACGTCACCGACATGGGCATCGAGGCGGCTGAGGTCGCCCTCGCGGACGCGGACCGCGATCCCGACGAAGTCGACATGGTGCTCTACCACGGCTCGGAGTTCAAGGACCACTACGTGTGGAGCGCGGCCGCCGACATCGCCGACCGTCTCGGCGCCGAGACCGCCTTCGCGACCGAGAGCTACACGCTCTGTGCAGGCGCTCCCATCGCGATCCGCCAGGCCCGAGCGCAGCTCGCCCTCGACCACGTCGACACCGTGCTCCTGGTCGCCGCCAGTCGCGAGGAGGACCTCGTGGACTACGGTAACCCCGACGCCTCGTTCATGTTCAACTTCGGCAGCGGCGCGAGCGCCGCGGTACTCGAGGCCGACCCCGGCGATTCAGCCCGGGCAGTCGTCCACGAGAGCGCCGCCAAGACGGACGGCTCCTTCTCGCGCGACGTTGTCATGCCCGCCGGTGGCTCCCGGAAGCCGCCAAGCGAGGAGACGGTGGCGGCGAACCAACATACGCTCGACGTGCCGGACCCGGAGGGGATGAAGGAACGTCTCGCGCCGGTCTCGCTGCCCTCCTTCCTTCAGGTCGCCGACGACGCGCTGGACCGGTCGGGCCTGACCCGCGAGGACGTGGACTTCGTCGCGATCACCCACATGAAGCGGTCGTTCCACGAGAGCGTGGTGTCGGAACTGGGCTGTGACCCCGAGACCGACAGCGTCTACCTCGACACCTACGGTCACGTCCAGAGCGTCGACCAGCTACTCGCACTCGAGGAAGGATTCGACCGCGGTCGGATCGAACCCGACGACGTCATACTCTTCCTGGCTGCCGGCACCGGATACACCTGGGCGGCGACGGTGTTGCGCTGGCGCGAGTAGCGGCTCGAACGTCCTCGCTGGCGACTTCCTTTATCCGTCTCTGGCGACTCCCTTTATTCGTCCTTTATCGGTCGCTGGCAACCCACGTTTCACGCCGTTTGCAGCAGCACGACCGCGGACAGAATCAATCCGCCGCCGGCGACGGTCGGGAGCGTCACCGGCTCGGCGAAGAGGACCACGCCCAGTGCGACCGTGACGAGCGGCTCGGCCGTGCTGATGATCCCGGTTCGGCTGGCCCCGATCCGACTCAGGCCCGCGAAGAACGTGAAGACCGGAATGGCCGTGCCGAGCAGCGCGAGACCCACGAGGATACCCCAGGCCGTGGGCGTGGCGGGGATGGCCAGCTCGTTCGTGATCGTGCCCCCGACGAGGAACGTCAGGCCGGCCGCGGGCAGCACGTGGGCGGTCAGCAGGAGCGAATCGGTGGTCTCCAGCACGGCGCGCGAGACGGTGATGTACGCGGCGTAAGTCAGCGCGGCAGCGATCATGATGGCGACGCCGGTTCGGGACGCGCCGGCCGGGTCGGCGCCGACGACGAGACCAACGCCGCCGAGCGCGAGCGCGAGGGCAAGCAGCGTCGTCCGCGAGACGCGCTCGCCGACGGCGACGACCGCGAGCACGACGACGAACGCGGGGTACGTGTAGAAGACGATGGCGACGAGCCCGGCCGTCATGTACTCCAGTCCGAGGAAGAAGAGCCCGCTCATCGTCGCGTAGCCGAGCGATCCCAGCGCGATGGCCGCGAACAACGTTCGCCCGCGGAGAAGCCGGAGGCGACCCTGCGCGATGAGGATGCCCCAGACGGCCACCGTCGCGATGAAAAACCGGTAGAGGAGGACCGTCGGGATCGACAGCCCAGCCTGCTGGGCGTAGGTCCCGAAGATTCCGAGGGTGCCGAAGCCGACGCCAGCGATCAGCACGAGCAGGACGCCGACGCGGTCGTGGTCGCGCTCGGTGGCGGTGCCCGCCGCGTGTTCGGCCATGTAGTTCCCTACGCGAGGACGGTTGTAAACACGTCGTTACGCGGTAGCGCTGGTCGCCAGTCGCTACCGGGTTAGCCCTCATGCGCCGTCGAGAGGGCGGTGGCTTCCCCGGAGATAACGACCTCGTCGCGGTCGGGGACGCGCGCGACCGTCTCGACGCGGATCCGGTCGCCGCCGAGCTCCTCCTCGACGGTCGCGGTGGCGACGACGCGGTCGCCGAGCTGGACGGGATTCTCGAACTGCAGGTCCTGTGAAAGGTAGATGACGTCGCCGGGGAGGTCGGCCATGGCCGCGCTGATTACCCCCGCGCTCAGGATCCCGTGCGCGATGCGCCCGCCGAACATCGTGTCGCTGGCGTACGCCTCGTCGAGATGGACCGGGTTGTCGTCGCCCGTGATCTCGGCGAAGGCGTCCACGTCTTCGGCCGACAGGACCGTCTCCGCGCGCGACTCGTCGCCGACTGAAGCAACTGGCATACGTCACCGTTCGACCCCGGACGGTTCAAACAGGGGGTTCAGGCTCGAACCTCGGGCCGGTTCGGAACACGTCGATAGCAACCGGGGTCAGAACTCGTCGCGTAACCGCTCGAAGTCCGTCTCGTCGTGGCCGCAGATCACGGTCGCATCGTGGCGCCGCTGTCGGTCCTGGAGCTCACGCAGGCTGTCGAACCAGTCCCGCTTGCTCCAGCACAGGCCGGCGCCGAGCGGGACCTCGTCCTCGTAGTTCTTCCGTACGTAGGCCTCGTCGCCCGCGAGCAACACCGTTCCCCGGTCGTCGAGGTCGATCTGCAGGCCCAGCAGCCCCGGCGTGTGCCCGGGCAGGTGGACGAACTCCACGTCCCCGAAGTGCGTCGCCGACTCGCCGTGGATCACCTGCCAGTTGAGGTCGTGGTCGAAGTCGTCGAGAACGTACGTCTCGCTCCCCTCGTCGGTTCGCGCGGAGTAGTACGCGTGCTTCAGTTCCTGCTCGTGGACGAAGACGGGGACGTCCTTCCCCGCGAAGTGTCGGAGGCCGCCCGCGTGGTCCATGTGGAGGTGGCTCTGGATCACCGCGTCAATGTCGTCGATAGCGTAGCCGGCATCTTCGAGCGCGACGTCCAGCGTGCGATCGTCCGCGTCGGCGTGTTCGAACGCCTCGTAGAGCCCTGCGGGCCAGTGGCCGTCTCCCGCGTCCGGATGTGACCCGGTGTCCCAGAGGATCGTCGCCGCCGGTTGGTCGATGACGAGGTTGTACACGGGGCCCTCACCCACAAACGCGTCCGGATTCGGGTCCGTGGCCGTTGCCAGCGTGAAGCCCTCGAGGATCCGATTCACGTCGGTCCGGATCGTGCCACGGTCGAGGGGCGAAAGCGTCGCATCTACCATGCGCGGAGACGGGGGAGCAGGATGTTGAATCTTCGGCCGGCGACCGTTACGCTCCGACCGGCGTCGGTCGAGTTAGCTGATCGAGTAGCCGCCGTCGACGACGAGGCCGTGGCCGCTGACGTACGCCGCGTCCTCGGACGCGAGGAAGGCGATGCAGCCGGCCACTTCGTCGGGCTCGCCAAGTCGCCGAAGCGGATACTGCCGCTCCATACGCTCGCGGGCCTTCTCCGGGTCGTCGGCCTCGGCGAAGAAGGACTCGCCCATTTCCGTCTCGACGAACCCGGGACAGACCGCGTTCGCCCGGACGCCATGGGGGCCGGCCTCCGCCGCGACGGTTCGCGTGAAGTTGAGGACCGCCCCCTTCGAGAGCGTGTAGGCCCCCTGTCGCGGGAGCCCGATCATTCCTCCAAGCGAGGCGACGTTGACGATCGCGCCGTTGCCCTGGTCCTTCAATACCGGAAGCGCTGCCTGACATCCGTTCCAGACGCCGCGCACGTTCACGTCGATGACGCGCTCGAACGTCTCGGCGTCCGTTTCCTCGATGGTCTCCAGCGGGTGGGCGATCCCTGCGTTGTTCACGAGCACGTCGAGCCCGCGTCGCTCGGCGACAGCGCGGACGACGGCGTCGAACTCGTCGGCGTCAGTCACGTCGAGTTCGCGGAAGACAGCGTCGCCGCCGTCGTCCTCGATGGTTGCGACCGTTTCTTCGCCGCCCTCCGCGTCGACGTCGGTGACGACGACTGTGGCGCCCTCGTTCGCACAGCGCTCCGCGGTCGCCTGCCCGATCCCCTGTGCTGCACCGGTGACGAGGACGGTCTGACCCTCGAGTCGTGAAGTCGTGGTGTTCGATGACACGGTCGTAAGGGGTGAAACAGCCTCAAAAAGGTTGCCGGGGTGAGCTGGCTTCTGTGCGTTTCGAGATGAATTCCAACAGCCTGGGGACGCTGAGAGAGTTCTATAAGATGGGGGATTTCGATACTGTACGGTGTTTGAAAGCCGAATTTTCCCACTGCCGCTCCGAGAATTCGCCCAACAAATTCTGTATAGCGATATACAGTTTATCTGGCGCAGGATGGACGTCCCACACTGCAACACAACATTATCTATTTGACATTATTTGTGCAACTAGGCCAACAGTCGACGGTCTGCTCAGTAGTTCCTCTCAGATGACGGCCAGCTAACCAACTCGTTCCAGCGAAGGCTACTCCGTGACGGTGTAGATGTGGTTCAGATAGGTTTCCCGGATGCGATTCCCCCAGTCGTGGGTGTACGTATCGATGACGTCGTCGCCGACGTCGCCCCGGAGGTACTTCACGATCCCCCGATCCCCGATACTGTCCCGAAGATACGTCGTGAAGAAGTGCCGGAAGTAGTGCGGCGTAACATTCTCCTCGGCCGACCCACCGGTCCGGTACCAGCCGGCGTCGCGAGCGTGGCCCTCGACGATGTGGTGGACGACGTTCGGCGTCAGGCGGCTCCCCCAGTTTTCGACGGTGCCCATGAACAGCGGCTCCGTCTCCGAGACTGGATCCGGGCGGATCGCCAGCCACTGCACGAGGATCCGACGCAGCTCGTCGTCTATCGGTATCGTCGTACTCCGTTTACGCTTGTTCGAGGCGGTTCGCACCTCGCCGCCGCTCCGCTCGCCATACGAGTGGTCGGCCGGCACGTACAGCGAGTCAGGACGCCCTGAGAGCGCAGGACGCGGCTCTCTGGCGGTTTCGACACCCGAGAGGTTGACGTCCTTGAGGTCGAGGTTACACAGCTCTCCGGACCGGATCCCCGTCTTGAGCAGCGTGACCACGATAGCTCGGTGGAGCGGATGGCGGATTCCGGCGACGAACCCCTGCATCTCGGGGAGGGAAACGTCCCGTCGCTGCGGGTCGGAGTCGATGGACTCGTCCATCTCTTCGATGACGAGCGACATCGGGTTCTCGTCGTGCCGGTCGACGCTCTCGAGGTAGGTGTAAAACCGGTTCAGGTAGGAGGCGTACGTCGCCACTGTACTTTCCCCCTTCGTCGTCCGCAACTCGTGAACGTACGCCATGCAGTCCCGATAATCGACTTCGACGGGGCTCTTGTCGAACTCCTCGTCGACGAACGACTCGAACTCCGTCAGCACTCTGCGGTAGAACTCCGCCGTCCGCTCGTTCCGGCCGTGGTACTCGATGTCCTCGATGAAGTACTCGACGGCGCTCTGGCTACTCATCGACGATCACGTACCCTCCATCGCGACCGCTGTACCGGACGACGTTCGATTCCTGCAGGTTCTCGAGTGCGGCCTCGAGGTCGTTCTCGAGATCGGCGGTCAGCGTCTCCACGAGCGTGTCCCAGCCGAGCGAGCCCTCTCGACGCAGCGCTTTGGTGACGCGACTTTCCAGATCACCACTTGACTCGGCAGAGTCCGCGTTCGAGTCGTCGGCCCCTTCGCTCGACGTGTCGAGCGCGACGTCGACGTCGAAGTCACTCCGCCCAGCCTGGACCATCGTGCGGACGAACTCGCTCTGGCTCATGTCGAGTTCGTCGGCGTGGTCAGCCCAGATCTCCTTTTGGTATCGAGGAACGTATGTTTTCACCGCAGTCCGATCGTCGGCTTCGCTCATGGAGCAGCAATATCGACCCGGGATTATGAAACTACCTACACCCACAAATAAGGGTCTTTATTTGTAGATATAGAGCCCTTTGAGCAGCAATTTGAACCGGTTAGTTGTGGATATGGTACTATCTAATTCGTTAGATGGGACTAGCTCCACAGATAAACTTACAGCCGAAGTTAGGGCTGATATTCGGATACAGATTGTTCGGCGAACGTCGGCCGCCCTGAATCGGGAAATGTACCATATGATTGATAGTTTTATCCTGGGTGCCAAATTTCTCCGAAGAAGAATTCTGAGTCATGTGTCTCGACTCCCTCCGGCAACGAACGGCATTGCTCTCAAATATTCACGCAGTAGGATCAGTAGCACCTCAGAGGATCCCCTGTCTGTGGCCGTGGACCCTTGGGGTCAGCCCGCCAAAGACCGGTTCGATTTTCGGCGATATCTCGCCAATATCTGTCAGTCTGGATGGGAGTTCGGCCCTCCGCGATTCATTCCGGTCGGATCGATCTTGGTTGGCTACCAATACCGATCGTGTTGACTGTAAGTCGCGACTGGTTCGCTCCTGGATTTCTGAGTCGACCGATGCCATTCCAGCTCGTGTCGATATCGCCTTCAACTCTGAGGTGATCCTGGCCGCAAATCGATCAGCGGTAACTCTCGACGACTGACCTGAGAGCAGGAGGATGTTCGGCTATCGAGTCCGGCGAGGGGCGAGGGCTGCACCCTAAAGGCAGAACGACCGTGTCAGTCGCGCTCGACCTCGCTGTAGAATTAGGGAGTTTTCGGTGTCGCTGCTGTGACCAGGGTGATCCTGTCGATTCCGCATTTCATGGGATGTTTAGCGTTCGATATCAGTGGTCGAACTGCTCAGTCACGCTATACTGGTTAACCGCTCTCCCACTATATCGATTGCCGACCGTCTCCGGCCTTACCTTCCCGCTGACAGCGCAGCTTTGTGCTCCTGACTGTCCCGTCCGTGTGTTTGAGCCGCCCTCTGGCATCAGCTCCGTCGATCGTCCACTCTGGCACGGGATTCTCAGCTTGTGGACCCACTCCAAACCCAGCGGAGTCGCTGTCGAGGACTCAATCATTGGACCACTTACCAAATCGTTTGCGCTGACCTATCGATCTCGCTAGTGTCACACATCGCTTGCTTCGAACCCTCGTGAGGAGTATTTTCAAACGTAGCCAACTCAGCCAAATTCTGTTGCTCCTAGATCAACCATTTTAGCGGCCAAAATCAGACTCATAAACCAAATGTCGCTATATGAATTTTGTCAGTGTTGAGTTGCGAATGCCCCCTCAAACGTTCACGGATTCACCCAGTTTTGACGCCCTACCCCCAGATCCTACCTCGATATACCGACCGGGACCTATCAGAAAAAGTGACTACTGGTGATGAGCTGAGAAATCAGCCGAAAAATAGCTGTGCTGCCTACTGATGGCTCTCCCGAAGCGCGAACCCGGAACGAGAATTAAATGAGTGTGACCAACTCCCGGTCAAGCCAGTCAAGGAAGCGCGACAGGGTGATTCGCGGTTTTGTCCGTGTCTCTATCACCCCGATTCGGTCCTGCGTCAGGAAGTCAACTAAGAGCCACATGTTGTAGATGACACACCCGAACGCGAAATGGAACCACCTCACCCCGAATTCTTTTGACGTCGTCCAAGCAGCTGCCTCCTTCACTGAAGAGTACGAATTCTCAATCGCACCACGGTCCTGGTATTGCTCCACTTGATTTCTCGCCCACCGCCGATCTAACGAGAGCTCATCACTCACATCCAAACTCGTCAGGAACGGTTGCGGAGAGTCTCGCCCATGCACGTCATCGTCATCGTCCGGAGGAAGAACAACGACGTTCGTCGTCACCTCTGTGTTTGAAACCTCGTGTTTGACCGGACCGTACATCGATAGGTCCTGTTCCACGTACAGCGGGGTATCGTTTTCAGTGTCGTAGCCACTTTTCTTCTGGTCGAACCGATTACACATTCGCGCGATTCGGTCGTTTTCCGCAGCCGGAATCACGTAGTCTAACCCCTTCTGCTCAAGCGTGTGGATCACGTCCGCCGCGTGGAATTCACGGTCTGCGTACACCATCCGAATATTCACGTATTCGTCGGCAATCGAAAGAAGTCGGCGTGCAACATCCCCAACGTAATAGGATTTGTCCTCACCCGCGTACGCGTTAGTTTCTGCCCACTCAGTACTTCCAAGCGGGCATACCCCAACAACATAGTGCGTGTTCTCTCCGACAATCACGACGGTGGCGAATTTGTGACACCAATCGTAGCCTTTGTCATCTGGTGTGCCTTGCAGCCACTGCATCTCATCACGATCGCCATAATACGCGACGTACGTAATGTCCAGCGCGATTTTTGACCGCACCCCGAACCGTGACCCATCATCATTTTCGAGTTGCTGAAGCCGCGGTTTCGCGCGAGTGTACGTCTTCCGCAGCGCGAAATTCATGACCCGACCGATTTGTTCGACGGACATTTGCTTCATGGACTCCAGAAGAGTCTCACCAGACGGTCCGTCCTCGTAGAACGGGTCATCGAGGTCAGGATTCGGGTTCTTCTTGTCACCGAGGGTATCTCCAGCCCCGTTTGCCGCCGAGTGCTTGATGGCAGCTATCGATTCTAATTCGAGCAATTCGTCGTCATTGTAGATTGCGTCATCTGAGCGCGGTAACGATATCGATGGGATAATCGCGTCATTCAGCTCATCCAGCACGTCACGACCTTTCTTCCGAAGGAGCCGCTGAACCGTTCGGTTCGACGGCTCTGAGTCATCCTCATCAGCACGGTCTGTACCATACTGCGTGAGCTGAAACCCAATTGGTGAGCCGCGCTCAATCGCCACGTTTCGAATCGCTTCAGCGCCGCGCGTGACGGTGTGCTCTAGGGTTTCAAATCGGTCTTTGACCCGACACGGGCGAAACGTTGCCGGAGACGGAAGGTCAGCCGGGTCAAATCCGAATGCTGCTGCGAGCTCTGGATCATCGCCCAATCGTGCCCGTAATCCACCGAGTGATTCATCCTCGACCTCTGTGTACAGGTACGACAGGAACATCGGCTGGAACGGTGTCCCAGTGGTCCACTCGGGATGGGAGTCACCGTACTGATAGCGACTCACGTCAAGCTCCTGTGCAAGCTCGACCCAGTCCGTCTCTTCATCGATGATGTCAGCTGCATTCTCAGCCAACGAATTGTGGTACTGGTTGGTGTCGTCGGTCACCAGTACCCCCTCCAAGTGTAGGTGTTACTACGCGCTCGTCGAGTAGCGATGGTGTGGCGCGTAGCGGCGAGAGACATTGCTTTCTCGCCATGTACCACTCCAGTTTGGAGGGTAATCATCTGGGTGTGATTTCCGAAAGAACCGGGATAAATAGCCGAATGCAGCAGTCGTTGTACTATTCTCGGTTGCCGTCAAAATCCGATGTGGAGCGAATTTGGAGTTGGGTCGGGTTCCTATGTCGTTCCAAATTAGAGGGGTACGTAACGGATGAGTACGACGGTTGAGGAGTTCCTACAGCGAAAAGGCGGCGTTGGGCTGCTATCGGTGTTGAACGAAGGCGGAAAGACATATTCGGAAGTTGAATCGGAAGTAGCGATTACTTCTGACACGATTAGCAAACGGAAAGACGAGGCGCTGGATATCGGACTGATCGAAATCCAGCCTGCGCGTCGGCATGGTCGGACCCTGAATGAATACCACTTGACCGACTTCGGTGAAGCAGTCACAGAGCGATTGGCGGTCGAAGGTGTGGTGAGTAACTACCATTCGATGCGGATGCATCAACGGAAAGTCGAAGAAGGAACGGCGGAGGTAGCGGAGTGGTTAACCGAGAATCCGGATTACTTCCAGCATTTCCCAGAGGTCACCGAAGAAACCCTCATTAATCGTACTGACGAGAGTGAATCAGTATCGGTGTCCGGCGATCGGGACGATGTTGACCTCTCAGAGGGGGTTACAGAATCGACTGATGGTGAGAATGCTGAGGATGAAAATGGGGATGGTCGGGTGCAGCACGAAATTTCTGATGTGGCGGAGTACGCGAAGGCCGATGAAGCCAGCAAATCGGATGAGGAATAGATCCGGTAAACGGCCAGAGACAGCCATGCTGGAGAGAAATCCTGTACTCTATTATTCTGAATATCTCACTCTTTGAGCTGGTGGGCTGGTTCGGGGCCGCTCAACGTGACCAGGTCTCCCGTCTCGAGACAGTTGGAGCAGACTGGTGGATCATCAGTGTCTCCATCCCAGTCGAGATCGTCCCACGCGTAGGTCGCACCACAGGATACGCAACTCCAGTCGTACGCACCGTACTGCTGCACAAGGCTGGGGTATTTGTGGGCGAGCGTCGGTGTGAGCTTCGCATCTTGATCTCTATGTGCTTTGAGGTATTCGACGAGAGGTTGCTCGTCGTAGGCAGCGAACAACGGCAGCAGCCCCTTGATGCCGATATCTGAGTACGCTGAATCGGCTTCCCCGCACCGATGCTTGTACGAACAGTACGAGCACTCCCAGTCACGCTCAGGCGATGCCGGCGGCAAGTCATCGGCTTGCTCGTGCTCAGTCTGTGCCGCCAACCACTCCGTGACATCGTTCCAGAACACCGGATCGAACTCCACCGGGAACGCCTCGATGTCGAACGTCGTGCGACTCCCGTACACGATCATCCCGTCGGTGATGTCGTGGTCGTACTCCTGGTTGAGCGCGTACAGATACGCGTGGAGTTGCGCCTTGTGGTGTGGTTTCGGACTGGATAGGTGGTCGGTGTCTTTCGTGGTCTTGATTTCCGTGACGAACACTGGCTCCGCGTCAGCTGTGACGACCACCGGGTCAGTCGAACCACGGACACGGACTGTCGTGCCATCGATCGTGAGCTCGGTGTCAATCCACACCGAGTTCTGCACGTACGTGTCGTCCGTGGTGACGACGTCTTGCAGGAACGGCACGATGACCTGCTCTTCGAATTCACTCCCAATCCAGAACAACCCCTCTGGAGGCGTGCCTTCGCTCGGCGCGTTCCGACGATCGTACATCGCCTTCCGGTCACACTGAAGCAACTTAATCGGCGAGTGGCGCTCCGGGTCTTTCGGCGGTGACGGCCCGTTGAAATACGCCTGCCCATTCAGGATGTTCTCCTCAATTTGCTGTTCTTGGTACCACTCTGCGAACGCTTGATTCGACAAGCGACTTCGTACTGTCTGGACAACGGCCGTGCCAGAAGCCAGGGCTGGCCAGTTCATCCCCGTGTCTGGGGGTTGCGAGTCGTTGCTCATCGCAGTGACACCGTCACGACACAGGACAAAAGGTAGGCGCGTGGGATTTCCGAACTTCCAAATCTATGTCGGTTGGTCTTCGTACTGACGGTTGTAGAGTGGAGAGAAGGTATCTTAGAACGAATCCTGGTTGTCGAGATAGCTGGCTGCCTTGACAAACAGTATCCCTAACGAGATCACGCCGGCTATTTCAAAAACCAACATCGGGCGATTTGCCAGTGCCTTCGCTATGTTCTCAACCCAGTGGATATTATAGAATAGAGAGAGAATAGTGCCGAAAACCAGCATCAATACGAGGCCAGTTATCAATATCATGAAGACCCGCAGTTTTCCGGGACCTGCCGTCTGTTCGGGAATGAGGTCGTCCATACTATATCGGAGTGCACGAAGTGAATTAAGTTTGAAGTTCACAGTGACTGACTCTGTTTGTATAGCACTAAATCACGACACCGATGTTCGATTCGGAAACAAAATCGGAAGTATCCGAATTCATCGGAGAGTATGGTAGACCCGAGCTTTCGTGTTGCCTTCCGCGCGGATGAGATTGTAGTGCTCCAATTTCGAGAGATAGTTGCGCACCATCCGCTGTGACTTGGGGCTGTCCACTCGGTCACAGTACGCGTCATAGAGGCGGCGGGGCTCGATAGTGCCGTGCTCGGTGACGATGTCGTAAAGGAGCTCTTGATGTGGGGTGAGCCGGTCGAGCGTCTGTTGCTGGATGTCCGATTTCGCTGCCGGTGTGACTTCCTGGATGATACTCGGGGTGATTGCGTCGGTGGGGTTGTTTGCGGCGGTGCGCGCGGCTCGTTTGAGGATGCCGATAGCGATACGGGCGTCACCGGCGGCATTGCTCGCTATCAACTCGACGCCAGCTGTGTCGATCGCGTCTGGCTCTAATCCCCATCTGACTCTATCTTGGAGGATGCTCACGAGTTCGTCGTCGTGGTAATGTCGGAAGTGAATGCGGACGCAGTTCGAGAGCCGACTGTTGAGGCGGCTGTCGAGCGCCGTGAAGAGGTCTTCCTCGCTGTTCGTAATGAGAATCATAGAGAGGTTACGGAAGCGGTAGAGTTCGTACAGTAGGTCTTTGTCGTCGAGTTGGTCTACTTCGTCGAGGATGACGACGTATGGTGGGCCATCGTAGTTGCGGAGACGTTCGAGGAGTTCGTCCGTGGGGGTGGATTGGCGGTGGATGGTGGCGGTTTCACCAATTCCGTCGAGGATCCGATACAGGGTTTTGAAGCGGGTGTGGTCGTCCCAGCAGTTCACGTACTGCGAGGTGACGTCAACGGTGGTTTCGCGGAGGCGTTCGACGATGAATTGCGCGATACAGGTCTTCCCAGCGCCGCTCGGCCCGTGCAAGAGCACCGGGTCGGGTGACCGCCCATTGGTGATTGGATCGAGTACGCTGGAGAGGTGATTGACTTCGGCATCCCGGTGTTGGACTTCAGCAGGGATGAATTCTGGTTGTAGGACGCGTGCATCCGTGATCATACGGCGTCGACGCAAGCCTGTGGGTGTAAATGGAAGGGTGTAGTTTCCGAAACTTCCGGAACGGCTTGTACGCTGTTTCTAGTTGGGAGTTGTACTTCTCCGGTGCGAGTTCAAACGAAAATTCCCGGGTGTTTATAAACGTATTGTCTATATTGGAGTAATATGACCTCGGCGTCGGGCTTTCACGACTCCCTCCAAGATATTGTGGATCGGGTCAATGACGGGATGAGCGAACGAGACGTAGAAAACCTCTTCCTCGAATCTGGCTTTTACGATGTTCTCGGCTACGAAGGCACGGGAACTGACATCCGAAGTGAATTCACACTACCCGACAACCGACGCCCGGACTACATCACTCTCGACACGAACGAGTCCGTCACTGGCGTCTACGAATTCAAAAAGCCAGACAGAGACCTCGGTGGGCACGAAGACCAACTCTTCCACTATATGGATGAGCTCCGCGCGAATTACGGTGTCCTGACTAACGGCGTCGAAATCCGCGTGTACGACGCTGACCAGGACTACGTCATCCCTGCCAAGGGACTCAGCCAAATCACAGACGCCGAGGCAAGAGACCTCTTCAGCACGATTCGGAAACGCGAATTCGACCTCACCAACCCCGACCACGTCAACCGCTTCCTATCTGAACTGGATCCAATTCCACTCGACGAGCAGGCCGAACTCGGGCAAGAACACTTCTTCGACACCTTCCGGTTAGAGCAGAGCAGTCCGTTCGCAGACCTTGTGACCGCCCTGATGGACCTGCTTCAGGAACTCCGAGATGACCGCGAAGCCAAATTCGTCAAAGGCGCGTACGATTTCTGGGAAGCCACGTACGCGAGTGAACCGGAAGAAGTCCCGAGTTCCTGGGAGCCGTTCATCAACGGGAAAGAGTCGCTCCGCGACTTCATGTTCTGCGTCGAAACCGGGCACGCCCTCCTCGCCCGTCTCCTTCTGGCGAAAGCCACAGAAGACCACGACTTCTTCGCCGATACCGGCTATAGCGGAATGGATGACTACTTCCGCGGTCTTCAGGGATTCGGGTCCAGCATCAACCTGGACGCGTTCCCGGTCGCCGCGGACAACCTCATCGACGACATGCAGGACCAATTCGTCGAAGGGCTGTTCCAAGACGACATTTTCGTCTGGTGGACCGACGGGTACACTGAGCAGCTCTCCCGCGGACACACGTCCGGCGCAAACCAGTTCGAGGCTGTCGCTCGTGGCACCGGCGAGGTCGAACGCATCAGTGACGCCACGCGTGACCGATTCAGTCGCGCCGTCGCAGAAGTCTTCTTCAACGTCCTCCGGTTCGATTTCAGCGACGTACAGGGTGACCTGCTCGGCGATCTCTACCAGCGGTACTTCGACCCGGAAACACGAAAAGCACTCGGGGAATTCTACACCCCGCAACCGGTCATCGATTACATCATGGACGGGGTTGGGTACGACCGAGGCGTGTCGAATGAACGCCTCATCGACCCGTCCTGTGGGTCTGGCACGTTCCTGGTGGAAGGCATCGAACGATACCTCAACGACGTCAAACGGTACAACGACAACCCAGACTGGGAAGAACACCTGCGTGACCTGTGTACGCGACCGCGCATCGTCGGGCTCGACATCCACCCGTTCGCAGTGCTGATGGCGCAGATCCGATTCGTCGTCGCTATCCTCCCCGCCTACCAGAAAGCGAAGCAGTCGAATCCGGATTTCACAATTCGTCGGCTCCCGATTTACCGAACAGATACGCTCCGGAACGAGCGCGAGCTCACTGGTGCCGATCTCGGTGATGACGGCAGTCGCCAGCTGACGTTTGACGCGATGACCGAAGACGAACAGGACGTTCGCATTCCTGTGCCGCTTCCTGTCGAAGTGGATGAAGACCAAGCACCAGAGACTGAGGATGGATTCCTTGTGCGGCGTGTGCGGATGCCGCTGTTCGACACGATCCAACTGGAGACGGATGTCTCCAATTTCGGCGAGTATTTCGCCGCGTTGCAGGGCGTTCTGGACACGGTGAAAGACCACATGGCGCTCGCTGAGAAATTCGGGCAGGACTTCGACTGGACGTACCAGAGCGGCGTTGAGGAACGCATCAACCACTATACGGAGCAAGATTACTCGGGTGTCGAGGAATTCTTCGCTCCGTACGTGGACGACATGCTGGAGAACGTCCGGTACCTCAAGGAGGAACACAACGACGGGCGGCTGTTCAAGATATTCGAGGACACCGTGCTCGCGCTCGTCGTCAAGAACTACATGGAGTACGACTACGTCGTCGGGAATCCGCCGTATGTCCGCACGCAGAACCTCCCGGATCGGCAGAAAGATATGATGGACCAGCTGTACGATTCGACGACTGGGAACTACGATATTTATTGCCCGTTCTACGAGCGCGGGCTGGATTGGCTGAGTGAGGACACCGGGAAACTCGGATACATCACGCCGAACCAGTTCATGGTGACAGACTACGGTGAAGGCCTCCGGCGTGTCCTGTTGAACGAGGCCAATATCGAGGAGGTGTACGATTTCCGCGACTCTGGCGTGTTCGAAGACGCGAAGAACTACCCGGCCATTGTGATCCTCGAAGATGAGTCGAACTCGGAGGACCGCGAAGCGAACGAAATCCGGTGTGTCCGGGTGAAAGGCGATACGCAAGCACCAACGAACCGTGATCTCGACACGGCAATTCTGGACTCTGTCCGCGACCACCGCGACGACCCCGGGTATGAAGATGACTTCATCAACGTGTTCGACTACCCGCAGGGAGACTTAGACGACGGATATTGGTCGTTGATGCCGCCGGAAGAGCTGGAAATCATCCACAAGATGGACGCAGCGAGTGATGCAACCGTCGGCGACGTGACGGATTCGGTGTTCGCTGGCACGCAAACCAGTGCGAATAAGGTGTTCATCGTCACGCCTGTTGACGCCGACCGAATCGGCGCTGACGACACAGGTGACACGGTGACGGTCGTGCCGAAAGGCGAGGACCGCGAATACGAAATCGAGACAGACACGTTACGGCCATGGCTGCAAGGCCGTGACATCAATCGGTGGCGTGGTGACTGGTCTGGCGAACACGCGATCGTCCCGTACACGCTCGAAGAAGACGAAGACGGCAACACCGAGTCGAACCTCATCGATCAGAATCGGTTGGAGAACGAGTTACCGTTGACGTGGGCGTACCTGGAGAAACACCTGGACACGTTAGAGCAGCGCGAGGGCGGTCGGTTCGAAGGGCGTGATGACTGGTACGGGTTCGGGTATCCGAAGAGTATGACGCGGTTCGAGGAGCCGAAACTCGCGTGCCCGGAGATCGCAGCCGAAGCGACGTTCATGCTGGATGATGTCGGAACGTGGTATTTCAAAGCCGCATACGGCGTCCAGCTCGAAGACGAATTCAAAGACTGGACCGACACGTTCGCGGCGCTGCTGAATTCGAATGCGCTGGACTTCTACCTCAAGCACTACACGACGCTGAAGGTAGACGGCTACTACAAGTATACCACGAACTACTTGACGCCGCTTCCGGTCGCGTGGGGTGAGGATGACGATCGTGCCGAGCTCCGGTCCCTCATCTCGAAGATTACGACCGCATTAGACACGGGGAGTAAGACGGAACGATTCCCCGAGGCATACATTGGGGAGTATGATGGCGAATTGGAGTACATCTCGTACGAATGGCAGACGCGGCGGTACCCGGTGAGTGCGGAAATACAGGGCGACGTAGATGGAGAATTCACGGTGGAGGCTGGCCGGTCGGACGTAATTAACGACGCAGCCATGTATACTGATGAGCGGGATGCGAGAAAACGCCGAGCGGAGTACGTGCGGGAAGCGGTCGATGGGAGAAACGTGAAAAGCGGTGAGACAACGACTATTCCAATTCCGCGTAGCGATGAGGGTGTTGCGGGTCTGTTAGATGCGCTACGTTCAGATGAGACGACCGTGGATGAGACTGACGTTGATGAGTTGGAAGAAGAAGTGAATGACGCAGTGTACGAGATGTTCGGGATCAGCCCTGACGAGCAGGCCGTGATTGAGGACTACTTAGAAACGTTCCGAGTGTACTGAGAGGACATCCAGTTTAGCCGCTCACGGCGGGGCACTAGAAATCTGCTCTTGGTCGAATTGCTGTACAAGTGTTCAGAAGGCGTCTATAATATCGAATTCATCCTGCATTACAGCTTGGACTGAGCTCAATTCAAATTGGGAGAAGCCGTCAACGTCAATCTGGTTCCGAACCTTGTGCGAGCGGTATGATTCCATGTTCATATTTCGCGTTCGCACAGTTTTTAGCGCGTCTCGCAGGCTGGCAGTAGCATAGGGATTGTCCAGGTTCTCCGTAGAGCGGTTTCGAGGTCGCACCCACAATTCCCACTCAAAGCCGTCAGTCAGAATGGCGACTGCGTGAATGTCCAGGTCACTATCGAGATAGTCTTCCATGTCGCTGCGAGCCTTCTGAATCTTCTTCGGGGCTTTCACCTCACCAAAGAACCGGACGTCGTTCTGCATCGCTGTTTCAATCGGGAGTGATGTGATGCAGAAATCAGGTATACCCCCGCCTTTGGGCCAACGCGGCGCATACTGTTTCGGCTGCGGGCGGAGCGAGTATCCGAGTGCCTGTCGCAGGATTCGGAAAACGAGATGGTCTTCGATGAACCGTTCCGGTTTTTGAATGAGATGTTTCCCTTTCAGTCGGTACTTTCCATCGACGACCTTTTCAAAATGCCCGGTGCAGCCGCGCTCCCCGATTTCATCGATGAAATACTCGAGGACCTGGAGGATACCGTATGCAAGCGGATCGTGATCATCGAAAGTTGTACGACGATTCGTCATTCGAACTGTTTTCGCTTTAGCTCCAGTTTCGGATAAAACCTAAGTCCAATTCACGTCTGTACTCGTTCAATATCAATATGCACACCAATCTTTTACTCGCCCCACCCGCTATCCTAACCAACTGAATGAGTGAGCAACAGACACTCACAGGTAATCCAACCATGAGTGACCGGGAATACCATATCTTTTATCGAGAGATCAAGGCTGATGATGTCGAACTAACGGAGGAGCCATTCCGGGGCAAAGACGCATCGAAAATAGACGGCTTAGTGGAGGACATCTTCACTACTACTGGCGGCGATCACACCCTCAACGATCTGGATACGACTCGCTACTTCGATCGCTGGGTCCAACAGGCACTGGATGCTGCTGAAGAGATGGACGGTACCAGCCCGCTCCACACTCAAATAAAGGATATCGCTGAGGACTTGGCTGAGAACTTCTCGAAGGACATGAAAACGCGTGCGAAATCAGCTGGGAAATACGTCGTCATCATTCTCGGAGCCGGCCGTCTCATTATCTGTCACTCCTACACTGGGAAACGCGCCCTTACGACCGATATGGAGGTCATCGAAGAACTTCTGAGCGCAGACAATATCGATAAATACGCGGACTTCACCCGAGACGCGACTGATGAAATCACCGTCAGTCACTACGACAAGTACGACACGAAGTCGTTCGTTGAGTGGCTCGGCATCCCCGGTGACGAAATCATCTTCGACGTCAAAGGCGACGTGAAAATTTACTCCGAGATAGGCGGAGAGATTGAGACAGTTTTTGAACTGAGTCGGAGTGACGTCGTCGAGAAGCTCATTAACGCAGACGGGTACGAGCTGACACGCGACTTCTTCAAGACACCAGATCCAGACATGCCTGACTACCGGGTCAATCACATCCGTTGGGGCAACCATACATACCCGGATACGGAGGAATTCAAACAGGAAGTCCTGACTCGGCACTATGAACTTCAGCACTATGAGCAGAGATTCGAGGAAATCAAGGTGGATATGGATGCCACTCTGGGGGATCGCGTCTTCGATAAACAGGAGAAAGTGGTCAAGCGGACAGATGACGGCGAAGAGCTGTTAGTGAAGAAGTCGCACAGCGATTTCAACACGACCTTCGTCCACAAACACATCAACCTCGGAGCGGGCTGGCGAAAACAGCTTGCTACTAATGTTCTTACCCGCGACGAACGATTCTCTATTGCTCACCCCGGCGACAGAATCGTGAATTCCCCTTACGAGATCGGTGCGCTGCGAATCTACAACGACATCGAACTGAGTGAAGATGCCGTCAGCGATCTCAATGATCTGGTTGCCGCTGTCGAAGACCTCGGCGTGTCAAATCACGCCCGGCTGCTGAAGTTCGTTGTGTTCAAGTTACTCTCTGAGCAGGCCAGTGGTACTATACAGCATTTCTTCGGTGAGTTGGCGGAGGAATGTTCGGAAGTGTATGAGGAGAGCGTGAATGAGGGGACGCGGTTCACGATTCAAGAGCAGGGACCGGCGTCGATAGAAATGAAGTCCGGTGAGTGGTTCCTGAAGGAGGGTGACGAGATTGAAGAAGGCTTGGTCAAGAAGTTCAAGAACGGGGTCGGGATTTTGCTCGGTGGGTTCGACGAGAGTAGTGGCAAAGTAAAGGCGATTCAGAAAGACCGATTCCCGGATGAGCGACTCAACGGGCTGGAGTCAACTGTAGGAGAGCAGCTGAACGGATCGAAGTTCCGTATTATCCCGATGCAGATTCAGAGTGGTGATTTGACAGTCACCGCCGTGAAGATTAGCGAATAACGCTGTCTTGTGAGTAGTTGTTCCTATTCCGTTGTGGATGACGCATATTGGTCGTACCAATCAGGTTCTGGCCGACCAGGGAAGGTTTCGATCTGCTCAATGCGAGATGTTCGAGAAAGCGCTCTATCGGCCTCTGCGAGAACTTCAATTTCGGAGTAAAACCCGAGTTGCTTGAGGAGCGCGATGCCGGGCTCCGTGACAGCCCAGTACGTGTTTGGCATATCGTTTGCCGGGTCGTCAGCTTTGAGCGGCGTGACGATGCTTCTGTCTGAGAGTTCTCGTAGGTGATAGTCGATAGTGCTTTTCTTGAGGTCTGTATTCCGATAGTCCAACTCTTCGACAGATAGCGCGCCTGACTCTGAAGCCAGGATCTGTTGGACGAGACCTAGCCGCGTTTCGCTCATTACCGCGCGCATCTGCGCAATCCGATCAACATCTACTGGACTTTGAAGCGGTGTATCCTCATCTTCAGCAGAATGAGTCATATACGTCACTACATACACTCTACCCTCTTGTCTGTTTTGGCGAATCCTGAATCAGGTTTCATCAATACAGATCTGGATTCGGGCTTGTAACGGCATCCAACTGCTACATTGGCAAAGAAATACCTCGGCCACTGCGTGACTCTACGCTGTAACATTGCCAGCCGTCTACCGACTTCGTTGTTAAGGTTGTGACCATGGAACTATCCGCCAGCGGAAATTTAGTAGAAGGAAACACGTCGCGGAATATGTGAGGAGGAAAAAGATAAACAGGTCTGGGAGTACACTCTGGTAGATGACATCAATATCTCCCGAGAACCCTCTCCCAATTTCACCAGCTGAATATCAGAGCCAGCTACGTGATTTCATACGCCACGAGGCTGATGTTGAGAGGAAGAACAACCGGGAGACACTCACATCAAACAGTCCGCAGAGCCTCCAACGGATTGACGTGGGATTTCTGCCATATGCACAACCGCTTAGTGGAATCCGGGGGGTGCAGATGCGCGTACAGCCTGCTGTCGAAAATCCTGATGAGGTAGATGTACGTGATGACTATGGGTTGTTTGAAGACTACGAGATTCTCGTCCAGTGTTGCCAATACGAGGAAGGTGAGCAAAACGATGAATACGAAGTTATCGAAACTCTCACAGGGAAAATAGGGCGGATTAACAACGGGTACATCACTATCGGATTCCCCGAATTAGCCGTCTCTCAGGACCGAATTGATGAGGCCAACCAGACCGTTTCCGAGTGCGACTTCGTCCATATCGGTGAACTACTCAATCCAACTGTCTTCGACAGAGAGGAAAATGCAGTTAGGGGACTAAACGAGAGGGTACTGGCATACTTTAGCGGGACCCGTGACGTGGAGTTCTCGGAGAACTCGCGTGCCCTTCTAGAAAGCGAACGCAAAGACGACGAACTCTACGAGAACAGGAGCCAAGCTGAGGCGATCAATCGGGCGCTCACTGCGGAGGGTCTAGCCTGCATACAGGGGCCACCGGGGACTGGGAAGACAAGGGTGATTGTCGAGTTGCCCCGGCGATGTGTTGAAGCTGGTCTGACAGTGCTGGTCACCGCAGAGTCTCATCAAGCAGTCGGGAATATTCTTGTTGGAGATAGTAGCGACGAGGATATCGACGAACACTGTCTCCACTACCACAAACGAATCAACGGCTTCCCTCTGATACGAGTCAACCCGAAACATGACAAGATGAGCGCGTTTGAGCGGAAACACTACAGCTCAGAACATCCCTCGGTCTCAGCCCCACAGTCTGAGGGTGGCAGAGTCTATGTCTCGACGAACAACAGCGCCGCTCGGTTAGGCAGTGCCAACAGTAATCCGTTCAACGTGGCAATTGTTGATGAAGCGACCCAATCACGTCAATCATCAACGTGCATCCCGATTTCACGGGCTGAGAAGACAATCTTAGTTGGAGACCACAAGCAACTCGGTCCAGAGCGTCCGTTCACTCCAGACGACGCTGATGAGCCGCCGGAGTTAGATTTCGATGCCGAAGAATCGTTATTCACCCATCTCTATGGGGGAGAAGCTGGGGTCTACGGAAACGAAATTGGTGTCATGTTCGACCAACAGTATCGGATGCACTCTAAGATCGCTGGCTTCCCCTCCGAAGAATTCTATGACGGCGACCTTACCACAGCAGTTGATAGGACGCGTCTCAATAACCTCCAGCCGATTCTTGCTCAACATTTGGAGAACAGGGACTCAAGAGATACCGAGCGCAATCAAGCGGAAGCGGAGGCCATTTCCGAGTATCTTTCGAGGCTGGTTGGCGTAAGCGGAGTCTCGCCAGACAACATTGGTGTCGCTACTGCATAACGTGACCAGGTCCCGGTCCTCCAAACAGCGATGGAACAATGTGACTTCGATCATAAACCCGTTCTCGTCCAGACCTTCGACGCTTTCCAAGGGAGTGAGCGTGGAGTGATGCTTCTCTCGTTTGTTCGATCAAATCCCTACGGAGACATTGGATTCCTTGGGGGCGAAACTGGAGAGCGACGACTCAACGTAGCTATGACGAGAGCAAAACATCACTGCGCGATGTTCGGTGACTGGGAAACACTAGTGCAGGGAAGCGATCTCTATGCTCGTCTCCGAGAGTACATCCAGCGAACCGGTACGCTCATTGAGTAGCACTCTGGTGGCAATGGACGTCGTTACAGGGGCGACTAAATATATCGTTAGTGGTAAATTGTATTCATCAAGGGTGACAGGTCAGTTTGTCATCCCGTTCGGGTTGGTGTTTGCTCCTGTTGGGCTGGGGCTTACTCAGTAATGGAGTAGACGCTACATCGTGCTGGAACGGCTACTGGAGACTCAAGCGACGAAGACTAGCGTCGCTTCGATACTGGGGATGAAGTCGTTGCACCGGTGAGGAAGGGGCTTGGCGTTTTAGATTCTGTGTGCACTCCAATTTCGAATGGACTCTATCTGGGGACACAATATGACCGCCCAACCAGCGATCATCTCCGCGAATGGACTGCGTATGATGTTTTCTTGCACTTTGGTATCGTAATCATCCCGTGAACGTTTCGTGTCGTTCGCAACTCAACTGTCAGTGGTTTCTCCCAGGTTCTGAGTCGGCCTCTCCGAGAAATCTCCCGTAAACGTCGGTTGAAATTGCGTTTCCGAACGTTCCGGGGAATTGACCTTCGTTCTCACAAACAGGTTCGGGGTATTCACTCACCGTTCTCGGTTGTTCGGTTCCGCTGAAAGGAAGTGGCTGCTACCCTGAGGGCGAGCCTTGTGGGATTATTCGACCCGGACCGTCCCTATCATCCCGGAGCTCTCGTGGGGAATGCAGAAATACTCGTACGTGCCTGCCTGGTCGAACGTGTGCTCGTACGTCTCCCGGGGAGCAACGAGGCCGTCGGTCACGTTGTTTCGGGCCGCTTGCTCGGAGTCGAATCCGCCGCTGGCGAAATACGCTGCCTCATTCGGGATCTTGTCCTCGTAGGCAGTCACCGTTTGTTCGACGTCGCTCGTGTTTTTCCAGCGAACGGTCGTCCCCGGCGAAATGCTGACCGAAGACGGGACAAAGCTGGCCTCGTCCATCTCGATCGTCTGAGGCGAGGAGTCGCCGCCGTCCACGCAGCCAGCTAACGGGGCGACCGCGAACACCGCGCTGGCCGTCCGAAGGAGCGACCGACGAGTGGTGGTTTGGCGAGGCATTGATAGGAAAACGAACGGTTTGCCCTTATTAGAGGGCGACGAAGAGGTCGGTCACGTACATGATGGTGAAGCCGGCGAGTGCGGCCAACAGGTTCGTCGCGCTCGCGACGCGGCCGTCCGCCCGCTTGACCATCCCTGCGATCTCCCAGTTGACCTGGAGGATGGCACCGACGCCGAGTGCGAGGAAGAACGCGCCGATCGTCGGCGAGTACGCGAGACTGCCGATCCAGCCACCGAGGATAACCGGCGCGCCGGCCAGGAGTCCCAGTGCGGCGAAGTGCCAGAGCGAGGGGCGCTCCTCGCGGGAAACGGGTGCGACGACCGCGGGACCCTCCGTCACGTTGTGGAGCATGAACCCGACGACCAGGAAGGTGCCGAGAGACACGCGACCCAGCGCGAAGGAGCTCCCAATGGCGAGCCCCTCCGCGAGATTGTGGAGCCCGATGCTCAGCGCGACGAGGTAGGAGATCCAGAGCCCGCTACTCGCTCGTGCGTCGCCGGCCTCGGCACGCCCCTCGCGCCAGGCACTCACCGCCTGCACGAGGAACAGGGCCCCGACGATACCGAGGACGACGAGCGCCGGACCTTCGAAGGCGCCAGGCACGTCGTGGGCGATCTCGAAGGCCTCGAAGCCGGCATCGACGGCGAGGAACCCGAGGACGCCGGCGGCGAACAGGAGGATCGCGTGGAGGCGACGGTCACTCATCGACTTGATGGACGGGTACCACAGCATCCCCAGCAGGACCGGGATGATGCCGACGAAGACACCGATGAGCGTCAGCGTTCCGAGCAGCCCGGGAGTGAGGCCTGGCGACTGGCTGGGTGCGACGATCGTGTGGTGGATGGTCGCCCCATTCGACAGCACGAGTGTCGTCTCCAGGTCCCAACCCGGCGTCCAGTGGTATGGTATCACGACCCGGGCGCTCTCCATCGGTGCAAGCGTCTGATCACCGCCGGCTCCCTTCACCTCGAAATCCCAGTAGGCCTCGTTCACGAGGACCTGCGAGATCGTCACCGACTGCGGGCCGTTGTTCGTCACGTGAAGGATGACCGTCTCGTCGTTCGGCAACGTTTCGTGCGTCACGGTCACGTCCGGGAGTGGTGCCCCACCTTCGACACCCGAAAGCGGCGTCGTGATGACGAACGCTCCGAGGACGAGGCCCAGCAGGAGGATCGGCAGTAGCGCGGCGACCCACCGTGGGAGCCCGAACGGTTGGGCCGTTTCAGTCGCGGACTGTACGCCGCCGTCCGTCGTCGATGGAGTGTCGTCGGTCATTTAGACCACCTCGAAGAAGCTCATCCAGCCAAGTTCAGCGAACTCCGAGACGTGGGCGTGGAACATGTACAGCCCGGGCTGGTGGTCGGAGTAGTCGAGTTCGATAATGCCACGTTGGGCCTGCGCCTGCTCGATCGTGTCGACGGTCTTTCGCGTCGGCTTCAGCGTCGTACCGTGGTCGTAGTAGTCGAAGAACTGTGAGTGCGTGTGGAACGAGTTGATGAGGTCGAACTCCGTGGCGTTCGAGAGGTAGATTCGAATGGGTTTCTGCCCGTCGACCTGAATCGGCCGGATAGTCTGACCGGGCTTCCAGTTCCCCTGCCCATCGGTTTCGCCGACGCCGTAGGCGAACGCGCGGGTGTTGACCCCGTACACCTCATTGCCACCGTCGAAGTTGGTGTCGAAGCTGTTCATCACCATCACGAGTTCCTGAACCTCGTCGTTCTCAGGGTACTCGTGGTTTCGGCTCTTGGCCTCCGCGACGAGCTCATTGCGGAGTTCCTCGGTCATCGGACCCGGATAGTTGACGTAGTCACGTGGGGTCTCTTTCACGCGCTCGGGGTCGGGATCGACGATGATCGTTCCGTAGAGCCCGCGGTGGAGGTGCTCCTTCAGTGGGAGCGAGTGACAGTGGTAGAAGTGCGTGCCGGCGGGCTGGGCGATCCACTCGTAGGTGAACGATTCACCGGTGTCGAGCACGCCGGGCCCGTTCTGGGGAATCCCGTCCATCCGTGGGTTCAGGTTCCGCAGGTGTGGGTGGATCGTGTGCGCGTGCCGCCCGAGATTTTTGAACGTGACTCGGATGAGGTCGCCCTCGACGGCTCGAAGCGTCGGGCCGGGAACCTGCCCGTTGTAGGCCCAGGCGGGGAACTCGACGCCCGGAGCGATGGTGATCGTCGTGTCGACCGCGGTGAGTTCGAACTCGCGAACAGTGCGTCCGTTCTCCTCGTATATGCGCTGTGGAACGTTGTCCTGTTCTCCGCGGCCCGTGTTGAACGACCGCAGGAACTCGTGGGGGTCGAAGTCAGTATTCCGGTACTCGCCCGCCGGCCCGAAGTTCCCGTGGTCGTCATCGTCGTGACCGGAGTCCGCGCTCGCGGTCGAGCTCCCGATGCCGAGAGCTGCACTACCGGCAGCACCGAGACTGCCAAGTACCGACCGCCGGTCGACCAGGAAGTCGGTATCGAGGTTCTCGACGAGGCGGTTCTGTAGCTCTTCAGTTTGCTCTGCCGCTCTGTCGTACTCTATCTCGCTCATGGTCCCCCTCTACCTAACACCAGAGTGTGTTCATTCACAATTCTAGTTTAGACAAGTCTAAACTTATATCTGATGTTTGATGGTTTTGATCGGATCTAATCCTCGGAGAAGCGATCAGCAATGGAGATGGACAACTCCAGTCCGGTCAAAGTCGAACGGGCGAACTACGATTCGGTAACCGGCCGGACTCGGACCTGTTCGACGACGTCCTTGGGGAGGGGAGCGGCTTCGTCCGTCTGTCGATGGCGGATCGTGACCATTCCAAACGGGGCGATCTCGGTCACGACAACCTCCGTCTCCGGGGAGATATCGTGGTCGGAAAGATAGCAGAGAATCGCTGCGTCTTCGTCGCTCACGCGGTCGATAACGACGACGTCGCCTTCGTTGTACTCGGTGAGCGCCGCACCCTGGGATTCCGCAACAGGTTCGAGAGTCTCTTGCGGGATCGGATCCCCGTGTGGGTCGACCTCCGGGTCGTCGAGGAGTTCGGCCACGTGCTCGATGAACTTCTCGCTGATGTGATGCTCGAGCTGGTCGGCCTCCTCGTGTACCTCGTCCCACTCGTACTCGAGGTGTTCCGTGAGGTAGGCCTCGAGAAGGCGGTGATGTCGTATGATCTCGAGGGCGACGGGTTCACCCTCCGGCGTCAGCCGAACGCCCTTGTACTTCTCGTAGTCGACGAGGTCCCGCTCCCCCAGTTTCTCGATCATGTTCGAGACGGTCGGCGGCTCGACGCCGAGCTCCGCTGCGATCTCGGAGGTCTTCACCCGTTCATCGGTCCGATGCTGTAGCTGATAGATCGCCTTGAGATAGTCCTCCATCACAGCATTCAGTATCATTTGCGAGGATTAGACGAGACTAACTTTTGTATTTGCTGGTGCAAAACATCCAGGAACTGTTGCGGTTCCACAATCCCGGTCCCAGCCCACTGAGCGTATCGGACGACTCCGAGGAGTGTCTCCCTAGTCGACAGGAAGGCGGAGCGAAGTGACGACAGGTTCTTGTGACAATCCGGCGAACCCCGGAATCATGACCTCCGACGAGGACCCCGTGCCGGCGGCGGCGACCCCCACGGTTGGCGAGGCAGTCGTCGACCGCATGCTGGACCACGGGATCGATACAGTGTTCGGGATTCCCGGAAAGCAGACCCTCCCGATGAACCGGGCGCTCGCCGACCGCCCCGGCGCGCGGTTCGTGGTCGCCCGCCACGAGACGGCCGTCTCGCATCAGGCGTGGGGATACGCCGAAACGCGGGACCCCGGAACGATGGCCGCGACCGTCGTGATCCCGGGTCCGGGCGACATGAACGCGATGAACGGGCTGAAGAACGCCCTCAACGACACGACACCCCTCCTCCACGTCGCCGTCGAGACCGAGCACGAGGTCCGCGGCGGTGACGGGATTCACGAGACGCCGCCCGACACCTACGACAACGTCGTCAAGGAGAACATCCTCGTCGAGAACGCCGAGAGCGCAGCTGCGGCGGTCGACGAAGCGATCCGCGTCGCTCGCGAGCAGCCGCAAGGGCCCGTCCGAGTCGGCATCCCCAAGGACTTCCTCGCCTCGCGCGTCGAGCAGGCGGACGTTGCGCCCGTTGACCCGCGCACGCCACAGCGCCCGGGCGAGGACGCGGTTCGCGAGGCCGCGGACGTGCTGGAGGCCGCGAACGAGCCGGTAATCGTCGCGGGCGGGGGCGTGCGCGGCGCGGGCGCGAGCGACGAGCTCGTCGCGTTCGCGGAGCGGCTGGACGCGCCAGTGGTGACGACGTACAAGGGGAAAGGAACGATCCCGGAGGACCACCCGCTTTCGGCCGGCGTGCTGTGTGGCGCGTCGAGCACCGAGCTTCGCGACCTGCTCGGTCGGTCGGACGCCGCGCTCGCGGTCGGCTCCGACCTCGACGCGGTCGCCACGGGCCACTGGTCGGTCGACCTCCCTGCCGACCTGGTTCACGTGACCCTCGGTGCCGACGACATCGGCGAGGGCTACGAACCCGAAGTTGGGCTGGTCGCCGACGCGCGGTTGACCCTGGACGCGCTCCGGGAGACGATCGCCGCGAATCCCTCCGCAGCGATCGGGAGCGAACGTGCTGCGTCAGTCCGGTCGGCCGACAGCGCCCGGATTGATACACTGCTCAACTCACGAGACGGGGACGAGCCGCTGACGTCGCCGGGAACGTTGCGTCGCGTCCGGGACGCGGTCCCCGAGGAGGCGATCGTCACGGCCGACGCGGGGGGCTTCCGGCTCTGGACGCTCGTCACCTTCGAGGCGTTCGGCCCGCAGTCGTACGTCAACCCGGGCTCGTGGGCGACGATGGGCACCGGGGTGCCGTCGGCGATCGGCGCGAAGCTCGCCAACCCGGACGAGGACGTCGTCGCGCTCACGGGCGACGGTGGGCTGATGATGTGCGTTCACGAGCTGCACACGCTTGCGGCGGAGGACGTCGACGTGACGGTCGTCGCGCTCAACAACGACGATTACGCGATCATCAGCGAGGAGGCGGACCGGACCTACGGCTTCGACCCGGGGACGTACGGGTGGGCCGAGACGGGGCTCGACCTCGTCGCCATCGCGGCGGGGATGGACGTCGACGCGGAGCGAGTCACGGACGAAGACGCCGTCGGGCCCGCCGTCGAGCAGGCGATGGCGGTCGATGGGCCGGCGCTCGTCGAGGTGATCACGGACCCGCAGGAGCCGCAAGCGAGTGAGTGGATGACCCGCGAGCTGTGACGACGGGTCGCCGTCGTTATCGATCGAGCGCACCTGGCCCACCGAGCGCCTGTGCCGGACGAGCCCACATGGCCCACCGAGCGCCCGTGGCGCGTCACATTGCTTAAGAGGCGCGACGGGCGACGGTGAGGCATGACTGACGAGGGCCGACAGTTCAGCCGGGCCGCCGGTGTCAACGTCCTCGGCAACGCCGTGAAGATCGTCGTCGAGGGGGCGGTGGGCGTGACCTTCGGGAGCGTCGCCCTCGTCGCCGACGCCGCTCACTCCGTCGCGGACCTCGTCGCCAGCATCGTCGTGTTCGTCTGGGGGAGCGCCGTCTACGACGAACCCGACGAAACCCACCCACACGGCCACCAGCGCATCGAACCGTTGACCGCCCTGTTCGTCGGCGCCGTCATCGTCGTCCTCGGGGTGAACCTCCTCGTCGAATCCGCCGGCGGCATCCTCCGGGGCCCGGACGTGACCTTCGACCCGCTGCTGCTCGCCGCCATCGCCTTCTCCATCGTCGACATGTACGCGCTCTACTGGTACACGATGCGGGTCAACGCCGACCTCGATTCGCCCTCCCTCGCGGCGCTGGCGACGGACTGCCTGAACGACATCTACACGTCGCTGGCCGCGATCGTCGGTGTGGTCGGCGTGTTCTTCCAGTACCCGATTCTGGATCCGCTCGCAGGCGCGCTCGTGAGCGTGCTGGTCGTCTACCAGGGGATCGAGATCGGCCGCGAGAACGTACGGTACCTCGTCGGGAGCGCGGCCCCGGTCGAGGATCGTGAGGTGATCGAGTCGACGCTCTCGGAGCACCCGGCCGTCGAGGGCGTCCACGACCTCTCCATCTTCTACGACGGGACGGCCCTGGAGGTCGAGGGCCACGTGGAGGTCGACGGCGAGATGTCGCTCCGGGAGGCCCACGACGTCGAAACCGAGCTCATCGAACGACTCCGGGCCATCGAGACCGTCGGCGACGTCCACGTCCACCTCGACCCCTCGGGCCTCGGCGAGTGGAAGGACGCGCGCGAGGAGCACGACTGGACGGACGAGCGCGAAGCGGCTGACTGAGCCGATCTGAGACGCTTCAGACCGGCTCGATCAACTCCGGGCCGTCGTTGCCGGCGGCGTTCACCCGCGTCGAGACCGGATAGGCGGTCATCTCCGTCGCCGGGTGCGGCCCCAGCACCTCGGCCGCCTCACCGGGCGTGCCGTGGAGCCAGGGCTCCTCTATCTCAGGGTCGAGGATGACGGCCATGCGATGATGCAGGTCCGCGACGAGGTCGGTCGGCTCCGTGGTGAGGATGGTGAAGCTCTCGACGGGCTCCTCCTCGGTCGACGCGCCGCCGCCGAAATCTCCGAGGCCCGTCTGCGTCGTCGGCGGCGTCCAGCGCTCGTAGAGCCCGGCCATCGCGAAGGGTCGGTCGTCCTCGAAGGCGACGCGGTACGGCTGCTTCGCGCCCTCCTCCTCGACCCACTCGTAGAAGCCGTCGGCCGGCACGAGGCAGCGGCGGGACTCGTAGGCGGCCTCGAAGGTGGGTTTCTCGTCGACGGTTTCCGCGCGAGCGTTGATGTGGCCCTGCCGTTCGTCGGCCCACGACGGCGTCAGCCCCCACTCGAGTCGGCGGGCCTCGTCGGGGCGCTCGCTCGTGATCACCGGGAGCTCCTCGCCCGGGGTGCAATTGTAACTCGGCTCGTGCGCCCGAAAGTCGGCGTCGAACCGGGCTTCGAGTTCGTCGCTGCCGGTGAACAGGGAGTAGCGCCCGCACATCGATAGCGATGCTTCGGGGTGGGCCCAATTAAATCCGCGCCGTCGCCGACGTGGCACGGACGTAGCATCGACGTTGCATCGACGTTGCATCGACGTGGTTCCGACGTGGCACCCGGTTCCCACCGGCCGAGCGAGGGATTCAAAAGCGCCGAGCGCGGCGAGTGAATGTGCGCATCGAGAACAGCTTCATCCCCGTCGAGGGCGTCGGCGAGCGGACGGAGCGCCGGCTGTGGGAGGGGGGCGTAACCGAGTGGGACGCGTTCGATCCGGGCGTGGACGTGTCGGGAATCGGGCCGACGACGGCGGACCGCATCGAGACGTTCATCGTGGAAGCGCAGACCCATCTCGACGACGACAACGCGGCCTACTTCGACCGAACCTTCCCGAGCAACGAACGGTGGCGGCTGTATGAGAACTTCCGGGCGGAGACCTGCTTCTTCGACATCGAGACGACCGGACTCGACGAACACCGCAACCAGGTGACGACGGTGAGCTTCCACCAGGACGGCGAGACGCGAACGCTCGTCCAGGGGGAGGATCTGACCGCCGAAGCCGTCACGGAGCAGTTCGCCCAGGCCGAGTTGCTGGCGACGTTCAACGGCGCCCGCTTCGACGTGCCGTTCCTGGAGACGTCGCTCGGCATCGACGTCGAGACGCCTCACCTCGACCTGATGTACCCCGCCAAACGGCTCGGGCTCTCGGGCGGGCTCAAACCGATCGAACAGGAACTCGGGATCGACCGCGACCGACCCGACATCTCCGGCCGCGACGCGGTCCGGCTCTGGCGCGAGTACGAGCGCGGCGACGACAGCTCCCTGGAAACTCTCATCTCCTACAACCGGGAGGACACCGTCAACCTGCGGGCGCTCGCCGACACCGTCTGTGGCGCGCTCCACGAGGACGTGTTCGAGCCGATCGTGCAGCCTTAATTTCGCTGTTTCGGCGCTCTTTCGACTGGTTTCGGCGCTCTTTCGACTGGTTTCGGCGCTCTTTCGCTCCGTCAGGTTCAGTTTCGGTGACGACAGACGTGCGCTCTGTCTGGGAAAAAAGATCGAATTTGCAACGGAGTAGCGCCGCGTCAGGCGACGCTAGGATTCGATGACGGTGCCGCTTGCTCCGACGGCGACGTCGGTGCCATCACGGATCACGGCGTGGAGGTTCTGGCCCGTCGGCGTGTCGAGGGCCTCCCGGACGCCGTCGACGATTTCGTGGACGGTCCCGCTGGATCCGACCGCGATCCCGTCGGTACCCGAGACCTCCACGTCGACGAAGGTTTTGTCGCCGAGCTGGTCGACGGTCCACTTGCTGCCGTCCCAGTCGAGGAGGGTACCGTTGCCGCCGGAAACCGTCACGTCGTCCGCGGCGTCGCTGTCGACGCCGTAGAAGCTCACGTTGGCGTCCTCGACGCCGATGACGTTCCAGGTGACGCCGTCGTCCGTGGCGAACACCTTGCCGTTGCCGTCGATCGCGTGCCCGCTCTTCGGGCCGTGGAAGTCGATGGCCTTGATCGCGGAGCCGCTACCGGGGGTGACGTAGTCCCACGTGCCGGCCTCGCCGTTTTCGAAGCTGTAGAAGATGTGTCCCGAGTCGCCGGCGACGTAGACGTTCGCATCACCAGCCGGCCCGGTCACGGCGACCCCGTTGTAGTTGTTCGTGTTGTCGTTCGGCGAGGAGTGGTCGTACAGCGTGTCCGTCGCGGGGACGTACTCGCCGATGGCGCCACTGGAGCCGACGAACCAGACGCGGTCGCCGTCGTCGGTGACGTCGGCACCGTAGAGGCTGTTGCCGTTGCCCGTCGGACCGCTCTGCCGAACGATCTCCCACAGGTCGCCGTTCTGCGTGAGGAGCACCCCACTGTTGCCGACGGCGTACCGCCCCGCGGACGCCGAGACGACGTCGTGAAGGGTGTTGTCGGTCTCCGTCTCGACGATCGTCCAGTCGGTGGTTGAAGCGGTTGCTGTCGATGCCACACTGCCCGTCGCGATCGCCGCGCCGATCCCTTTCAGGACCGTGCGGCGACCAACTTGCTGCCCAGACATACTACGTTTCCTTATTCTGAAGTTTGTACGTAAATATCTTGTGTGAGATTAAGCCTTGTGTGAGTGAATGTATCAACTAAACTACCAGTACGGCGGTTCGGTCCACACCGGCACTTGAACCGATTCGGGGACGTCGCGTTCAGCGTTACCACTGGGTGCGTTGGCGGTGTAGAATGCTGGCACGTCTCCGCTCAGGCCGGCCCCGATTGGCGGGTCCAGTCGACGACGAGGTCGTGAACGGCGTCTTCGACCGATCCGGCCTCCGCGAACGCAAGGACGACGTCGTGGACGGAGAACTCGCCCGGGCAGCTGGTGTCGTGAGCGCGAGCATACGCGTTCAACCAATCGTTCAGGACGCCCTCGAGCAGGGACCGTTCGACCTGGGACAGCGTCATATCGTCGCGTCGGACCTCTGCGTAGAGCTCGACAATCGGTACGACCCCTTCCGCCAGCGGGACCGTATCGCTGCCCGTCTCGGGGTCGAACTCCTCGAAGCGGCCGCGCGACTGCTCGACGAGTGTGGCGACCTCGTCCCAGTACGCGGAGCGACCGCCAGCCTTCATACTGGTGGACGCATTGGGGCAGGATAAATAAATCACCCGAAAGGACCGACGGCGGCCACCCCGGAGCCTTACTCCGGTTGCCGGCTCGGATCAGCTTTGACGAGCTTCATCTCGCCGCGAGCCCGGAGCGTCCCGTCGACCTCGGCGCCCTCGTGGATGATCAGGTCGCCAGCGGAGACGTCGCCGAGGACGCGGGCGCCCTCCTCGACGACGACGGTGCCGCTCCGGGTCGTCACGTCGCCGTGGACCTGCGTGTCGCCCCCGACGGTCACGTCCTCGCGGGCGCGCAGCGACCCGAAGATGTTGTTCTCCGCACCGACCTCGATCGATTCCGCCCGCACGTTGCCGTGGATTCGACAGTCGTCGCCGATGGTAGCCGGCGTCGAGACGCGCCAGGCGTCGTCGGACACCTCGGCCCCCCGGGGGATGATGAGCGGGTCCCGCGCGTCGTCGCCGTCAGCGAGCGCCTGCGCGAGTTCGTCGGCCTTGTCCTGCTCGCCCGCCCGCAGCAGTTGCGAGAGCACGATGAAGTAGAAGACGATGGTCGGTACGGGGTTGCGGATGACGATCCAGCCGTTGGCCTCGAACCCCTCCTCGATGTCCACGTCGTCGCCGACGTCGAGGTCGCCCGAGACCATCAGCCGGCCGGCGATGTGGACGCGCTCGCCGAGATAGGCGTCGTCGCCGACGAGGACGTTGCCGTCGACGTCGGCCCACACGTCGAGTCGACAGTCCCCGTCGGCCTCGATATCGCCGCCGACCGAGACACGTTCACCGATCGCGACGTTGCGGCCGCGAAGGCCGAACTCCACGGTTGATTGTCCACCGATGAGGACGTCCCCGTCGGTGACGAGGTCGTGCTCCTCGACCGTCGTTCCCGACGGCACCGCGAGTTCGTCCAGCGGGTCGGCCGTGAGAGACACACACCGAGCAAAACGATGGTCGACTATAAACTGTCCGGGAGGGTCCGACGCGTGTCTGACGTTCGGGTCAGGCGTCGAACCAAAACCGGCGCCGGCGAGCGACCTGTGACCGCGCAAGAACTTTGGGTAACTGACCCTTGTTGACGTACGTCATGTCGGTTGCCCGCCACGGCGACGGTACCCCCAACGCCCTTCGCGCACTGGCGTCGCAGATCCACCCGGTGTTCATGACGCCGCCGCTCGCGGCCTCCTGGTTCGGCGCGGTCGTCGCCGGCGAGTTTCAGGTCACTATCGGCGCGATCCACATGCTCGCAGCCTTCTTCGCGGTGTACACGGCCCACGTAAAGGACGGGTACGTCGATTTCCACAGCCGTGGCGAGGACGACGACCATCCGCTGACGATCGCGGGCTGTCGACTCGCGCTCGTCGGCGCCGGCGTTGGCTTCCTCGCCGCGACGGTCGCGCTCGGGTTCCTGGTCGGGCCGGTCGCGGCCCTGCTGACACTCCCGCTGTGGGCCATCGGCTTCCTCCACGCGCCCCAGCTCGATACCAACGTCGTCGGCGTGACGATGGGCTATCCGACCGGCATCGCGCTAGTGATGCTCGGGGGGTACTACGTGCAGACCGGCACGCTCTCACCGACGATCCTCGGGTTCGCGGGTGTGTTCCTCGCCGTCCTCGCGGGCGTGAAGATCATCGACGACGAGACGGACTACGAGTACGACAGCTCGATCGACAAGGCGACCGTCGCGGTCGTGCTCGGTCGCGCCCGGGCGCGCACGCTGGCGCAAAGACTCCTGGCCATCGGAGCGATCGGCGTCCTCTGGGGCGCCGTCTCCGGGCTGTTCCCGCCGGCCGCGCCGGTCGCCGCGCTCGTGTTTCTCTCCATCGTCTTCGTCGCTCGAAGCGCGCCGGCGGCGCTGGCCACGAAGCTCCTCGTCCGTGGAACGTACGTCTTCCTCGCGCTGCTGATCGTCGCCGTCTGGTACCGTCCGCTCGCCCCCGTCGGCCTGCCGGACATCACTGCCCTCGGACCGTACACCTATCTCGCCACCGAGATCGTCTTCGGCGCCGCTGCGCTGGCACTTCTGCGATACGCGAACGCCATCCGCGACGCCGCGCGGACGATATTCGCTCTCTACCCCGTCGCGTACGTCTGGGACTGGTACACGCTGGAGGTCGGCGTCTTCGAGATCATCACGCGCACCGGCGTCGACTTCTTCGGGATCCCGATCGAGGAGCACGTGTTCATGGTCGTCGTGCCCGCGTTCGTCATCGGGCTCCACGAGACGATTCGATCGCTCGAGCCTGCTGACGCACCGCAGCGCACAGCGACGAGGGACCCCGCGAAGGGACCGGAGTGAGTCCTTTTTAAGCGACGGTCCAGTAGTTCGTGTATGAGCACGCAGCTATCGTTCGAGGAGGACGGCGTCGACGTCGTCCACAACGGCACGGAGTTCAAACTGGAGAAGGAGCTGATCGAGGACGCCACGGAGAAGACCTACACCGACGTGACGGACCACGAAGTGTTGCAGATCGTCGAAGAGGAGCCCGATCTTTCGGGTGAGCCGCGTCGGATTGGCGACGTTCTGCACTCGTAAATCGGCTATCGATTGACCGTTTTCGCCAGCGTTGATAAGCTGATCTTGGCTGGCTGAGCTGTTCTGTATATAAATGCATTCAGTCGTCGCCAGCGACGCCACTCAGCTTGCCCAGAAATCCACAGCCGCTCAGCGGTTGCTTTTATAAACGAAGCCGGGTGTGGTCGCCCGCAACACCACTCAGCATGCCCAGAAAGCCCCAGCCGCTGAGACGGTCGCGCTGCTCGCTGCGCTCCTCACGGCTCACTCGCTCCGCTCGTTCGCCGTTCCGGTGCTAGCTTCGCAGGGCGTCCCGCTCAGCGGCTGCCCCTTTCAGTCCCGCCCAGGAGTGGTGGCCGGGCGTCGCTCGCGG
Organism: Halopenitus sp.; assembly: GCA_042219525.1. Classification (GTDB taxonomy): domain Archaea; phylum Halobacteriota; class Halobacteria; order Halobacteriales; family Haloferacaceae; genus JBDGPU01. The sequence continues at coordinate 52,031 of JBDGPU010000090.1, forward strand.
CGGCTGCCGGGCGGTCGCGGCGCGGATGCGGTGGCGCGCGCGAGCAACGCGTGCGAGGGAGGGCGGGGCGCGCCG
>JBDGPU010000045.1:0-42395 GCA_042219525.1 Halopenitus sp.
GCCGCTGAGCGCTCGCGCTGCTCGCTGCGCTCCTCACCCGGCTCTCTCGCTCCCTCCGGTCGCTCGCTCACGGGGTTGCGGTGCTAGCTTCGCAGGGCTTCCCGCTCAGCGGCTGCCCCTTTCAGTCCCGCCCAGGAGTGGTGGCCGGGTATCGCTCGCGGCGGCCATCGGGCCAGCATCGTACGCCGGACAGCCGGCGCGCGTTGCAGTCGCGGTTGCTGTGCTGTCCCGTTGCCGTCGCCGTCGCGGGTGCTGTCCTGGCGGACTGAAAGGGCGACGGCCGGTCGCGCCGAAGGGGAGTCGCTGAGACGACCCCTATCCGCGGCGGGCGGTGCGGAGAGCCGCGGATATGTCACTCAGCGACCGCGAGCGGCCGAGGGCTTTCAGGGTGTTTGTCGTGCTGTCAAGCGCAGCAACGTCTGCATCTATAAATACGGTTTATAAGTAAGAGCGGCCGAGGGCTTTCGAGGTATTTGAGGTGCTGGCAGGCGCAGCAGCGTCTGCTCCTTTATATACCGTTTATAAACAAGAGCGGACGATGCCTTTCAGGCTATTCTGACCAAGTACAGCACCATCTGGCCCTTTATATACTATTTATAACCAAGAGCAACGGTTTCGGAAAACCCAGCCCCACCCGGCCCAACGATACCTACTCGGCCGCGATTCGCCAGGTCGTCGCGCCGGTGTAGGACCATTTCTCGATCGAAAGGTCCGACAGCGACTCCTGGAGCTGTGTCATGCGAGCGCCGATCTCCTTCGGTGAGAGGTCGACGTCGTCGGCGATGAACTTCGACTTGACGTAGATTTCGCCATCCGCGGCCTCCCGACGGAGGTACTCGGCGAGGCGGCGGGCTTTCGGCGAGCCGTGCGTCGCGTCAGCGGGGGAAGTGTCAGTGCTCATGGTTGGGGTCCGTCGTGGCGTCAGTGCGAGTCGTTGCGGCCGGGCTCGTGTTCGTGACCGATGACCGCGCAGGCGACGTTGGTCACCAGGAGGGCCAGGAACAGCCCGGGGCTCGATTCGACCAGGCCCACGTGCAGCGCCGGGAGGTAGGCCAGCGGGAGCAGCACGGCGGCCCAGAAGGCCACCGCGCGAACACCGCCGGCCGTCAGGCGGCGCATCTGCCGGGGGGCGTGCCGTCCGGAGGGGAGCGAGGAGTTTGACATTGGGCACCTGCCTCGATTGACGCATGAACGGGGACCAGTATATAATGGTGAGAGCGTTGCCATGGATTCGGCTGGGTTAACGTGGTTCAGCGTGGTTTCAGCATCTTTTATTGTGACAACTGACGTTTTATAGCGCACTCAAAACTGTCTAAAACATTTATTGGGTGTTTAGAATCCGTAACAGCTTATTCGGCAGAAGGCGCTATCGACGCCGGTGTAATTGATTCTCTGGGGTCCGAGATCGACTCAGAAGAATCGCAGATCGTCGCGCGCGACAGGGGACGCGGTGTAATCGTCGAGCGTCGTCACGAAAGTCGAACGTCGACGCAAGATCGGCTATCCATGTCGGCGACGACGATGGCGACGGCGGTGATGATGGCGACGGCGACGATGGCGACGGCGGTGATGATGGCGACGGCGACGATGGCGACGGCGACGACGCCGACAACGCTGACGCCAGGGCGTCGACTTAGCGTTCGTCAGTCGGGTCGCGGACCTCGTAGCGGACGCCTTCCTCGCGGAGGCGGTTCGTGTGTCGCGAGAGCGTGTCGGTAACGGCGAACAGGCAGACGTCGAGCCCCCGGATCGCCGCCTGCGCCACGGCCTCGGCGGTCCCGAAGCGGATGTCCGGGTCGAGGTCGGTGCGTTTCGCACCCGCGTAGGCCTCCGTGCCGGCTGCGGCGAGCAGGTCGTGGTCCGCGGCGAACGACCGGAGCGTGTCGGGCTCCGGCGGTTCGCCCTCAGTCACCTGGGGAATCGAAACTGCGGTGACCGTGCCGGGGTCGTAGTCGACGACGCCCTCGAAGTCCGTCACGCCGATGGCGTCGCCCTCCTCGCCAGCGGTGACCGCGACCGCGGTCGCCTCACCGCCGCCCGGCGTCGCGTGGAGCAGGCCGTCGCGCATGGCCAGGCCGACCTCCTCGCCTTCCGTGATGTCGCCGGTGGCGATGGCGGCGTCGACCTCGACGCTCCCGAGGACGTCCGAGGAGACGCGATCGAGGTACGTCTCCAGCGTGTCCGTCTTCGAGATGAGCCAGTCGACGCCCTCCTTCGTCACTTCGTAGCGCCCGCGGCCGTGCTTCTCTACGTAGCCGGCTTGGACCAGATCGCGAACGTAGTCGCTGACGGCCTGTGAGGTGACGCCGATCGCTTCAGCGATCTCCCCCTGGCTCACCGCCGGCTGGCGCGCCGCGATCTCGACGAGCACCCGATAGCGCGTCGCGTCGCGCTTGCTATCGAGCAGCTCGGGAACCGACGCGTCGTCGGAGTCCGACATTACTGAACTCTCCGGCCGGCTGGGATAAAGTCCCTTTGCATTTTTACGCCTCTCGTTGGATTCAACGGCCCGAAATCCCACTTCTCGAAAACCGCAGTTGTGCTAAAACAAGCACAATTGTTTTACGTCCTACGCTGGTTGTGTTCAACGATGCAGGTGACACGACTACCGAACGACGCGAAGGCCGGCCCGACGAAGCCGGAGGTTCGTGCCGTCCTCCAGCGCAAGCTGGCGCTCGGCCCGGACGACCACTTCGTCGAGATCGGGTCCTGCACGGGCGCGGTAACGATCGAGTCCGCCCGCCGTGCGGGACGAGTCACAGCGCTGGAGCGCAAGCCCGAGCGCCTCGAAACCACCCGCGAGAACCTCGCGGCCAACGGCATCGTCGTCAAGGACGGGGATGCCGACGACGATGCCGATGCCGTCGCCGACGGCGGGAGCGGCACTGTCGTCGCTTGCGAGACCGCCAACGAACGTGTCGGCGAGACCGCCGGCGTCGCCGACGTCGCCCTCGTCAACGCCGAAGCGCCGGACGGAATCCCGGCCGACGGTGACGTGTTGTTCCTCGGCGGCTCGCGCAACTACGAGGCCAACCTCGACGCCGCGCTCGACGCGGGCTACGACCGGATCGTAATGAACGTCTCCCGGCTGGAGGTGGCCGGCGAGGCGGCGCGCGCGTTCCGCGACCGGGACGTGCTCGACGAGGTGCTCAGCCTCCAGGTGAACAACGGCTACGACCTCGCGGGCGCGACGAGCTTCGACGCAAACAACCCGGTGTACATGCTCGTCGCGGAACCCGGCGATGGGGAGGGGGCAGCATGACCCTCTACGGCATCGGACTCGGCCCCGGCGAGGCCGACCTCCTGACCGTCCGGGGCAAGCGCCTCCTCGAATCCGTCGACGTCGTCTACTCGCCCGGCCGGCTCTCCCGCGCCGTCGCGACGGAGCACGTCGACGAGGCGAAGATCGGCGACCTCGACTTCCCGATGACACGGGACGAGGACAAACTGCGCTCCGCGTGGAAGGAGGCTGCCGAATCGATCGCACCGAAGGCCAGGGAAGGCGACGCCGCGTTCGTGACGCTCGGCGACCCCAACGTCTACTCGACGTTCGGCCACCTGCGCCGGACGCTCGACGCGTTCCATCCCGACGTCGACGTCGAGGTCGTCCCCGGCGTTAGCGCGATGACCGCCTTCGCGACCGCGCTCGATGTCGAGATCGAGGCCGGCGCGGGGCTTGCGCTTCGCGAGGCCGACGGCGGCGCCGCGCCGACCGGCCCGGACCGCATGATCCTGTTCAAGGTTACCGACGCGCCCGAGACCGGGCGAAAGCTCCGCGAGGCGGGCTACGACGTCCGCTTCGGCCGGCGGCTGTTCATGGAGGCCGGCGAGACGGTCGTCACTGACGACCCCGAGACGATCGCCGAGCGCGACTACTACACCCTCGCGTACGCGGAACACGAGGACCTCGACACATCGAGCGCGACGGACGAGTTTGCGGTCGACGCTGACGACGGGGCGAGCGACGACGTGGATGCAGACGACGCGGATACCGACGAGACGGCCATCGCGGACGGCGGCGAGCACCAGGCGGAGCGCGCCGAGGCCGCCGAACACGGGGACCGCCCCGGTGAGAGCACATGACTGATACCGAACCTACAGCGACGAACGAGGAGACGGATCCGCAGACCGCCATCGACGCCGAGGGCGCCGACAAGGCCGGCGGAATGGACCCGCGGGTCCACGAGTACACCGCCGGTGACGACGAGGAGGGAATCCCCTTCATCGGCGCGGGCCCGGGCGACCCGGGGCTACTGACGGTGAAAGGCAAGGAGATGGTCGAGGACGCAGACCTCGTCGTCCACGCGGGCTCGCTCGTCTCGAGCGAACTGCTGGAGGAGTACTGCGAGGACGCCGAACTGGTCAACTCCATAGGGAAGGACCTTGAGGAGCTCGTCCCCCTGATGCGGGATGCGTACGAAAACGACCGGAACGTCGTCCGGCTCCACAGCGGCGACCCGGCGATCTACGGCGCCGCGCTGGAACAGATCGACGCGCTCGAACAGGCCGGCGTCCCGGCGTACATCGTCCCGGGTGTCACCTCGGCGTTCGCGTCGGCGGCGACGCTGCGCACGCAACTGACCCTGAACGGCGTCGCCAACCACGTCGCGTTCACGCGCCCACAGGGGAAGACGCTCGACCCCGAGGACGATCACATCGCCGACTTCGTCGGCATGGGCGACGTGACGACCTGCATCTACCTCGGAACCCACGCCATCCCGGAGACGATGGACCGGCTGCTCGAGGAGGACGACGTCGACCCCGACACCCCCGTCGCGGTCGTCTACCACGCCTCCTGGCCGGACGAGGACGTGATGACCGGCACCGTCGCCGACATCGGCGACACGGTCGAGGAGGCGGGCTACCGCGCCTCCGCGATGGTGCTCATCGGCGAGGCCGCGACCGGCGCCGGCTACGAGCGTTCGTACCTCTACGACGGCTGGGCGAATCGCGGACCGGACAGCGACGAATCCGCGGCCGACGACGCCGCGACCGAGGACCCCGCGGAAGCGACACCGGAGGCTGACGACTAATGAGCACGGACAACGACACCAGCGACGCGAGTAGCACAGACACCGGCGGCGACGGCAGCGACTCGGGCGGCTCCGGGGCGCACTGTTCGACCCCGGATTCCGACGGCGAGGTCGCGGAGAACATCGCCATCATCAGCTTCGAGCGCAAGCTCGACACGGCCGACGAGATCGTCGACGGGATCGGCAACCGCTACGACTCCATCGACGTCATCGAGTACCACGGCGACGTCTTCGCGGAGCACTGGGGCGAGTACGACTGCTTCGTCGGACTGATGGCCTCGGGCATCGCGATGCGCAAGACCGCACCCCTCCTCGACGACAAGTGGGACGACCCCGCCATCGTCGTCGTCGACGAGGAGCTGACGTGGGCCATCCCGATCACGGGCGGGCACCACGGCGCCAACCAGGTCGCCGACGACCTCGCGAGCCTCGGCGCAGTGCCCGCGATGACGACCGCCTCCGAGGCGGCCGACAAGCAGGGCGTCGAGAAGCAGGCGAAGGCACTCTCTTCACACGTCGTCAACGGCGACTCGACGGTCGTGACGAACCTCGCCGTCCTCGACGACGAACTCGGGCCCATCGAACGCCTCGACGGCCCGAAGGCGGTTCTCGTCGACGACGACGTCACCGTCCTCAAGCGCAACCTCGACGACGGCGTCGTGCTCGGCACGGGCTCCGTCTCCGGCGCCGACAAGGAGCGGTTCCTCGAAGCCTGGGAGACGGCCCTCGACGAGGCTGACCGCGACTGGGCCGACGTCGAGTTCGTCGCCACCGCGACCCGGAAGGAGGAGGAGCCGGGCCTGCTCGAGGCCGCCGCCGAGCGCGACCTCGGCGTCGTCGCCTTCGAGAAGGACACGCTCCTCGAACACGAGGGCCCGACGCCCTCGAAGTCGAAAGAGCTCATCGGCTGGCCCGGCGTCGCCGAGGCGAGCGCCATCGCCGGCGGCGCCGAGCACGAACTCGCGCTCGAGAAGATCAGCCACGAGCAGGAAGTGACCGTGGCGGTGGGGCGATGACCGGGAAGACCGGCGTCCCCGGCGACGCGACGGACACCGCGACGGACACCGCGACGGACGGCGAGATGGGGACGCTGTACGTCGTCGGCATCGGGCCGGGACTCCCCCACGCGATGACCCAGCGCGCACGCGACGTGATCCGCTACGCCGACTGCGTCATCGCCTCGAACCTCTACCAGGAGTTCCTCCGCCAGGATGGCACCATTCCGCCGGAGAGCCGGACGGAATCGATCGACGAGGAGGCCGCCTCCGACGGCGGTGTTGCAGCAGCCGCAGCCGCTGACGACATCGACGACTGGGAGCCCGGCAAGCTCGGGACCCATCCCGACGGCGACGAGGTCGAGATCGTGCGCTCCTCGATGGGCCAGCAGGTCGAACTCGCCCGCGAGGCGTTCGCCCGCGTGCGCGCCGGTCAGGACGTGGTCCACGTCTCCGGCGGCGACGCGAACGTCTACGGCAAGTCCGACCTCGTCTACCTGATGGCCGAGGAGGAGGAGGCCTACGACATTCCCATCGAGATCGTGCCCGGCGTGACGGCCGCGCTCGGCGGCGCGGCGATGGTCGGCGCGCCGCTCTCGAACGACTTCTGTACCATCTCGCTGTCTGATAAGTGGCGCGGCTGGGCGGAGATCGAGGAGAAGCTCCAGGCGGCCGCCATCTCCGGGTTCGTCGTCGTGCTCTACAACTGCTGGCGCGATTACGAACGCGCCATCGAGGTCCTGCGCGAGCACCGGACCGACGACGCGCCCGTCGCCATCGTCAACGACGCCGGCCGCGGCGAGGCCGGGCGTAACCTCGAGGACGAGACGTACACGCTGACGACGCTCGGCGAGGCGACCGAGCACGACGACAAGGTCGGCGGGATGGGCACCTCACTCATCGTCGGCAACCACGAGACCGAGACCTGGGAGAACGACCACGGAGAGTTCCTCGTCACCCCGCGTGGCGGGCGAGACGTCGACGACTTCTAACACAATGAGCGAGAAATCCTGCGGATCGACTGACGAATCGGCTTCCAAATGCGGCGCCAGCGAAGCGAAAGCAACGGACGGCGGGACGACGGCTGATGGTGGAGCGAAAGCGGAAGCATCGACGAGCGATTCCGCCTCGAAGTGCGGGGCCTCCGCGTCCACCGACACCTCGGCTAGCACGTCGAGTGACTCCTCGAGCTCCAAGTGCGGCGCGAGCGCGTCGGACGCCTCGGGCTCGTCGAGTTCCTCGTGTGGCGCCTCGAAGCAGTCCAAGACCGAGGAGAAGGTCGCCTCCACGGTCGACGACTTCGAGGGCGAACCCGGTCGCCTCATCGCTGTCGGCCTCGGCCCCGGCCAGCCGGAGGGGATGACCCAGCGCGCCCAGGCGGCGCTGCTAGAGGCCGAACACATCGTCGGCTACACGACGTACATCGACCTCATCCCGGACGACATCACCGAGGAAGCCGACGAGCTGTACGACACGCCGATGTGCGGGGAGGTCTCGCGCACGGAGGAGGCCATCGACCGCGCGCTCGCCGGCAACGACGTCGCCATCGTCGGCTCCGGCGACCCGAACGTCTACGCGCTCGGCGGGCTCGCGCTCGAAATCCTCGAGTCCAAGGACGCGACGGCGTCGATGGTCGACTTCGAGGTCGTCCCCGGCGTCCCCGCGGCGCAGTCCTGCGCGGCCCGCGTCGGCGCGCCGCTGGTCAACGACTCCGTCTCCATCTCGCTGTCCGACCACCTCACGCCGATGGAGGACATCGAGTCTCGGCTCGAAGCCGTCGCCGCCGAAGGGTTCACGATCGCCATCTACAACCCCTGGAGCCGCAAGCGTCGCGAGAACTTCCAGAAAGCCTGCGAGATCCTACTGGAGCACCGCTCCGCGGACACCGCGGTCGGCGTCGTCCACGGTGCGGGCCGTGACGACGAGGAAGTCGAGATCGTCGAACTCGGCGAGCTGCCGGAGCTCGGAGAGACCGACCTCGTCGACATGACGACGACGATCCTCGTCGGCAACGAGGAGACGTACGTCTGGGACGACCGCATGGTCACGCCGCGTGGCTACGAGAGCAAGTACGACTACTGATGAGCGCCGACACAGCCGACGGCGACGGGCGCGAGGAGGCTGCGGACGACGAGACCGCAGTCGAAGACGACACCGCCGACACCTACACCGTCACCGTCGACCGCGACGCCTGCGACGGCGTCTTCGCCTGCCTCGTCCGGGACGACCGGTTCCGCGAGGACGACGACGGCCTGGCGGGGTTCGACCCCGAGACGGCCGACGCCCTCGACCGGAGCGAGGCGAGTATGCAGGCGACGTTCACTGACGACCGACTCGAGGACGCGCGGGCCGCAGCCGCGGCCTGCCCGTTCGACGCGATCACCGTTGACCACCAATGAGCACGGACGAACCTGACCCGAACGATCGAGACGCGACCGACCCCGCGACCGAATCGGCCGAAGCGACCGCCACGGCCCCGGATAACATGCTGGAGCGACACCCGGAGACCGCCTACTTCTGGGGTCGCGTCGCTGGCGACGGACAAGTCACCGAGGAGGGGAGCATCGAACTGTCGACCAGCGACGAGGACGCCGCGCGCCGACTGGCCGCCATCGCCGGCGACGCGCAGGTCGACCACCGCATCGCCGAGCGCGACTTCGCCCACGACACGGCCGTTACGCGTGCGGAGGACGAGTACACGGTCCAGATCATCGATCCGTCGCTGGCGGCCAACGCCGGCGCGGCGCTCGGCCTGCCCGTCGGCGACGACCCCGGTGGCTACCGCTTCGACACGTTCAGTGACCACCGGCGGGAGCTGCTCCGCGGCCTGCTGGAGGCCTGCGGCGTCGTCTGCTTCCGCGAGTCCGCCAATGCGGTCGGTATCTCGTTCGTCCACGACGACGAGCGACTGCTCGCGCGGATCCGGAGCCTCCTCGAGCAGGAGGGCTTCGATTCCGACGAGCCCCAGGAGTCCTCCTCCGGGGACTACTGGTTCGGCGTCGCCGACGAGGACACCGCCGCGTTCGGCGAGTGGGCCTACGAGGGCGCGACCGAGACGGGCCTGTTCGCCACCAGCCGCCGCCAGAAGACCCTCCGGTCGGTCGAGCGCGCGGCGGGCCTGGAGGTCGGGACGCTCGTCGATAGCGAGGACGGTTCTTCGGCGTCCAGCGACGGGGGCGAGTAATGAGCCGCACCGCCAACGCGACCGGGATCGGGAGCGACGAGGCGGTGATCCTGGTCGGGCACGGCTCGCGCCGCGAGAAGTCGAACGAGCAGGTTCGGGAGCTCGCGGCCGACCTTGAGGAGCGGATCGGCGTTCCGACGGACGCCGCGTTCCTGGAACTTGCCGAGCCAGCGATCCCCGATGCCGTCGCCGGGCTCGCCCACAGCGTCTCGCGGCTCTCGATGGTGCCACTCTCGCTGTTCGCCGCCAGCCACGTGAAAAACGACATGCCGCTGGCGGTCGAGAAGGCTCGGAGCGAGCATCCCGGCGTCCAGTTCCACGCGGGCGCCCACCTCGGGATCCACCCGGCGATCCTGGACCTGCTCGACGACCGGGCGGCGGCCGTCGAGCAGGAGCTCGGCGTCGACCGCGAGGAAGACGACGTCGCCGTCGTCGTCTGCGCTCGCGGCTCGTCGGACCCGGACTCGAACGCGGACGTGCACAAGCTCGCGCGACTCCTCTACGAGGGCCGGGGGTTCTCCCGCGTCGAGGCGTCATTTATTGGCGTGACGGAGCCGCTGCTTTCGGACACGCTCCACGACGTCTCGAAGACGCGTCCGGACGCGGTCGTCGTGCTGCCGTACATGCTCGGGGACGGCGTGCTTACGGGGCGGATTCGCGAGGGTGCCGCGGAGTTCGACGAGGAGTACCCCTACGTCGACGCCGGCGCGGGTGACCCGCTCGGCAGCGACTCGCGCCTGCTCGACGTGCTCTCGGACCGCTGGCAGGAGGCGCGAACGGACTCCGTCGACATGTCCTGTGACACCTGCAAGTACAAGGTCGAACTCGACGGCTACGAGGAGGACACCGGCGGCGCCCGGGCCATGTTGCGCGCGCTGACCAACCAGGAGGCCCACGCCGACCGCGACGACGTCGCCGACGAGCCGCACGCGCACGACGCGCCGTCGAAGCACATCGCGGTCTGCACGAACCAGACCTGCGCGGCCGACGGCTCCGCCGCCGTGCTGGAGTCGCTCCGGCAGGCGGCCCGCGACGCCCACGCCGACGTGCACGTGACGCGCTCGTCGTGTTTCGACCAGTGTGGCGACGGCCCCATCGTCGCCCAGTACCCGGACGGCGTCTGGTACGGCGCCTGCGAGGAGGAGGACGCGAACCGCATCGTCTCGTCCATCGAGGAGGACAGCATCGTCAGCGACCTGGTTCACCAGACGCTATGACCACCACAATTTCCATTCATGAGCTGTGACGAAATCGAAGCGCTACGACTCGGCCTGATGAATGTGCTCGGCAGCGAGGACGAGAGCGTGCGCCAGCACGCCGAACAGGAACTCGGCGACGCGCTCGAAGGGAGCGGTCCCGTCGCGGCGCTCGCGCACGCCGAATCGTTCGCGGAGCTCCAGCGCCACCTCGACGCCGCGCTGGTCGACCTCGAGGAGGAGGTCGCCGCAGCCGACCCGGATAGCCCCGAATACGACTACACGCGCGGCCGCCTCGTGGCCGTCCGCGACGCCGAGCGCTCGCTCGGACGCCTCGTCGACTCCGGCGAGTCCTTCCTGGGCCACCTCGGCGACGCCCATCACACCTTACACGAGGCGTTCCCGGTCGATGAGTGACACCGCGCGAAACGACCCCGCGGAGGTCGGAGATGACAACGTCGCCGACGATGGACAGACGGTCGAGTTGCCCGACCTGAACCCACGCGGCACCCGCCAGCAGTGGACGCGATCCGCGCTCGCGAGTGTCGACGTCGACGCACAGAGCGATTCGGACGGAGCCACCCACGTTCCGGACGTCGTCTGCGGCACTGGCCACGGCGTCGTCCGTGCGTACGCCGACGATGGCACCGAGCTGTGGCACGTCGACCTCGGCGGCATGGTCGTCCAGTTCGAGACCGCCGTCGTCGACGACGAGCCCGTCGTGCTCGTCGGTACACGTGGTGAGACCGCGATGCTGGCGCTCCTCGACGCTGTCGAGGGCACCCAGCGCTGGACACACGACCTCGAGGCCGACCTCGGGAGCGCGACGAAGGAGACGCTGTTCTACTACCCGATGACCGTCGACCTCGCGAGCGACGCCGCCGAGAGCGGCCACAGCGACGACGGCCACTTCTACGCCGCGGCCCGCCGCTACGAGCGGCAGGACGGCGACCGGCTCTTCGAGAGTCGGATCTACGCCATCGAGCCGGACGGCGAGGTCGCGTGGACGTACGACGCCGACGGCTCGCCTATCTCGCTCGACCGCCGCGACGACCGGCTCGCCGTCGCGTACAACCGGTGCCACGGCGACCATCAGTGCGGGCTGGTCGTCCTCGACCCCGACTCCGGAGAGCCGGAGCTCACCTGGGATCCCGGCACAGAGGGCGGTCGTCGCGTCGGTGACGTCGCACTCGACGAGGACGGCGTGGTCGTCGCGAGCCACGGCGACTACCGCGGCTACGCGCTTGACCGTGGCGGTCGCGAACGCTGGGCCGTCGACCTGGGGACGCCGGTCGACTGCGACGAGGACACGGTGTACACCTACCCAAATCGCGTCGAAGTCGTCGACGGCCAGCCGCTGTTCGTCACCGGGAACTCGTTCCCCGAGGGCGACGGCCGAGACACGGACGCGCGCCATCCCCGGGAGCACACGCTCGTCGCGGTCGACGGCGACGGCGACGAAGAAGCTGTGTCTGCCAGCATCGCCTGGACGACGCCCGTGGACGGCTGGCTCGGCGGCCTCGAGGTCGCTGGCGACGGCTCTACTCTGCGGCTCGCGGTCGGCCAGCACTTCCGCGACCGCGACCCGGCCAGTCACGGCCTGCGGACCGTCGACCTCGACGCCGGCACGGCCACGAAAACGCCAGTCGCGGGCGTCGCAGCTGCCGTCGCGGACGTTAGCAACCAGTCCGCGGACGCCGGCGACCGCGTCGCGGTCCTCGAGGAGCCGATCGCGTACCACACCGAAGACGAGTCGCGCGGCGCGCATCGGCTCCACTTCGTCGACGGCTGACTCGGGCCGGCATACCGGAGGGGTTTTCCGTGGATACCGCCTTTTCGTTAGTAGACGGCACGGTTGGCCAGTTTCTTTCAGCTCGCGTGGTTTCCACGAGGGCCTTCACTGACTGACCTACACCGTCGTTCTACAACAGCGAGCAACAGCTATCCTGCGGTCAGTACCATACTCAAATAGCGTTAGCGATAGCGGCGGCGTCGCTGTCGAGGGTAGAGTGGTGGTAAAAAGGGATGCACCTGATTCAGTCCGCAGCCGCGGCCATGTCGATCTCCGGCAGGTGTTCGCCCTCCTCGCCGATCGTCTCGGCGAGCACGTCGGGCACGTCGGCCGGCTCCAGCTCGGCGTACCAGTCGTTCGCCGGCTGGACGACGATAGCCGCGCCGTCGTCGCTGCACATGCCGAGACAGCCCGTTTCGCTGACGGCGACGCGCGACCAGAAGAGGTCGCGGTCGCGGAGCCACTGCTTGGCTGCGTCAGCGACTGCCTCGCCGTCGACGTCGCTGCAGCAGGCGTGCTCCTCGCGGTCGTTCGTGCAGACGAGCACGAGCGCGTCGAGCCCGCGCTCGCGCATCGTCTCGGTGCGGTCCTCCATCAGTCGGCCGGGTACCCCGTCGTCGCGGACGTGGTGGTCTCATGGACGTCGCCAGCGTCGAAACGGGCGAACGTCGTCGCGATCAGCCCCCAGAGGCCGGCCTGGCCGAAGACGACCGTCCACTGGTAGGCAGTCGCCAGGTCAGCGGCGACGCCGCTTTCCCCGAAGAACGCCGGCGAGACCACGCTGATTGCGGCCAGGACGGCCAGCGGGACCGAGGCGGCGACGAGGGCTGCAACTCGGCCACGTCGGGGTGCAACTCGGTTGTACGCGAGGATACTCGTGGCTGCAACTACCGCGCCGGCAATCATCATCGCCCCGTAGATGGCTATCCGGGTTTTGGTCGGCAGGAGCGCCTCCGCACCGGGCGTTGCCGGCGGAAGCACGGCCCACGGGCCGACCGAGACGGTGAGGAAGCCCGCACCGGCAAGCACGTACGCTCGCAAGTCCTCGCCCGGCAGCGCCGGCTCGAAGAGGAAGTACGCGACGCCGAAGCCGGCACCGAGCAGGATCCCCCAGAGCATGCCGCCGCCAGCGCTCGCGACGGCCGTGGTCAGCTCCGACACCGCCGGCTCCGCGCCGCTGTGTTCGTGCGCATGACCCGCGTGCTCCACCGCGGCCGTGAGCGGGTTGACGACGAGCCAGACGAACAGCCCGTACACAGCGCCAGCGACCGCGCCGGCAACCATGCCACGCTTCAGGGTCTGAAACATCAGTGGCAGGTTATGCCGGCGCCGTGACGGAAGTTGTGCATCGCGTCGTGAACCATCGGTTCCTGCATGAACGCGAGCGTGAAGCCGAGGGCCGCCACCAGCGCGAGCGCCAGCAGCATCGCCGTCGGCGAGAGCTGTGATCGAGCGAACGCGAACCGATCCGCGACTGTATCGACTGTCATTGCAATCTAATTTGTCTAAACAACAAGTGAGATTGTAAAACTTCCGGAGGTGGAGCGACTACTCCCAGCCGTCGAGCACCGTTTCAGGTGAGAGCGCGTCGAGCGGGACGCGCGTCGCGTCCGTCGCATCGCAGACGACGTCGAGGAGCCCCGCCCGCGACTCGCCGGCGTCGACGACGAGGACCTCGGCGTCGGCGGCCGCCAGCCGCCGAGCCGCCGCCCGTGTCGACGCCGTCGGACTCCCGTCCGCGACGTTCGCGCGGCCGTCCGTCACGAGCACGACCAGCGCGCTGTCGGGCTCCTCCGTCGCCAGCAACTCGGCAGCCGCGTCGAGGCCCGCCGGCAGCGGCGTCCGGTCCGCGCTCGGGAGGTCTTTTAAATGACGCGCCGCCAGCGACACGCTCGTCGTCGGCGGGAGCAGCGTCTCCGCGTCGTCGCCGCCGAAGGCGATCAGTGCGACCTCGTCGCGCTCGGCGTAGGCGTCCCGCAGCAGGTCGACGACGACGCCCTTCGCCGCGCGCATCGCGGGCGCCATCGACGCGCTCGCGTCGGTGACAAAAACGGTGAGCGTCCGGGACGAGTCCGTGCGTACGCTCTGTCGGAGGTCGTCGCCCGTCGGCGTCGACCGTCCGTCGCGCGCTGCAGACCGCACGGTCGACGCAGCGTCGATAGAGCTGGTCGACCGCTCGTCGCTGGCGACCGACTCGGTTCGGACGCGCGCGCCGCGTCCGTCCGTCGAGGGCGCAGCCTCGCCACGGCCGATCCCGTCCTGCGCCGTCGCCTGCGAGGTGTCCGGGGGCTCGACGTCCGGCGCCGTCGCCTCACCCACCTCGGCTCGGGCCGCGCCGGGAACCAGCGGTGGCGCTGCCTCCTCGTCGGCCTCGTCGTCCTGACCGGCGCTTTCGTCGTCGCCGGCGCCGTCCCTGTCGTCGCGGTCGTCCGTGTCGTCCGGGTCGCTTGCGTCGTCCGGAAGCTCCGCCGACTGTGAATCGGGTGAGCGCTCGCCGGAGCCGTCGCCCGGGGACGGCTCGTCCCCCTCAGGGTCGTCGGCGTCATCGTCGTCCCCGGAGGCGTCCGGTTCTCCGTCCCTCGTTCCGTCGCCATCCGGGTCACCGTCGGTAGTCGATCCGTCATCGGGTTCGGGTTCTTCCCCGTTTCGGTCGTCGCTGTCGCCGGTTTCTTCGTCGGTCTCGACGGGTTCGTCGTCTCCATCGCCTTCCTTCTCGGCTTCGCTCGGGTCGTCCTCCCCGGCGTCATCGTCCGCATCGCCATCGAGGTGGTCGTCGATGACCTCCTCCGCGTCGGGCGCGTCTTCGAACGGCTGGCTCTGCATCCGGTGGGCAAGCGCGTAGCCCGCGGCCTCGTGGACGTCGGATTCGAGGACCTTGTCGCGACCGTCGAGCGCGGCGAGCGCCCGCGCTGCGCGCGCGATGGCGAAGTCCGCGCGGTGGCCGTCGACGCCGGCGTCGACGCAGAGTTCGGCGATGGTCCGCTTGAACTCGGTTGCGATCTCCGGCACGAGGTCGCGAGCGCGGTGGACCTGCTCGCGGCGCTGGGCGGTTGCTTCCTCGAGATCGACGGTTCCGTCCGGAGCGTCGCCCTCGACGACTTGGTCCATAATCGCGACGCGGTCCTCGACGTCCTCGAGGCCCGCGACGTCGACGCAGAGGTCGAAGCGGTCGCGGAGCTGCGGGCGCAGGTCGCCCTCCTCGGGGTTCATCGTCCCGACGAGGGTAATATCGGCGGGGTGCGTGCGACTAACACCGTCGCGCTCGACGCGGTTCACTCCCGCGGCGGCGGCGTCCAGGATGACGTCGACGAGGTGGTCGTCGAGGAGGTTTACCTCGTCGACGTAGAGGATTCCGCGGTTCGCACGGGCGAGGAGGCCGGGGTCGAACTCCGCCTCGCCGCCGAGCGCGTCCTCGACCGAGAGTGTGCCCACGACGCGGTCGCGGGTTGCACCGAGGGGAAGGGTGACGACCGGGGTCCGTCGGGTTTCGACTGGCGGGTCGTCGCGCTCGCGACAGGAGTCGCACTGCTCGCTCGGGTCGTCCGCGGCTTCGTCCGGCGGGCAGCCGTAGGGGCAGTCGGCGACGGCGCGCTGCTCGGGGAGGAGGTCCGCGACCGCGCGGACCGCGGTCGACTTGGCGGTGCCTTTCTCCCCGCGGATCAGCGTGCCGTTTAGCCCGTCCTCGACCGCGAGGGCCAGCAGCGCCCGTTTGAGGCGGTCCTGGCCGACGATCGCGGGCAACGGCGTGGAAAGCTTTTTGTCCGCGCCCAATCCAACCATACTTGTCTTAACCACAACGGAGGTTTAATAACTTGTGACAACGCTCGGCCTCTACACGGCGACGGAAAACGAGCTGGGGGCGGTGCAGGCGGCCGCCGACCGGCTCGACGGTATCGACCTCGAGGTACGCAGCGAAGGTGACCTCGACGAACAGGCTGACGTCGGCGAGTTCGTCGACGAGATCCGCGACGCGACCGCGGCCGTGTTCTGGCTCCACGGCGCCGAGGACAGCATGCCCGGCTACGAGTTCGCGGTCGAGGAGCTCCGCGACGCCGGCGTCCCCCTCGTCGTGAAGGCGACCGGCGACGCGTTCGCGGTCGAGGATACCAGCGTCCCGACCACCGACCGCGACAGGGTCTGCGAGTACCTCGAGCGCGGCGGCACGGTCAACATCGCCAACATGGCGCGCTACCTCGCCGACGAGTACGGCGCGGGCGACGGTGCCGCGGACGGAGATTCCGTGGACGGCGACGCGGGCTGGAGCGGCGACGTGGAAGAGCCCGTCGCGCTTCCGACAGAAGGCGTCTACCACCCGGACTACCCGGCCGCCGACTACGACGACCTGATCGCGACCTTCGACGACGACGCGCCGACGGTCGGCGTCTGGTTCTACGAGTCCCACTGGACCCACGAGAACACGCGCTACGTCGACGCGCAGGTCCGCAAACTGGAGTCGCTCGGCGCGAACGCGCTCCCCGTCTTCTGTAACCCCGTCACCGACTCCGACGAGCAGCAAGATGCGGAGTGGACCGTCGACGAGTTCTTCACCGACGACGCGGGCGACCCCGTCGTCGACGGCGTGCTCTCCTCGTTCATGTTCTCCCTCTCGATGAGCGAGCGCGGCCGCGACGCCGACGACGAGGGGTCCGAGGCCGAGGACGTGTTCCTCGACCGCCTCGGCGTCCCGGTCATCCAGACCGTGACGACGATGCGCTCGCGCTCGCGCTACGAGGCCAGCGAGACGGGCGTGATGGGCTTCGAGCTCGCGCTCTCGGTTGCGCTGCCCGAGTTCGACGGCAACGTGATCACCCACCCCATCTCGGGCAAGGAGCGCATGGACGACGACGCTGGCGTCGGCTCCGCGCCGAAGCAGCACTTCCCCATCGACGACCGCGTCGACCACGCCGCGCGGCTCGCGGTCAACTGGGCCGAGCTGCGCCACACCCCGAACGACGAGAAGAACGTCGCCGTCGTGCTCCACAACTATCCACCGAGCGACGACGGCATCGGCACCGCCTTCGGCCTCGACTCGCCGGAGTCGACAGTGAATCTGCTCGACGAACTCGGCGCACGCGGCTACGACCTCGGGGCCGGCGGTGCTGCGGCTGGCGGCGCCGGCGACAGCACGAGTCCCGCCCCCGTCGACGACGGCCAGCAGCTCATCGACACCCTCACCTCGCAGCTCACGCTCGACGACCGCTGGGTCGCGCCCGAGGACGTCCGCGACCGCAGCGTCGACGTCGTCTCGCCCGACCAGTACACCGACTGGTTCGAGGGGAAGGCCGACGGCTTCCAGGATGGCGTCCTCGACGAGTGGGGCGACCCGCCGGACCGCCCGTTCGCGATCCCCGGCGTCGAGTTCGGCAACGTGCTCGTGACGGTCCAGCCCCCGCGCGGCTTCGGGATGGACCCGGAGAAAGTGTACCACGACTCGGATCTCTGGCCGCCCCACGACTACGTCGCCTTCTACGGCTGGCTCCGGAACCAGTTCGAGGCTGACGCCGTCGTCCACCTGGGCACGCACGGATCGCTGGAGTGGCTTCCCGGCAAGACGGTCGGGCTCGACTCCGGTAGCGCGCCGGACGGGCTCATCTCCGACATCCCGAACGTCTACCCGTACATCGTCAACAACCCCGGCGAGGGGACGCAGGCGAAGCGCCGCTCCTACGCCGCGATCGTCGACTACCTGACCCCGGTCATGGGTCGTGCGGGCAGCTACGACGAGCTCGCGCAGCTCGAGGACCTCGCGCGCCGATACCGCGAGGCCGGCGGCACCGAGGTGCGTAACGACGAGGGCGAGAAGCTCGAAGAGCTCCTCCGCGAGAAAGTCGAGGAGCTCGACCTCGCCGTCGAACTCGGCATCGAGGGGACCATCGACGAGACGGTCGACGTGCGCGGGCCGGAGGAAGCCGGCACGGAACTCGCCGAGGGCGAGGTCGACGGCGACGCGGTCGACACCGACGAGCTCGTCGAGCGCGTTCACGGCTACCTCACGGACGTGAAGAACACCCAGATCCGGCTCGGCCTGCACACGATGGGCGAGCCGCCGGTCGAGGACCGGCTCGTCGAGTACCTCGTCGCGCTCACACGCTTAGAGAACCCCGGGTCGCCGAGCCTCCGCGAGTCCGTCGCGGGCGTCCTCGGCGTCGATTACGACAAGATGCTGAACGCGCCGGGCGAGTACGACGAGACGCTCGGGATGACCTACGGCGAGGCCGCCGATGAGGTGTACGAGACGAGCAAGGAGCTCGTCCGGACCCTCGCCGAGCGCGACTTCGACGTGCCGGAGTCCGGCGTCGACGCCGGCCCGGACGAGGAGGTCAATATGAACCTGCTCGTCGTCGACATCGAGCCGCTCGGCGACGCGCGCGTGCAGGGCGGCGCCCACGACGACCTGCGCGAGGTGCTCGCGTTCATCTGCGAGGAGGCCGCGCCGCGCGTCGCGGGCGCCGAAAACGAGATCCCGCAGACTGCGGACGCGCTCGCCGGCGAGTACGTCCCGCCGGGCGGCTCCGGCGCCCCGACCCGCGGCGGCGTCGACCTGCTCCCGACCGGACGCAACTTCTACACGCTCGACCCCCGGAAGGTGCCAGCCAAGCCGGCCTGGGAGGTCGGCCGCGAGATCGCCGCCGACACGCTCGCGCGGCACCACGACGAGCAGGGCGAGTACCCCGAGGAGGTCGGCGTCGTCGCCTGGGGCACCCCGACCGTTCGCACGCGCGGCGAGACGATCGCGCAGGTACTCGCGATGATGGGCGTCGAACCGGTCTGGACGGACGCCGGCCGCGTCGACGACGTGGAGCCGATTCCGCTCGACGAGCTGGGTCGCCCACGCGTCGACGTGACCACGCGCGTCTCCGGGCTGTTCCGGGACGCCTTCCCCGCAGCCGCGAGCGTCGTCCACGACGCCGTCGACGCGGTCGTCGACCTCGACGAACCGCACGAGATGAACTACGTGAAAAAGCACGTCGAGGAGGAGGCCGCCGAACTCGAGGCGGCCGGGCACGACAGCCCGGAGAAGGCAGCCAAACACCGCGTGTTCACGACCCGGCCCGGCGGCTACGGTGCCGGGACGAACAAGGCGGTCGACGAGGGCAACTGGGACGACCGCGCGGACCTCGCGGACGTCTACGTCCAGTGGGGCGGCTACGCGCTCGGATCGCGCGGGAAGACCTCGGAGGCCCACGACAGCTTCGAGCGGCGCCTCGGCAACGTCGAGGCCACCGTCAAGATCGAGGACACGATGGAGCAGGACGAGTTCGACTCCTCGGACTGGTACGCCTTCCACGGCGGCTTCATCACCGCCGTCACGGAGGTCTCCGGCTCGGAGCCGGCCTCCTACGTCGGCGACTCCTCGGACCCGGACAACGTGACGGTGTACACCAACGAGGAGAAGGTCCGAAAGGCGATGCGCTCGCGCGTCCTCAACCCGAACTGGCTCGACTCCATGATGGAACACGGCTACAAGGGCGCCGGCGACCTCTCGAAGACGGTCGACGTAACACTCGGCTGGGACGCGACCGCCGGCGTCATCAGCGACGCGCTCTGGGCGGACGTCGCCGAGAAGTACGCCTTCGACGAGGAGCGCCAGGAGTGGCTCCGCGACGTCAACCCCTGGGCGCTCGACTCGATCACCGACACCCTGCTGGAGGCCATCGACCGGGGCCTCTGGGACGCCGACCAGGAGACCGTCGACCGCCTGCGCGACCTCAACCTCGAGGTCGACGGCGACCTCGAAGCCCGCGCCGCCGCCGACCCGCCGGACCTGGCCAGCGGGGGCGACGGCGCCGGCGACGCAAGCGGTGCTGGCGACGACACGGGGGTGAGCAGCGATGACGACTGATGGTGCAGCTGAGGCGAACGAAGACGACGCAGCCGACGAGGACTTCGAGGAGTACGCCGACCTCGGCGCGACGACCTCGAACGCGATGGACATCGCGGAGACGAGCATGGACCGTGTCCACGAAATCGTCCCGCAAGAGGAGCCCGCCGACCGCATGCGTGCGAAGTCGGTCCACGCGACGGGCGACCCCGAGTTCCAGCACCTCATGCGCTTCGAGCACGACCCAGTCCCAGCCGGCGCCCGCGCGGTGCTGGACGAGGCGCCCATCGTGACGGACATCACGATGGTCAAGTCCGGCATCACCGGCCGCGGCCACAACTGCGAGGTGAAGAAGGCCATCGGCAACGGCGCCGAGCTCGCGGCGGAGACGGGGATGACCCGGACCGCGGCGAGCGTCCTCACGCTCGACAAGGAGGGCGTCTACGACGGCGCCATCGCCGTCGTCGGCAACGCGCCGACCGCCGCGCTCGCGCTCGCCGACTGCATCGAGCAGGGGACTCGCCCCGCCGCGGTCGTCGCCACGCCCGTCGGCTTCGTGAAGGCCGCCGAGAGCCGGAAGCGACTCCGCGAGGTCGCCGACGAGCACGACGTGCCGGCTGTGACCAACGTCGGTCGCCGGGGTGGTTCGGGGCTCGCAGCCGGGTTGACGAACGAGTTCGTCCACGTCGCCAGCGACGTGCGCAACGACGAGCTGACGCTGGCACAGCTGGAGCGGGGCGAGCTGTGAGCGACGCCTACGACCTCGACAGCGGGCCCGACCCCGCCGATTACGCGGCCGACGCGCCCGACCCGACAGTGCAGCTCGGTGCCGACGCCGGAGCAGTTGCCAGCGACGTCACCGACGCGGTCGTCCACGCGGTCGGCATCGGCCCGGGCAACCGCGAGTACCTCGTCCCGCGAGCCGAGCGGGCGATCCGCGAGGCCGACGTCATCGTCGGCTTCGAGACGGTCGTCGAGTTCGTCGACGACCTGATCACCGGCGACACGCTCACCTGCGGCTATCGCGACGAGGCCGAGGCGCTGGAAGCGTTCGGCGAGCGCGTCGCGGCCGGCGAGAAAGGGACGGCCGTCCTGATGGGCGACCCGAACCACTCTGGCTACCAGTTCGTCGGGAAGGTGCAGCAGGCGGTCGACGCGGGCGTTGCGGACGAAGGCTATGCTGGCACCGACGAGGACGTCGCCGTCCGCGTCGAGCCCGGCATCTCCTCGCTGCAGGTCGCCGCCAGTCGCGCGCGGACGCCGATGGAGGACACGACGTTCGTGACGCTCCACAAGAGCGGCTCGCTGGACGACGACCTCGCGAAGCTCCACGAGGACGTCGGCGAGCGCAACCTGCTCGTCCTCCCGCGGCCGTTCGACTGGATGCCCGGGGATATCGCGGCCGACCTCCTCGACCACGGCGGTGACCCGGACGCAACGGCGCTCGTGCTGGAGCGGCTGACACACGAGGACGAGTCTGTCACCGAGACGACGCTCGGTGACCTCGCGGAAGAAGCGGGCGGGGACGGCAGGGAGGATACGCGCTTCTCCGACCTGTCCGTGCTCGCGGTGCGGAACTGAGCACAGGGCGGCGGGCCGTCCTCGAATTCGAAAGGCGAGAGGTTCTTTTTAAGGAAAATTCGTCACTGTCGACTGGTGTTTATAAGCTAGAGAAATCGGACTTCCTCAGTCCTGCCCGCGACCGTCGGTCGCGACCGGGCGCGCGTCGGCGACGAGGTCGGTGCCGGCGGTTTCGCTGTCGCGGTCGGCGAGCACGCGCTCGCGTTCGACCTCCGCGTGGATCGCTTCGGTGAGTTGGGCGCCGGACCCGAACGGCTCCGCGTACTCGAAGCCGCCGCGATCCAACTCGAGTTTCTCCGGGATGCCCGTGCGGGTCGCCTCGCACTCGGCGACGAACAGGGGGACGACGACGGCGCTGTCGTGGTCCAGGGTGTAGCGCGCGCACTCGACGGCCGGGCTCTGGAGCAGGTAGGCGGTCCGGACCTCCTCGAAGTCGCTCCGGAGCCGCTCGGCGTGGTATTCGGCGGCGTCGCGCCCGTAGTCGTCGCTGCTGTTGCCCAGCGCGACGAGCAGCAGCGCGTCGGCCTCGTCGTCGCTACCGTCGTCAGCATCCTCCTCGTGCGTTTCCGCGGCTCGCTCGCGGAGGATCTCCGTGACGGCCGGGCTCTCGCCGACGGGGTCACAGTAGCGGACCTCCCCGGAGAGCTCCGAGAGCGCCTGGGGCACGTCCTCGGTCGTTTCGTAGGTGTGGGCGAAACACATCGGTACGACGTACGTGCGGTCGGCCTCGTGGGCGCGGAACGGCTCGGCCAGGTCGAACGCGGGCTCCGTGCCGTAGGTGGCCGTCGTGACGGTGTCGACGACGTCGCGTTCCCGGAGCCGGGCCGCGTGTCGCTCGAGTACCGCGGACGTGGCCTCGCGGCCGACGAGGATGAGGGTTTCCCGGGTCATCGTTATGAAAGTGTGGTTGGATTAGTCCAAAGGGACTTGCTACAGGCTTGCAAGGCGGACACTAAATAACTTGCCCACGCCGACGCGGGGGAGGTCGGAGAAGCCGAATCCAGGCGAATGAGAGCGCTCCGCGACTCTCTGCCAGCTTCTGGGGGCGCGTTCTACGCTAGGCAAACGGAATCAACAGTACTGCGGTTGCCATTCGTGAAACACGTCCGACGCTGTTGGGATTTCCCGGCTGTTCGGATCCGAAGTCGAGGTCGCCATTCGAACACGCACGGCGGGACTCCAACGTCGAGTGAAAGGGGACTTCGTCGGGATACTCCCGACGTCGCGCGGCCGCCGGGTGGGCAGCTCCTCAGAGGTGTTCGACGACCGGAAATAGCGACCCGAGCACGAGCCCGTAGACCAGATGCCAGAGCAGCGTCGCGTTCGTGACGAACGGCATGGTCGGTGAGGCGGGGAACCCGGCTGCATTCAACCAGATCGGCATGATGATGCCTGCACCGACGACAGCGAGCAGGAGCCCGTAGATGACCCCTGCGAGGACGGTCTTCCAGCGCCAGTCGGTGAGTCGATACAGGCCCGGATCGGCCAACACGACTGCAAAGAGCACGCCGAACAGTGTCCCGTGCGCGAGGTGTGCCACCCCCCCGGCGAGAACGTTCCCGCTGAGTCCATAGAGCCCGGCGATGGCACCCCGGAGCGCCTCCGCATCCATCGCCATAATCACCAGTCCCATCGCGACAGTCGCCACCAGTCCGGCGGTCGCGCCGCCCTTCCATGCTGGCGGCCGCTGGAATCGAGCCGGTTCGTCTACATCGACGTCGGAGTGCGTGGTCATGGCGCGACCACCCCGTTCGTGCGGCGTACGCGTCGCGATACTGGGCGCCTGTCACGCTGCCAACGGAGGCCTGCAAAGCCCGAGCGAATTGGATCTGACATGCTATTGTCTCCCTGAATGATCGTGATTAATCATTAAAAAGGCGAGCTAACCGTTACGTAACCGGGGTTGGCCAGCGTGACGAGGGAACTGGAACCTGGGGAGGGAACCGATTCCAGGACGAATACGAGGCAGTCAAAACCGGTCGGAGGGCCAAAACCACCCGAACGCGACGAACCACGGCGATCACCCACGGGCACGCGAGCGTTTTATGCGGCCTCGCCCGCGTCGCTTCAGTATGCACGATGGCAGCGGGACGAGACGGCCGAACGGCCGCCAACCAGCAGGAAGCACGGACCCGAACCGGGCCGCCTCGGGGTGTCGCGCGTGAAGGGCGTCGTCCTCGGGGGCACGTCCTCGGGCGTCGGCAAGACGGTCGCGGCGCTGTCCGTCTTGCGCGCGCTGGAGAACGCGGGCCACGAGCCGGTGCCGGCGAAGGCCGGCCCCGACTTCATCGACCCGAGCCACCACGCCGCCGTCTTCGAGAAACCCTCCCGCACGCTCGACACCTGGATGCAGGGCCTCGACGGCGTCCGGCGGACCGCCGCGGACGCAGCCAGCGACGGCGATTTCATGGTCGTCGAGGGGATGATGGGGCTCTACGACGGCAGCGTCACCTCGACGGCGGCGACGGCGGCCGCGCTCGACCTCCCGGTCGTCCTCGTCGTCGACGCCCAGGCCGGGATGCAGAGCGTCGGAGCGACCGCGCTCGGGTTCCGGGAGTACGCCGCCCACGACGCGCTCCCGGACGACGTCCGCGAAACCATCGAGGACCCTCGCGTCGACGTCGCGGGCATCGTCGCCCAGCGCGCGCACGGTGGCCGCCACGAGGAGGGGATCCGCGACGCCCTCCCCGAGGGCATCCAGTTCCTCGGGCGCATCCCGCCGACCTCGGGTCTCGAGATCCCGGACCGGCACCTCGGCCTCCACATGGGCGACGAGGCCCCCCTTGGCGACGAGGCGATCGATTCGGGGGCCGAGCACGTCGACGTGGCGGCGTTGCTCGACGTCGCGCGCGAGCCGGCGCAACCGAGTTCGCGCATCGATCAACCGTCGACCGCAACGATCGACGATCGCCCGACCGTCGCCGTCGCGCAGGACGAAGCCTTCCGCTTCATCTACCCCTCCACGCGCGAGCGACTCGGGACCCTCGCAGACGTCGTCACCTTCGCCCCCGTCGCCGGAGACGACCTCCCGACCTGTGACGCGGTCTACCTCCCGGGCGGCTATCCGGAACTCAATGCCGAGGCGCTGTCAGCGAGCCCGGCGCTGTCGACGCTGACCGACCGTGCCGCGGAGGGGCTCCCGATACTCGGCGAGTGCGGCGGGTTCATGGCGCTCGCGGAGTCGCTGACGACGGACGAGGGCGACACCTACGAGATGGCCGGCGTCCTCCCGGGCGGCGTCGAGATGCACGGTCGCTACCAGGCGCTCGATCACGTCGAACTCGTCGCGCGGGAGGACGGTCCGACCTCGGCTGCGGGCGCCCATCAGCGCGGCCACGAGTTCCACTACTCCAGCCACGACTCGGCCGCCGTCGACGCCGCCAGCGACGCCCGGTTCGCGTTCGACGTCGAGCGCGGCGACGGCATCGACGGTGACCACGACGGCCTCCGCGAGTACGCGACCGTCGGCACGTACGCACATCGTCACGCCGCCTCGGGCGCGTTCGACCGGCTCGTAGAGGCAGCTCGCGAGCGATAGCGGTACGCGAGCGGTACCTGCACGCGACAGAGTTTCCCGCGCGGGCGCAGGCTCTTCTGCTTCCAATAGGTGTTTTACCGGTCCCGGCGCAGTGTGGGTATGGAACACGTGGACGCGGACGAGCTCGAAAACCGGATCATACCCGCGGCCGTGATGAAGTCGCTGACGGGACCGCTGGGGACGACGGATCTGGCGATCAACTACTACGAGCTCGAACCCGGCGACAGCTTCGCGTTTGCCTACCACGACCACGAGGTGCAGGAGGAGGTGTTCTTCGTCTTCGAGGGCACCGCGACCTTCGAGACCGAAACCGTCGACGTCGAGGTCGGCCCCCGCGAGGCGCTCCGCGTCGACCGCGGCGAGTTCCAGCGTGGCTGGAATCGCGGCGACGAGCGCGTTTTCGCCGTCGCGCTCGGCGCGCCGCTCGACTACGGCGACATGACGAAGCTCCGGTACTGCCACACCTGCGAGACGGAGACGCACCACGAGCTCGAGCGCGTCGGGCCCGAGGCCGACGTCGAGGACATGGACGTGGGCGAACACGAGGGCGAGGAGGCGACGATCGCGGTCTGCAGCGAGTGCGGGACGCCGACGGGGCACTGGACCGAGGGGTCGACGCCGGGCGAGGTCGACTGACGCCGTCGGAGATCGCAACTTCTTCAACTCACTGGCGGTTCGCCCGCACCTGTGACGAGTTCGGACGAGTCGACGGCGACGGACGACGGGAGCGGGGATCCGGCAGCGACAGATCCGGACTCCGTCGTCGACTCCCTGTTCGAGGTGACCGGCGGTGCGGCGGTGGTCGTCAGCGGAATGATCGCCGGGATGGCCCTGATGCTGACAGGACGCGGACTGTTCACGCGGTCCTTCTCGCCCGAAGAGTACGGCCTCTTCTCGCTGGCGTTCACGGTCGCCTCGATCCTCACCGTCGTCGCGACGCTCGGGCTCCGGAACGGCGTGACGCGGCAGGTGGCCTTTCACGGTGCCGACGACACCGATGCCGACGAGGTCGTCTCCGATCTCACCCCGGCGAGTATCGTGACGTGGGGCCTCGTCTCCGCAACCGTCGCCAGCGTGGCCGTGGCGGCCCTGCTGTATGCGCTGGCGGGGCCGCTGGCGTCGCTGTTCGGCCACCCGGAGTACGCCCTCGCGTTCCGGGTCGCCGCCGTCGCGCTCCCCGGCCTCGCCGTCGTGAAGATCTGTACCGCCGTCTTCCGTGGCTTCGGGCGGGCCAAGGAGCGCGTCGTCTTCCAGGAGTTCCTCCAGAAGGCGACGTTCCCGCTGTTGCTCGCGGCGGTCGTCTACTGGCAGGTCGGTGTCACCGCCGCGCTGCTGGCCTTCCCCGCGTCGCTCGCGCTGACGGCCGTCTGCTACCTCGCCTACACGGTTTATGCCGACCCCGGGGCCTTCCGTGGCGCGGCCCTGGCCGCACTCCGCCGGCCCAGCGAGGGGTACGAGCTCCTGGCGTTCTCGTTCCCGCTGCTGTTCGCGTCGCTGCTGATCCAGATCATGTCGTGGACGGACATCCTCATGCTCGGCTACTTCAAGACCGCCGCCGAGGTCGGTATCTACGACGGCGTTCGCCCGCTCGTCCGTGGGATCACGATCATCTGGGGGTCGATGATCTTCCTGTACACCCCCGTCGTCTCCGAGTTCACGGCGAAGGGTGCGACAAAGGCGGTCCAGCGGGTCTACTTCGTCCTCACGAAGTGGTTCGCCTCGTTGACGTTTCCGGTGGCGCTGACGTTCCTCCTCTTTCCGGAACTCGCGCTCGGGACCGTGTTCGGGCCGGAGTACCGGGCCGGCGGCCTCGCCCTCCGCATCCTCGCAGTGGCCTACTTCCTCGGCAACGTGATGGGGCCGAACGGCGCGACGCTGACCGCGCTCGGGAAGACGCGAGCCGTGATGTGGGCGAACTTCGTCGCGGCCGTCGGCAACGTCGGGCTCAACCTCTGGCTCATCCCGCCGTTCGGCATCGTTGGCGCCGCGTTCGCGACGGCTGCTGCGCTGGTCGCCCGGAACGTGATCCGCGTTTGGCTCGTCTACCGGTTCTCGGGCGCGCACTCCTTCGAGGCGCCGATGCTCGTCCCGATGGGAATCACCCTCGGTGCCGCACTCGGATTCTTCCTCCTCGCCGGCGACTGGGTCGACACCGCGCTCCGGCTGCTGCCGTTCCTCGTCGGCCTCTTCGCCGTTTACTTCGGGGCGATGATCGGCCTCGGCTACGTCGAACCCGCGGACAGGGAGCTGGTCGCCAAGGCACGCTCGTGGCGGCCGGCCGCCCTCGCCGACTGAACGCCCTGCTCACCTCGTCGCAAAAACGCTGGCGAGCACCCAGGCGTAACTCAGTGCCCCGAGAAGCGCAGCCAATTCCCCGACAGTCGTCAGCGTCGCTATCCCCGAGACGAGACCGACCGCCTGAGCGACGGCACCACCCGCCAGCCCGGCTATCGACAGCGCCGCGGTCCGGTCGCCGGACCCGGGCCAGGCGCCCACGCCGGGGGGATAGAACTGGTACGCCAGCCCGACGATAGTCGAGCCGACGAACCCGAGGAGGTTCAGCCGGAGGTGGGCCTGTACCGTCGCCGCCGACACGCCATGGAAGGCGAACCGAAGCCCGAGCGCGACGCCCCCGACGCCCGCGAGGGCACCCGCCAGCACGCCGTAGAACCCGACTCGGCGACGGTCGGACCTCGCGTACAGCAACCCGGCGAGTCCGGCGTACGCGACGACTGCCGTCGCCTCCACCAGCGCACCGAGCCGGAACCAGGGTTCGACGCGAAACGTTCCCGCGAGGAGCGCCGGACCGAGAGCCCCCGCGGACAGCACCGTCGCGACGAGCCACCGTGGCGGGGTCTTGACGAGGAAGCGCGGCAGTAACCGCGCGCCGAGCCCGAAGATCAGGAGTGCGGCCGTCCCCGCGGCGATCAGGTGAGTCGCCTCTGGCCCGCCCGCGGCGAGCAGGTGAGCCACCCGGGACCCACCCGCGGCGACGGGGAGGGATGACATAGTTCGACTTGCGAGCGTCACCAGTGCTCCGAGAAGGAGGTACGCCAGCGCGACCGGGACGACCGCGTTCGCGAGCCGGTCGGTCGGTCGCAGTCGCGCGTTGGCGTCGCCCGTCCCGGTGTTGCCGCCGGTCGGATTCGTTCGGATCGTCCAGGCGAGCGTCCCGACGAAGACCCCGACGCCGAGGCTCCAGAGAACGGCCCCGATAGCGCCCGTCCAGGACGGACCGACCGCGGCAGCGTCCGCCACGAGACCGAGCGTCCCGAGGAGGACGAGCGGGAACTGGACCGCGGGCGACTGCGGCACCGGGAGGGAGCGGTCGAAGTACGAGGGGACGAGCGCGTACGCCTTGCCGAACACCATGTGGAGGACGAACCCGTAGAGCCCGAGCACCACGGTCGTCGCCCGCGAGGCGCCCGAGAGGACGCCCACCTGCCAGGCGACCAGAAACGCGGCACTGGCGAGCACGTACCGCCGACTCCAGCGGGAGACCGTCGCTGCGCTCATCGTGGGGCTTCCTCCCAGCCCATCGCCATCCCCCTGCTGTCCCGGACTGCTTCGGCCTCGGACAGACGCGTTCGCGTAACCCGTCGCCTCCGGCGGTTCCGGGGCGTCGCCGTCGACACGCCGTGCCGGGCCATACGGCCACTTCCGCCCGGGCCAGTGTCGGTGGTGGGCCGAACATCTTCGTGCGTCACCTATTGCCGCTCCCGTGGCAAGAGTCGGGACAGCGATGTCGAGTTCAGCCGACGACCACGACCACGACCACGATCACGAGTCGCCCGAACCGATCACCGATCACGTCCACGACAACTCCTGGTCCGCGAACTTGGAGGGGCCCGAACACGCCGCCGACCGGGAGTTGCTCGTCGAGCAGGCGCAGTCAGCCATCGAGCACACCGCCGCCGGGAACCACGTCAACCTCGTAACCCACGGCGACCACGGCCACCCGGAAACCTACCTCTACGACGCTCTGGACCTGGAGTACGGGGACGCGATCAGGTGGGAGTACGTCGAGCAATGCGGCTGCGGCGGCCACGTCGTCCGGGTTTACGTCTAGGAACCGGGTCGGCGGTAGCGGGACGAAGAACCGGCAACCGGCGGGTCCAGGGGTAACCCTATTGCCCCCGGGCCGCAACTTCCCGGTATGCTTCACGCCGAAGGGCCGCTGCTGACGCTCGACCTCTCCGAGCGGACAGCCACGCGGACCGACATCGACGACCTCCTCGAGCAGTTCATCGGCGGGCGCGCGCTGGCGACGGCGCTGGCCCACGACCGAATCCCGTACGATGCCGACCCGTTCGGCCCGGAGAACCGCGCGTACCTCTCGACGGGCCCGCTCCAGCAGTCGAACATGTCCTTCACGGGCCGGATGTCGATGACGGGGCTCTCCCCGCTCACGGACGGGCTCGTCTCCACGAACGCCGGCGGCTACCTCTCGCGGGAGTTCACCGGCGCTGGCCTCTCCGTCCTCGAAGTCGTCGGCGAGAGCGACGAGCTCCTCATCGCGCACGTCACGGACGAGGGCGTCGAGTTCGAGGAAGTGCCTGAACTCGAGCAAGCGGAAGTTCCCGAGGTCTCCGACTACGTCGAGGAGACGCGCGGGCTTGGGCCGGAGAACTGCATCGCCATCGGGCCGGCTGGCGAGAACCTCGTCCGGTTCGCCTGCGTGATGACCTACGATTCACGCGCGTTCGGCCGGGGCGGACTGGGCGCAGTCCTCGGCTCGAAGAACCTGAAGGCCGTCACGTTCGAAGGCGACGCGGACCCCGAAATCGAGATTCCCGACCCGCCGGCGATGGACGTCCACAAGGAGGCGGCGACCTCGGACGACCAGATGCGCCGCCAGGGGACGACCGGCGGCACGGAGTTCATCAACGAGAACTTCTCGCTGCCGACGCGGTACTTCGAGGGGTACGAGTTCGAGGACGCGGACCAGATCGGCGGCGACGCCGTCGAGGAGAAGAAGTACAAGAAGGGCGCCTGCTCGGCCTGCGCCTACGCCTGCAAGCTCCCGACGAAAGACGAGGAGACGGGCGTCGAGACCGAGGGACCCGAGTTCGAGACCGTCTACGCGTTCGGCTCCAATCAGGGCGTCGGCGACATCGTCGACGTGATGAAGGCCAACGAGCTGTGTGACACCCTCGGCATGGACACCATCTCCGCCGGCGTGACCGTCGCGGCCTACCTCGCGAGCGAGGACGAGTTCGGCAACGCGGAACTCGCCCAGGAGATCACTGAGAAGATCGCCTACCGTGACGGCATCGGCGACACCCTCGCCGAGGGCGTCCACCGCGCGCACGACGAGCTGGGCGTCGGCGATTACACGGTGAAGGGCATGGAATTCGCGGCCCACGACGGGCGCGTCCTTCACGGCCAGGGGCTCTCCTACGCGGTCGCGAACCGCGGCGGCGACCACATGTACGCCGGGATGCTCGGGCCGGAGTACTCGGGCGAGATCGACCCCGAAGGGACGCTCGGGAAGTCCGAGCTTCTCGTGCAGAAGGAGGACCGGAACGTCATCCGCGACTCCGGCGTCGTCTGCGCGTTCGCCGGCGACTACGTCACGGACGACCGGCTCGAACAGCTCCTCGACCACCCCTACGAGGACCTGCTCGATATCGGCGCCCGGACCATCGAGCGCGAGCGCCACTTCAACAACCAGCGCGGCAAGGACGTCGCTGACGACGACCTCCCCTACGACATCCCGGACCTCGAGGACGCCGTGCAGGAGTACTACGAGGAGCGCGGCCTCCGCGACGATGGGACCATCCCGGACGAGCAAGTCGCGACCGTCGCCGACGACCTGGAGGACGCGGCCGGGAGCGACACCGCACCGGCGGACGACTGACTCGGGAGTCACCGTTGCCAGTGGGGAGCGGTCGACCGGTCGCCCCCGCCCTGCCGATAGCAGCAAAACCTAACACCCCGAACGACCACCACCGAGTATGAATCTGGAGGTCATCGGCGTCGGCGGCGCTGGCTGTCGGATCGTCGACCAGCTCGCCGAGCGAGCGGGCACCGGACAGGCGGATGGACGACAGGTGACGACCGACGACCAGCGGCTGGACGGCGCCTTCGTCGTCGACACCTTCGCGTTCGACACCGACCCGGGAGCGCTCGCTGACCTGACCGCCGTCCCGGAGGACCACCGACACCGCTACGGGACCGCCTCCGAGGGGCTCGACGGCGACCTCCGGGCCGGCCTCGACGTCGGTGAAGCTCACGTCGACGAGCTGAGTCGCGTCATCGACCAGGGAAGCCCTTCGAAGGCCGAGGCGTTTCTCCTCGTCGTCGGCCTCGGCGGCGCGACCGGCGGCGGCACGGCGCCGGCGCTGGCGGCCGACATCCGCGAACTGTACGGCACTCCGGTCTACGTCGTCGGCACGCTCCCGACGAACGGGGAGATCGAGCGGTCCGAGGACGCGCAAGCCGAGGTAGCGGATGGACCGGCTTCTCTGCAGGGCCCGGCCAGCGGCGCCGACACCCTCTCCCGGCCGCTCGCGGGGCGGAACGCGCTCCGGACGATCGACCGCCTGAACGGCGTCGCCGACGCGATCATTCCGTTCGACAACGAGGCGTATCTGCGGACGGACGAGGGACTGGCCGCGGGCCGACCGCGGCTCAACGACGAGCTGATCCACCGACTGGCGACGTTCTTCTCGCTCGGCGATCGGGCCGAGGGCGGGGAGGTGCGCGCGGAGCAGACGATCGACGCCAGCGACGTGGATCGCACGTTCGGCGACGAGACCGTTCTGGCTGCGCTGGGCTACGCGGAACAGGAAGTCGACACCGCGGGGGACGGCTCGCTGCTCGGACTCGGGCTGATCGGGGGCAACGACGAGCCCGACGTCGACACGAGCCAGGCGGTCAGTGCCGTCGAGACCGTCGTCCGCAAGGCTGTCCGGGGGAAGCTCACGGCCGACTGCGACCGCTCGGCGGCGACGGGCGCGCTGCTCGCCGTCGGCGGGCCGCCAGCCTGGCTCAACCGACGAGCGATCGCCGATGGCCGGTCCTGGCTCGAAGGGGAAACCGCAGCCCGAACGGTCCGCGGCGGCGACGTGCCGGACGCGGACGCCGAGGCCGTCTTCGCCGTCGCGCTGCTCGCTGGCGTGCGCGACGTGGAACGAATCGAGGAGCTACGCGAAGCGGTGTAGGCTGGGAGAGAACTGCGGGTGTTGGGCGCCAGCCCGTCGTCAGGGTGCAGCCTGCTTCGTCGAGATCAGCTCGATGACGTCGCGGTGGGCGAGCTCGTGGCCCTTCGAGACCTGGCGGTCGGTCCGACAGTCCGTGCCGTGAAGGAGCCCCTCGCCGATGTCCGAGTGGATGTGGAACGCGAAGTCCTCCGTCGTCGCGCCCTCGGGCAGGAGGAAGCAGTCGCGGAAGACACCCTTCTCGTCGTCGAAGCCGTTCGCGGAGCCCGGGAAGACGGCGATGGAGCCGAGTACGTCGAAGACGGCCTCCTCGATGGACTGCTGGACGCCGGTGCCGCCGTAGCTCTCGACGAACTCCTCGATCTGGCGGAGCCCGGCCTCCTGGTCGCCGGAAACGTCGCCGACGATGTCGAACTCGTCGTCGCCGGCGACGTAGTCGACGACGCCCGCTTCGTCGGCATTCTTCAGGGCCTTTTCAGCGTGGGCGCTGGCCGGGACGAAGGAGAGGTGGTCGTAGTCGGGGTCGTCCGTGATCGCCTCCCAGTTCTCCTGGGCCGGCTCGGTGTCCATCTTGTTTGCGGCGACGACCATCGGCTTCGTCCGCTTCCGGATCTCGCGGGCGAGGTCCTCGCGGTCCTGGGCGTCCCATTCCTCGGGATCCAGACCGATCTCCTCGGCGAGGATGACCTGCTTCATCCGGTCCTTCCCGATGCCGAAGGCGGACATCTGCTCGGCGAGTTCCTCCTCGATGGCGGCTTCGGCGCCGTGGTACTTCGTCTCGAACTTCTCGATGCCTTTCTCGAGCACGTCGAGGTACCACTGGTCGAGTTCCTCCTCGAGGAAGTCGATGTCGTCGCGGGGGTCGTGCCCCTCGGTCGCCTCGCCCTCGATGTCGGTCTTGCCGGAGAAGTCGACGACGTGGACGAGCACGTCCGTCTCGTTGAGGTCGGAAAGGAACTGGTTGCCCAGCCCGCGGCCCTCGTGGGCGCCCGGGACGAGCCCGGCGACGTCGACGAGCTGGACGGGCACGAACCGCGTGCCCTCGCGGCAGACGCCGACGCTCGGCGTGCAGGTTTCGTCGAATTCGGGGGCGGCACACTCCACGCGGACGTACGCCTCGCCAACGCTCGGGTCGATCGTCGTGAACGGATACGCGCCCTCGGGCACGTCGTTCATCGTCGCGGCATTGAAGAACGTCGACTTGCCCACGGAGGGCTTGCCGACGAGGCCGATACGATAACTCATTACCAGCTATGCGAGACGGTCGTTCAAAAGGCGTGCGAGAGAGCCGGTGGTATGGGTCACGGTGGCGTGGATGGGGCCATCGAGACGGAACCGACCCGACCGCGTCAGTTCGTCGCCGGGCGCTCGGCGTACGGGATCGGGTCGCGTTCGCCGAGGTTCCGGAAGGCCTCCAGCCGGAACGCGCACGCGTCGCAGGTGCCGCAGGCCGGTTCCTCGTCGCGGTAGCACGACCAGGTGAGCTCGTGGGGGACGTCGAGTTCGAGGCCACGCTCGACGATGTCCGTCTTCGAGTCGTGAACGAACGGGACCTCGACCGCGATGTGGGTCTCGGGCTTCGTGCCGACGTCGACCATCGTCTCGAACGCCTCGAAGAACTCGGGGCGGCAGTCAGGGTAGCCGGAGTAGTCCTCGGAGTGCGCGCCGACGAAGACGGCGTCGCAGTCGTTGGCCTCGGCGTACGAGACCGCCATCGCAAGCAGGTTCGCGTTGCGGAAGGGAACGTACGAGGAGGGAATCTCGTCGCTGTCGGTGTCGGCATCCTCGACGGCCATCTCGTCGTCCGTCAGCGAGGACGCGCCGATCCCCTGGAGGTGGTCGGTCTCGACGTGGAAGAAGTCGCGGACGGGGAGTTCGTCGCGCTCCGCGAGCGCGCGGGCGCACTCGTACTCCTTCGTCTCCGTGTTCTGGCCGTAGGAGGTGTGCAGGAAGTAGAGCTCGTAGCCGCGTTCGGCGGCTTCGTAGGCGGTCGTCGCGCTGTCCATGCCGCCGGAGACGAGGACGACGGCGCGTTTGTCGGTCGAATCGGTCGAGTCGGTCGAGTCAGTAGAGTCCATGGTGGAAGTTTCGGAGTCAGTCATCGTATCAGGTTTCGGGCGCGTCGTTCCACAGGTCGACGTGGAGCCGCGGGGTGTATCGGTAACCTTGTTCGAGCGCGATGTCGGCGACGACGCGGCGCGTTTCCTCGAGTCGGTCGCGCGTCTGGCCCTCCGGCATCAGGAGGACCTGGTCGTCCGGGAGTCGCTCGCTTGCTGAGATGGGGGCGTCGACGGCCGGGTCGTCGACGAAGTCGGTCGCGTCGAGCCGGTCGCGCACGTCGGCGACGAGGTCGTTGATCTCGGGCACGTCGTCGGGCCCGGTGACGACGAACTTCAGCTGGGTCTCGTAGCGCGCGACGAGCGTCGCCAGCGCGTCGAGGTCGAGGCGGTCCGCCTCGTGTGTCTCGGCCCAGCGTTCTATCTCCGCGTCGTCGACGCCGTCGACCTCCGGGCCGTCGGCGTCGGGGGCGTCTGCGTCCTCGGCGAGTTCGACGCCAGCGGGTGGACGCTCCGGCGAGGACGTCGACGAGGCGAGTTTCGGGCTCACGCTCGCGAGATCGATGGGCGTGTCCGCGGGGGGAACGATGGTGCCGTTCGTCTCGACGGTGAGGTGGTAGCCGCGCTCGTCCAGCTCGTGCAGGAGGTCGACGGCCTCGTCGTGGACGAGGGGCTCCCCGCCCGTGAGAACGACGTGGTCCGGGTCGCGGTCCGTTACAGAGCCGATGACGTCGTCAAGGAGCATCCACGCGCCGGTGGGCTCCCAGGAGGTGTGATAGGAGTCACAGAACCAGCAGCGCAGGTTACAGCCGGAGGTACGGACGAACGTCGAGGGCTGCCCGGCGAGCGTACCCTCCCCTTGGAGAGAGGCGAACAGCTCGTTGATCGGGAGCGCCGGCTCGTCGGGGCCGGAGTCGGATTCGGAGCGCCTGTCGGAGTCGGCTTCCGCGTCGGGGGTGACTCCCTGCTCGTCGCGCGCGACGTGGTCGTCGTCGACGTTGCTCGTGACCGGCATCAGGGTGCGGTGCAGAGTTCGCCCGTTTCACGCACCGAAACGCCGATTTCGGAGACGGTCTCCGGGAGCCGGGCCGCGAGCTTCTCCTCCAGCACCGCGGCCATCACCTCGGCCGTCGGTGGCGCGTCGAGGACGACGGTGCCGTCGGCGTCGCCGGCCTCCGCGAATGCGTCGACGAGGGGGTCGCCGGCTTCGAGGAGGAACACGTGGTCCCAGTCGTCGATGACGTCGGTGACGACGCCCTTGTCGACGACCCAGCCCTCGGCCGTGAGCTCGCCGCGAACGGTGACCGTGATCTCGTAGTTGTGCCCGTGTGGGCGGCTGCACTTACCGTCGTGATGCTGGAGTCGATGCCCGGTCGAGATGCGGATCGGGCGGTCCTCGCCGATGTGGAGGACGCGCTCGCCAGCTCGGTCGACGATACTGTCGCCCGATGCGCTGGCGGCCGAACCGGCGGCGTCGGCGTCGCGTTCGCCGACCGCCTGCTCGGTAGGCCCGGAAGATTCGCTTCCTATTCCCTCAGTCATACTGCAAGATTATCGCTTGGCTACTTAAAAATGAGGATGCGGAGTGGCGGGGAATCGGGCGGGAGTCGGACGCGTTCCGGAAATCGGGGCCGACTCAGACGAAGACGAGGAACGCCACGAGCGTCATCCCCGTCAGACCGGCGGCGTACTTCACGACGCTGGGGAGGCGGTTGTCCACGAACTTCCCCAGCAGAAGCCCGTTGCCCGCGGCCTGGATGAGTGCGGAGTGGAAAAAGAGCTCGCGATACACCGCCGCGGGTACCTCGCCGATCTGCAACGGCGCCCGGGAGAGCCCGTCCTGGGGCTGGAGCGCCAGCTCCATCCCGACCGGCAGGAACTGGGTGTCGAACACGATGACGATGCCGACGTAGACGAGGACGCCGAGGACGACGACGAGCACGTCCGGGTGCATGTTCCGTCGCTGGCGACCCCGGATCCTGTTCCGCGTTTCCAGGTCGTCGGTGGCGACCCGGAGGATCGGTTCGAGGTCGTTCGTCGCCCGGTAGCTGTCCTCGAGCAGGCGGCCGATCCGCGTAACGGCCGGAACGTCGTGTCGGTTTGCGAACCGTTCGAACGCTCCGGGGAAGTCGTCGGTCAGTCCCACGTCCCGCGAGAGGCGGTCGAACTCCGCCTTGAGGACGCCGCTGGTCCGTCTGGCGACGATATCCAGGGCCTCGCCGAGGGGGACGCCGTTCGCGTCCGCGTCGGCGACGGTCTCGTGGAGCCGCTGCTCGAAGGCCGCCGGTTCCTGGCCGTCGGCGCCGAGCCCCTCGTCGAGGAGTCGGTTTCGAACGCGGTCCGCCAGATCCTGCCGGACGTACGCTTCGAAGTCGTCGAGCGCGGACTCCGTGAGGTGGTACATCAGCGCGTCCGACTCCGGGCCGCGTAGGATCGCGGCGTGGGCGAACGGCTTGTGGAGCCAGTAGCCCTCCACTCATTCCGCGTCCGCGGGCCAGTCCACGTCGAACCAGGACGGACGAATCGCTGCCTCGGCTGGCTGACCGAACTCGGTATCGCCGCCCGTCTCGAAGGCCGTTTCGACGGCAGTGATCTGGTTGTCGCGGTGGGAATCGAGCTCGGCGTCGCCCATTGTCGAATCCTCGCGGATCAACCGCATAAAAGAAATGGCGGAGCGGCGCGCGGACGCCCGGCGATGGGTCGGTTATGGTCGGGCTCGGCCGTGCTCGATGCTCGGTGCGGCCGTGTTTTTTAATGGTGTGAATCCTGACCGATCAAATGTCATGGCGCTGAATCTACTGTCGGTGCCCGGGGTGACACTGGTTTTCGTTCCGCTCGATCTCATTCTGGCGATCCTCGGCATAGTACTCTTACTCCTGCTCGTCATGGCGCTGCGGCTGGTTTGGGAGGACATCTGACCCACGTTCGCGACGCGGGAGCGAAAAGGAGTTAGTCGGCGTTTCGAACGGTGGGTACCGCTGGCTCGATCACTGTCGCTTACTTCCCGGCGTTGCTCGCGCCCTCGGCGGCGTCACTGCCACCGGGGGTGATCGCGCGGATGGCCTCGCCGAGGCCGTCCTTGGCGTCGCCGGCCGCGGATCCGACCGTCTCGAGGATCTTGCTAACGAAGTCCGGGACCGGGTCCGGCAGTCCGGACGGCGGGCCAGCCTGCGCGACCACGTTGGCTGCATCCTGTGCGAACGTTACCATCGTGAGCGGGTCTGCTTCGAACATTGCAAATCACCGTAGCGGGTGGAATGGTAAAAGGGGGATAAGCCCTGAACCCGATTTCATGGAGGTTTAATCCGATTTAACGCCGATATCAGTTGGTTAACCGCCGTTACGTCGGGCGGTCGTGAGCCCGACCGCTCGATCCGGCTATTTGCGGAAGTCGGTCGGCATCCGCGTCGGCGTTCGTGGCGGAGTTCGTGTGGGAGTTCATCGCGGGTCGTGAGGGAGTTCCTCGCGGGGCGTGAGTGAGTTCATCGCGGGTCGTGTCAAGGATATCATTCTTCCGTGCTTGGAATTGGTTCCGCGGCCGGTGATCTAATGACAGTCGCACGGTGAACGGCAGGTGAAGGCTAATGGTTGAGCACACTCGCTCGCTCGGGTTCCGGGTGGCCTACGCGATGGGGCTCGGGACGATGATTGCTGCCGGTATCTTCTCGCTCTCGGGCGTTGCCGTTGCTCGCATCGGGAGTAGCGCCGTTATCGCATTCATGATCGCCGCCCTCGTTGCGGGCATCACGGCGGCCTCCTACTCCGAGTTCGCCTCGATCTACGCCGAGAACGGCGGGGGCTACCTGTTCAGTTCGCGCACGTTCGACAGCGACGCTCTCACCTACTTCGTCGGCGCGTCGCTGTTCCTCGGCTACACTGGGACGACCGCGTTCTACCTCGCGACGATGGGTGAATGGTGGCAGCGGTTCATCTTCCCGGAGGCCTGGCCGATCCCGCACGGGACGACGCCGATCCTCATCGGGGTGCTACTTGGGGCGCTCAACGCCCGCGGGACCGAGGAAAGCGGGACGTTCCAGGTCATCGTGACCTCGACCAAGGTCGCCGTGCTCTTCGCGTTCATCGGCGGCGCGTTCAGCTACGCGGGACCGGTCGCGGCGACCGGAAAGTTCGCCATGGGGTTCCAGGCCGAACCGGTCGGGATCATCTCCGTGGCCGCGCTGGCGTTCATTACGTTCTTCGGGTTCTCCGCCATCGCCGCCAGCGCCGGCGAGATCATCGAGCCACGCAAGACCGTTCCAAAGGCGATCGCCCCTGTCGATCCTCACGGTCGTCGTCCTCTACACGTTCGTCATCATCGCGATGGTGAACTCGCCGATCCCCGCCGAGGTCGTTGCCAAGCTCGGTGAAACCGCGATGGGCCGTGTTGCCGCGGCGTTCCTCGGCCCCATCGGGCGCTCGCTCATCGTCGCCGGGGCTATCTTCTCGATGGTTTCCGCCTCCAACGCGTCGATCCTCGCGGCCTCGGGTATCGGCTCGCTGATGGGCAAGCGTGGGTAGGCGCCGCGGCCCTTCCAGCGGATTCACCCCGAGTACGGGACCCCATTCTGGAGCGTGGCGACCGCGACGGCGACGATCGTCGCGCTCATCCTCGCGTTCGGCGGGATCATTCCATCGGTGCAGTTCGCCGGCCTCGACCTCAAGTTCCATCTCTCCGCGCTTACGGGGTTCGCGACGTTCAACCTGCTCGTTCCGCTCTCGGTCGTGAACGTCGCGCTCATCTACTCTCGTCGCCGATATCCCGACATCGACCGGCCGTTTAGCGTGCCGCTCGTTCCGCTCGTCCCGGCGCTCGGCGTCCTCGCGAACGTCGGGCTCATCGGTAATCTGCCGGTTTCGGGGATCCTCAGCGGAGTCGTCGTCGTGCTCGCGCTCATGGCGTCGTACTTCGTCTGGGGTGGCGAGCCCGAGAGTGAGGCGCTTTTCAAACGGGTGACGGAGGCTCGCCCGCACGAGCCGACGGCCACCGAACCCGGGGAGCTCGGGGCGCGGTCCGGCGAGACGCTCCAGGCTAACGGCGAGCGGGCGACCGCGGAGACGGAGACGGAGGCGGAGACGGAGGCGGAGACGGATACGGAGACGGAACGCGAGGAAGCCGAGGAGTTCCGTATTCTCATCCCGGTCGCTCGGCCGAGTCGCGCGCCGGCGTACGTGCGGCTGGCGAGCAGCATCGCCGAGACGCGGACGGAGCAGGGCGAGCCAGTCATCCAGGTCGTCACCATCACGCAGCTGCCCGAGCAGACCCCCTTCGAGACGCTCGAAGACACCGCGGGCGACCGCGCGGCGGCGCTCGAGGAGGAGCTCGCGGCCGTCGAGACTGCGGTCGACTACACCGTCGAGGGGCACATCTGCCGGGACATCGCCTTCGACATCCTCCAGACCGCGCGTGACGACGGTGCGGACCTGATCCTGATGGGGTACCCCGAGGCCCACCAGGAGATCGCGACGGAGGTGCAGTTCAAGTCGCCCTGCGACGTCCTCTACGCGAGCGGGCTCCCGGCGGAGCCGAGCCTCGACGTGATCAACGTCGGCGCCGGTGGGGGTCCCCACCACCACGGGCTCCTCCCGCTGATCGACGACCTCGGCGAACACGGGTCGACGATCCACGTCATTCGCGTGACGCCAACCGGTGAACACGGCACCCGTGAGGCCATCGAGGAGACGCTCGACTGCCTCTCCGCGGACGTCGACGTCGAGGTTCACGACGTCGAAGCCGACATGGTCGCCGACGGCCTCGTCGACACGGCCGCGGCAAACGGCGGCCTCCTGTTCCTCGGTGCGACGCGAACGCGGGAACTCAAGCGCTGGGTCCTCGGCAGCACGCCGGACCGCGTCATCGACCGAGCGGCCGAGACCGACCTCCCCGTTGTCGTGTACGCGAGTTCGACCGGCGTCGTCGATCGCCTCACGGAATACCTCTTCCCGGTCTATCGGTACTTCGTGAAGCTCAGGCGCTGAGGGCGGACGTTGGTGGGGTTTGATCGATTTGGACTATTTGGGAGATGTGCACGACGACGATCACTGTATGACCGCAGCGTCGACCCCTCGAGCGACAACCCTCGCCGAGCTGCCTTCGCCGAACCAGTTTCACTTTCACGCCACGCCCATGGCTCACCTCTTTTCCGGTGAAACCCGTCCCGTCTCACATGGCGACTTCCGACTCGACTGCTGACCCGACGAGGCTCGAAGTGTTCCAGCAACTCGCGGCGGAACTCCAGGCGCATCGCTCGGGTGTCCACGGCGACAAGATGGCGAAGAACCTGCTCCGGTTCGAGGACGGCCGCGACCTCGTCGGCGTCGGCCCGGACGTGACCCGCGCGATCTACTACGAGCTGGCGTCGCGCTCGATCGTGGCGGTCCAGTTCGACAAGCACGGCGTCTATCGCGGCCAGCAGGAGCTACTGCAGCGGGAGCTGGACGATCCGAGTGCGTGGGTCGCGGCGTATGGGGACGGGTTGGTGTGGGTGCATCCGCGGCTATCCACTGATCCCTGATGCGACTCGTGAAGTGGTCCCCGTGCCGATCCACTTCCGGAAGCGAGCCGCGAGGACCCGTGCCAGGAGACATGGATCGAGTGAGGCTGTCCTTTATTATGGTCGTCGGAGTAGCTGACGTCGACCATGGCGGCGGAAGAAGAGGAACCCACCGACGAGTCGGCGGACGAGGAGAGTCGACTCGCCAACGTGACTGAGTTCGTCCTCGACGTGTTCGAACTGCTTCTCGACGTGTTTTGAGTTAGGGAGCCCCGATTAGGGAGCCTCGGTTAGGGAGCCCTGGTTCGAGCGGTCATGGTTCGGGCGACCGCGATTCGGGCGACCGCAGTTCGACCGACTGCGGTTCGACCGATCGCAGTTCGGACGGGTATCGGAACAGCGGCGACTGTCGAACATGAGACGGCTGAAAATTAGTCCGGCCTCCCCGAATTGAACGGGGGACATGCCGATCTACAGTCGGCTGCTCTACCAGGCTGAGCTAAGGCCGGTCGCATTACTACGTAATCGCTGGTTCCGACTTAAGAATTCTCTTTTGGACCCGCCATCGTCGCGGACTCTCACGGTTCCGCGCCCTGACTCGCCGCCCCGATCTCGCTGCCCGGCTGTCCGGGGCGTGCGTCTGCTTTAAGATGCCGCGGGCGCTGTCCGGGAGTATGAGCGACGAGCGCCAGGCGACGTTCGGCACGGACGGGAGCCTGGAGACGGACACCCCGCCGGAAGCGACGGGGACGAACGACTTCGGCGAGGAGTCCGGCTCCGACGAGACGGACGGCGGATACAACCGGTTCGACGTATCGAGCCTCCTCCAGAAGGCCGTGCGGCGCTCCGACGAGGAGATCGCGGCCTGGGCCGCGTGGGAGCTGGCGCGCTCGGGCTACGCGTGGAACCTCTGGGACCGACTGAACCTCTACGTCGTCGAGGACCTCCGCGCCGGCGACGAGGCCGCGCTCCTCATCGAGCGCTACGAGGAGCTCGCGACCGAGCGCTGGGAGCCGGCCGAGTGGAAGGGCCGGATCTGTGCGATCCACGCCGCGCTGACGGCCGCGCGGGCGGAGTCGTCGCGCGAGGCCCCGAACGCCGACGAGTACTTCGGCCGCGTCGCGGATATGCGCGCGGAAGCGCGCGAAGCCGGCGAGGAGCCGGCCCACGACTTCCCGGTCGGGGACCTCGAACCCGGTGGCGAGTACGACGTCATCTTCGACCAGCACACCGGCGAGGGCTCGCGGATGGGTCGCGGCACCCGCTTCTTCAAAACCCGCGGCGCTCGCGTCGGCCCCGAGGGCGAACCCGAACTCAGCGCCCGCTGGCAGAAGCTCGCGATGCTGCTCGACGAGGACCGCGAGTACTCCGAGGAGGAACTCATGCAGGCTGTCGAAGCGGTCGATCCGGACGACCCGTGGTCCGAGCCCGACGAGGTTGGTGGGGGCGACTCCGTCGATGGCGACGGCGACGACGGCATTGGCGACGACGGCGACGATGGCGACGACGGCAACGGCGACGATGGCGACGACGGCAACGGCGA
>JBDGPU010000045.1:42495-49681 GCA_042219525.1 Halopenitus sp.
ACGGCGACGATGGCGACGACGGCAACGGCGACGATGGCGACGACGGCAACGGCGAAGACGGCAACGGCGAAGACGGCAACGGCGAAGACGGCGACGACGACGGCAACGGCGACGGCGACGGCAACCGCGACGGCGAGACTTCGGACGATGACGGTAGCGGACCTGGTGGCACCCTGGAAGACTTCTCGTAGGTCGGGGGCGCCGGCCTACTCCCCGACGTTGGTTTCGCGGACGCGGACTCCCTTCTGTGCCAGGTGGCGCATCTGGCGCTGGGCGAACTCCTCCTCGCTGGTGCCGCGGGTGGCGAGGACGGCCACCTCCGCGCTGCCGGCCGGGCGCATCGTCCGCCCGGCGCGCTGGGCGCCCTGTCGCCGGGAGCCACCGAGGCCCGAGGAGACGATGGCGAGTTCGGCGTCCGGGAGGTCGATCCCCTCGTCGCCGACCCGGGAGACGACCAGCGTGTCGATGTCGCCCTGGCGGAACTTCTCGAAGCGCCGGTTTCTCACGCGGTGGCGCGTTTCGCCGCTGATGAACGGCGCGTCGAGCGCCTCGGCAAGCTCCTCGCCCTGGTCGAGGTACTCGACGAAGACGAGGGTTTTCTTGTCCGGATGCTTGGAGAGGAGGTACCGGGCTTCCTCGACCTTGGCCGGATTCTCGGCAGCGAGGCGGCGTCGCTCGCGGCCAGTCGCGCTTACGTAGACGTCGCGGGCGGCGTCGTCACGCCAGGGGACGTAGCGGATCTCGACTTCGGGCTCCTGGACGAAGCCGGCCGCGAACAGCTTGTCCCAGTCGGCGCCGATGGGCGGGCCGATGAGG
Source organism: Halopenitus sp. (assembly GCA_042219525.1). Lineage (GTDB taxonomy): Archaea > Halobacteriota > Halobacteria > Halobacteriales > Haloferacaceae > JBDGPU01. Next base: position 43,312 of record JBDGPU010000045.1, read on the forward strand.
GTGTAGATCTCCTCCTCGCTGCCGGTTTCCCGAACTGGCGTCGCGGAGAGGCCGAGCCGGTGTTTGGCCTGGAGGTTGGCCGAGCGGGAGAAAACGGGCGCCGGGATGTGGTGGGCCTCGTCGTAGACGATGAGCCCCCACTCGCAGGAGTCGAAGAGGCTCCGGTGCCGGTCCATTCCGGCGGTCTGGTACGTGGCGATGGTGACCGGCGCGATCTCCTTCTGCCCGCCATGGTACTGCCCGATGTCGCTCTCGTCGAGCGTCGAGTGCGCGAGGAGTTCGGCCGTCCACTGGTCGGCAAGCTCGCGGGAGGGGACGAGGATGAGCGTCTCGCCCCCGACGGCCGCGAGTGTGCCGACCGCGGCGACGGTCTTCCCGGATCCCGGCGGCCCGACGTAGACGCCCGACTGGTTCTCGAGGAACGTCTCGACCCACTCCTGCTGGTAATCCCGGAGCTCCGTGGTGGCTTCGACGTCCAGCTCCGCCCCGGATTCGAGGTCGCGGTCGTCTTCAACGGGGTAGCCAGCCTCGTACAGAGCGCGCTTGATCGCCGCGATTTCCGTTTCGACGACCCACGCTTCCGTGTCCGAGATGGGCGCGCGGATCCAGCCGTCCTCGAGGTGGTTGTCGGCAACGTTGCCCATCAGGCTCTCGTTGGCGGCTTCGAGCACGACGTAGTCGTCCTCGTGGGTGTACAGTCGGAACCGGTGGGCGCGCTTCCACTGGTCGGTCACCCACTCCTCGAGGTGGGCGTACCGCCGCGGGAGCACCGACCTGATGCTCCCGAGCAGTGCCTCGAGGTCCTCGAACGGCGCGGCCCAGACGTCCTCCTGCCGGATCCGGTAGAGATACCCCCGGGTTCCCGGGTCGGTGCCGGAGGTGTCCACGAGATGCGCAAACTGTGCGAGTTGGGCGCGTGTGTACTGCGTCGGCTGGTCGACGACGATCTCGCGGCGCGAGGGGAACACGACTACGCGCTCCTGCGTGGCGAGGTCGTTCATCTCGCCCGGGTAGAACACGACCGGATCGGCTTCCACGTCGAGCCGTCCGAGGTCGTCGGTGGCAGCGAGTTCGTCCAGCGCCTCGCGCGCGGCCGACTGGTTGGTGTCGAGTCGGCGCGCTACCTGCTGGGCCGTGAGGACTGGCTGGCCTTCGGATTCGACGGCCTCGTAGAACTGCTCCAGGGCGATTTGGTCGGCTGCTTCGTCGTCGGCGACGGCTTCTGTTTCGTCATCGGCGACGGCTTCTGTTTCGTCATCGGCGACGGCTTCTGTTTCGTTACCGGCGGCGGTTTCGGTTCCGTCGCTGGCGACGGCCCCGGTATCGTCGTTGGCGACGGCTTCGGTATCGTCGTTGGCGACGGCTTCAGTGCCGGAATCGTCGGTCGCGGAAGCCGTGTCGCTCTCGTCGGTCGCGGAAGACGTGTCGCTCTCGTCCGTCGCGGAAGCCGTGTCGCTCTCGTCCGTAAGTCGATCGTCGACGGTCGTCGTCCGGTCCGTCGATGGGTCCTCGCCCGAATCGTCCATTATCGGAAGGAAGGGGTTGCGCGGCAAAGGGCTGCCGGGTTCGGGGGCGACCTGGTCGGGTTACTGACAGTAGCGGGTCGAGAGGCCGGTTTTCGACCGGAAGCGACCGCCGCATTCCTCGCAGACGACGTAGCCGTTGCCGGGGGCGGTCCGGATGCGATGGTCGCCGACGACGAGCGGTTTGTCGACGTCGCGGGGGCGGATTCGGTCGGGGATCCGCTGGTCCGCGTTCTCGCTGAGGGCTTCTCGGAGACGGATCGTGTGCGCGTCCGTCTCGTCCCACCGGCTCGAGGAGATCGCTGTGTCCCAATCGGCGATCTCCGTCCACGAGGTGACGACGACCGGGGACTGGGTGTCAGTGTCGCTGACGACGACGATCACGCGAACGCCCTCGACCGTGTGGGCGAACCGCCAGCCGTCGGACGTGTTCCAGCGGAGCTGGCCCTCCCGAATCGCGTTGCTGACGCTCCGGAGTGTCACGTATCGCCCGGGCTGGCCCAGTCGGTCTTTGAAGTGGTCTGTGAGGGCGTACAGACTGGGGTCGCGAACTGGCGGGTCGGAGGGTTGCCGCCGTTTCGCGGGAGAGGTGTCGTCGACTGGTTCGGGAGGCGTGCGGGGGCTCCCACCAGGTCGGTCGATAGTACCCTGCGAACCGAGACCGGGAGTGTTGTCGGCTCCCGGACCGTTCTGTCGGGATGCCACACATATCGTTAGGAACTAACCCTTTAAGTGTATTGTGCCGATTGAGGTGGTGCCTGGCCTCTGCCGGTGGTGATTTCGGCGGGAGTATTCGACTCTCCTTCAAGTAGATTGTTGAGGTGGGCTCGGTGGAAACGGACAGACCACGTTTCCGGTGTAATAGTTCTCCATTCCGGTGTAATAGTTCTCCACTGGTCGTGCTTGGCGAGGTCCCCGATCGTCCGAGTAAGCCGATTCGGAGACCGGGTTTCCGGTGAAAGCGGTTCTGGATTCCGGCGAAAGTGGTTCCGTATTTCGGTGAAAGCGGTCTGGAGAGTTCATCTGAGGGACGGACACCGTATTTCCGGTGAATCTAGCCTAGATGGTTCTTGGGAGTCCGCTTTTGAGAGCCTCATTCGCAGTCCTGGCGTGTCCTGCGGTTCCCCTTTCACGGGTTTGGCTTGCACCGACGGTGTCAGAGTACTCCAGCAGTTTTGGCGGGCAGTCACACCGGGTTTCCGGTGAAATGGGTGTTCTCGTCGGGTGGTTTTCGAGTTGATCTGCCGAAGTGCGTAGATGGAGCCGGAGCTACATCCCGGTGTTATAAATAGTGAACACCGCAAGAGTTCATTAAGCGGCAACTCCTCAATCAGTTTCCTGGCAACGATCTTCTTGCAGTCGAAATCACGCTTGGATAGGTCTGTATTCGCGCTTGGACGGATCTCTATTTGACTACCAGACTCATGGCTACGAAGTCCCCGGTTACACAGCCTGAATCACGGTGTTTTCACTGGATCCGGCGACACCTCGGTTTCACCGCGACCTCTCCGTTGTTCGTCATAGTCGGTTTTTCGAGATCGAGAGGGTTTGCTATTGCACCTTACGCCGTGTCTGTAGCCGGTTTCAACTTATTTCCGCAGTTTTCCTTTTGCTGCTCTTCCAGTATATTCGACGTCGACTGTTCGAGACCGTCGAATCGGTGCCGTTCGGGCCTGGCTCTCGAACCGACATCGCCTCTTTGTTTGCAACACACCTCGTTTCCGGTGAAACGCAACCCCCGTTTCCAACCCCATACCCCTACCCAACCCCCACCTCCACCGGAAACACGGTGTGTGTCTCAACCTAACCGAAACGCAATGTATTTCACCGGAAACGTGGTGTCCCGTGTATGGACGCAGCGGACGACCTCTTCACTCGCGAGGACCCCATCTTCGCGAACAAGGAGCTCCTCGAAATCAGTCACCTGCCTGGAGAAGGGCGGATCGTCGGTCGCGACGACGAGATCTCCGACCTCGCGACCGCGGTCAACCCCGCCATCTTCGGGCAAAGTCCGAGCAACGTACTCATTTACGGCAAGACGGGCACCGGGAAATCGCTCTGTGCGAAATACGTCTCCCAACGACTCGTCAACACCGCCGGCAACGAAGGCGTCAATGCGACGTTCGCGTACGTCGACTGCGCGCAGGACACGACCGAGACGCAGGCCGTCCAGACGATCGCGGCCAGCGTCAACGACGCCGAGGACACCGGGATCAACGTTCCCGACAAGGGCCTGTCGACGTCGACGTACTACAAACGACTCTGGCGCATCCTCGACGAGCGATACGACGTCGTCCTCATCATCCTCGACGAGATCGACAAACTCGACGACGACGCGATCTTGATGCAGCTGTCGCGGGCGGGCGAGGCCGGCAAGATCACCGACTGCAAGCTTGGCGTCGTCGGCATCAGCAACAAGATCCAGTACAAGGACCGCATGGACGAGCGCGTCAAGTCGAGCCTCTGTGAGCGCGAGTTCGTCTTCCCCCCATACGACGCCGAGCAGCTCGGCGACATTATGGAGGCGCGCTCGGACGCGTTCCACGACGGCGTCCTCGAACCGTCGACGATCCCCCGCGCCGCCGCGCTCGCCGCGCGCGAGCACGGGGACGCCCGCAAGGCCATCGACATCCTCCGCTACGCCGGCGAGATTGCCCAGGCGAACGGTGAGCGGACGGTCAAGGAGGACTTCGTTACGCAGGCCCGCGAGCGCGCGGAGACGGACCGCTTCCGCGAGCTCATCCGCGGGTCGACGCCCCACTCGCGGTACGTCCTGCAGGCCCTCGCGCTGCTGTCGCTGTCGAACGGGCGCCAGGACGGTTTCCGGACCAGCCGCGTGTACGACATCTACGAGAACATCTGTCGGCAGGAGGGGTCCGACAGCCTCTCGCTTCGTCGCGTGCGCGACCTGCTGAAGGAGCACGCGTTCCTCGACATCATCGAGCAGTCCAAGCACAGCGGTGGCAGCGCCGAGGGGAGCTACACGAAACACCAGCTGCTCGAGGATCCCGAAGTCGTCAAAGAGGTACTGACCGAAAATCGCGAAAGTTGACGTCGCCGTCGAGTCCGCGTCGTAGACGAGTCACCCCGCACGGAATCAGCCGGCGTCGAAGTTACCGAATCGCCCGCGGTCCTGCGAGGAAATTGGTCCGTCTGATTAGCCGAGGAGGCCGAGGCTCTCGATCCGGTCGACGATCTCCTCGACTGCTTCCTCCGCGTCGTCCGTTTCCTTGCCGCCGGTGATAACGATCTTTCCGCTGCCGAACAGCAGGATGACGACCTCGGGGTCGTCCATCCGATAGACGAGTCCGGGGAACTGCTCCGGCTCGTACTCGACGTCCTCGAGCCCGAGGCCGATCGCGAGCGCGTTCAGGTTCAGGTTGTGGCCCAGGTCCGCGCTGGAGACGATGTTCTGGACGGTGATGTCCGGGTTCTCTTCGACGGGGATGCTGAGGCCCCGCAGCTTCTCGAAGATGATGCCGAGCGCTTCGTGGACGTCGTCGATGCTCTTGGCACCTGTACAGACGATCTTCCCTGAGCGGAAGATGAGTGCTGCAGCCTTCGGTTCCTGCGTGCGGTACACGAGGCCGGGGAAATTGTCGGGGTTGAAATCAGCGCCCGGCAGGTCCTCTGCCAGCGCCTCCAGGTCAAGCTCCTGACCGATCCCCGTTGATGCCACCACGTTCTGGATCTCGATCGATTCTGCGGGGTCTTCTGTCATCGTTCGCTTTTATATGTGTCCCCCTCCCTTATAAACGCCCGTGTTATAAACGGACGTTCGCCGCACCGATTCGTGCTTATATACTCCCGCTTGCGTAACTCACGCTCGTTGAGTTCGGACTATTGACAGGAACCTGGGTCTCTCGCCGTCGCGCTCGACCGCTCAGCGAGTCCGTGTCGATCGGATGTTCTCGAACGGGACCTCCGCGACCTCCCCGCATCCGAAACCGTCTGCCGGCCAAGCAGGGGTCTGGGTCAGGCAATCTGTTTCCCACGCATGCGCGTGTACGCGTGTCCAAAAATATCAAGACGTTCTATCACGGCAAGACGCCCACGCCTGCTGTTCATTCCCCTCGTCGCCCCCACGAGGTTGACCGACCACCGTTGCCAGCGCGAGCTTTCCAAACTAACCGATCTTTCCCATCGTCTCGTCGACTGCGAATACAACTGTCTTCGTTGCGTCCGTAGTCTGTGTTGCGTCCGTAGTCCGTGTTGCGTCCGTAGTCCGTGTTGCGTCCGTAGTCCGTGTTGCGTCAGTAGTCCGTGTTGTCCGTGGTCCGTGTTGCGTCAGTAGTCCGTGGTGTCCGTGGTCCGTGTTGCGTCCGTAGTCCGTGTTGTCCGTGGTCCGTGTTGCGTCCGCCAGCTCCAGTCCTCCTCGAGCTTAGCACGGTCTTTCACGGTTTCCCATGAGTGTATTCTCCCATGAAACCGCGTGACGGGGAGCATCTGTAACGACGAGGTTAAGTAAGTACCTGCCATTCGTTTGAATGCGAAGGTCCCCGCGAGGGGACGAGGGTCGTCCGCTTCGGCGGACGGCCGAACCATGACGACGCCCTTAAGTATGACAGGGCGTTCTTCATGAATGCGAAGACCCGACCTAACTCGGGGACGTGAGGCCCTTCGGGGTTTCACAAAACGCGTTCCGACGGCCTTATACATGGGCCAGTCGTTGAACGTAATGCGAAGAACGCAACGCGAACTCGAGCCGTTCAACTCGGTTCGGCTTCGCTCGGACTCGACGCCCTTCGAAGGGTTTATGGCCTATCGAGGCCAATAATAGAGTCCGAAGAAGATGAGGATTCCGCCCCTGCGCTCCGGCGTACAGACGGGATCTGATGTGAGCCATG
>JBDGPU010000133.1:0-46689 GCA_042219525.1 Halopenitus sp.
CACTTCCTTTGATTTGACGGCCTATCCTGCCGCCTTACAGCGATTCACCAGAGCCATTCTATTTAATCTACAAACTGCTTCAGAGGATTTGCTTACTATCATCAGGTTTTAGAAGGTACACAAATAGATCAATTTGTGAAGTTACACTTTTTTATTTCTTCCAACAATAGGTTCTATAATCGAATATCCAATTTTTTCATCTACTCTGCGAGCGATACGTTGATCGTCTTGGGTAAAGCTATTTGTGACTCTCAAGGAGATTATGAACATGATTATTGATAATATTGGAATTAGAATGAATTTCAATACATGACTAGACAGGTTGTGTCCAATTAGATATATAATGATTAAAGCGGGGATTCCATTTAAGCATATCTTGGATATTTCGCGCCAGGGATATGCCAGATCATACAGGTAATTCACCTCCCATATCTTTAGAGAATTAACTGAAATAAATGATATAGCCGTCCCCAGCGCTGCCCCAATAATCCCAAAGAAAGAAACAAGCACAATATCAGCAACAATATTCACCGTGAGAAATAAAGAACCATTCAACAGATTCAATTTCGTATTTCCTTTACCTTCGATTATCGCGGACGTGATCCCAAAGCAACTCTGGAATAAAAAGCCAATAGAAAGGACTGTAACCGGAAGAGCAGCATCACTGTATTGACTAGTGAACAAAATAGTAAGAAAAGTCGAAGGCGCTACAAAAATTGCTATTACGGGAGGAATCGTCAAAATACATAACCATCTGGATCCAGCTTCAAACTGAGATTGGATATATTCAGAATCATCGATCTTTTCTGCAACAAGAGGTTTGAATATAGGAGTCAACGACGCTAAGAATATTGCTAAGTTCGACGTTAACTGGTATCCTACACGGTATAATCCGACCTCTGAGGAAGAAAGCAAGAAGCCAATGACAAAGAAGTCAATTTGTCCTACTAGTTTATAGATAGCACCTGCAAATACGAGAGGAAAAGAATATCGCAGGACTTTCCCTCGCGATATTGGTTCTGACTGTGCGATTATAATATTTCTAATGTTTGTTTTAATAATAATATTTCCGATAATTATTGCAAAAGCGATACCTGTCATATAGCCGCCTATAATAGCGTATAGCTCGAATCCAAAAAATAGAAGAACAGCGGTGGTTGTTATTTGAGCTATTCTTCTTATTATATCGTCAGTAATTACTTTATATTTCATATTCTTTATACCCCTGAATATTGAGTTTTGAATTCTATTTAATGTGATTAGCACTAAACCAAAAGAAAATACCCTAATTGCGCCATTTAGGTGAATGTCACCAAAATATGTGGCAATTTGAGGTGCAGCCATAAATAATAGAACAAATGTTATTAACGAACCCGATAATGAAACAAAAGTCACGTATATTATGAGACTTTTTGACTTACCATATTCATTATTATCAAGATACTGTGGTAAGAAGAAATCAACTGATCTGAACATATTTAAGTCAGAAAAAACCTGAACAAATAGTATAATTGTAATGGCAAGGGTATAAACACCATAAATTGATGGATCAACAAATCGTGTGATCAAAAGTAAAAACAAGAAATCAATTACTCTACTAGTAATCTTTCCTAAGAAAGATATGCTTCCTTCCTTGGCTAAAGTAGTGAGAATAGATCCATCACTCATATTATTATTTATGTTTACAACTGAAAGTTGTTTCTAATATATATCTTTGTAGATTTCTATCGTCTTTTCACTTATATTCTCCCATGATAATTTCTCATTGGCGAGCTTGCGTCCATTGTATCCCATTGTAACACGTTTTTCCTGTTGTTTGAGTAAAGTGACCAACTTTTCAGCAAGCTCACGGTGGTTTTTAGGAGGGATTAGATAACCCGTCGAACCATCTTGAACTATTTCTGGTATACTTCCAGCAGTCGTAGCAACCACTGGCTTCCCAAATGAATATGCAACTGGTATAACGGCTGATTGGGAAGCTTCTACATACGGAGCAGCGACGACGCTAGCCCTTTCGAATAATTCAGCTACTTTCTCATTCGACACATGGTAGTTATGAACCTCGCATATATCTTCATCAATAAACTCCTCATATTCGGTAATATCTCCATTTCCTGCGATAATAATAGTAACTTCGTCAAGTTTGCTCTGAATATGAGGAATTGCTTTTAATAAATATTTTAAACCCTTTCTGGGTGCTATATACCCGAAATACAATATCGTATTTTCTTCTTCTGGGATCCCTTTAGCGTACTTATTAAAAACAGAGAAGTCTCCCATGGGCAAAGTATGGATTGACTCCTTCGAGATCCCGTTACCTTTCACAATCTCTTTAAGATTTTCTCCGTGAACTATTATCTTATCAGAATAGCGGTAATATATCTGTGTTGTTATTGCTTCATTTAAATATGGGAACAGATTTTCGCCCGCACTAATTATGTCCTTATTCACCAAATAGTGCCGTATATTATATCGTCTAAAAGATTTTGGAGTATGAACTGTAGTAACGACTGGGATATTTGTTATTTTCCGGAGTGCAAGTGCGAGGGAAATATGTAAATCAAGTATATGAACAACCGAAGGAGATACCCTTTCTATCACCTGATAGATATCGCTTGGGCTCATGATCGAGGCATTGGTCAGAAATACCTCTACTGTCTCATCCACCTCGTGAATGTTTATATCCTCCGTGAAGTATTCCTTGTTTAAGCCTTCTGGAGCGATAATTTCAACAGACACTTTTTGAGAAAGGGCGTTTCCAAGCTGAGCAGCGTATTGGACATGGCCTCCATCATCGTTTCCAACCAATAAGCAAACACTATTCACTAACACTTCTGAGATTGTAGTGGACTTTAATCTGTTGATATTAAAACAACCTCAAAATCTACATAGTGCAATCGAATTCACTATCGGCCCAGTATTACGTGAATGAATACTAATCTTTGAGTTCTGTGAATATCTGTTCAAATTGGTCAGTAATCGTATCCCACGAGAATTCAGCCGTAATCGTCGCTCTTCCTTCAATTCTCATTTCATTCATTGTCTCACGATCACCGAGGAGCGATAAAATAGCACCTGCGAGCTCCTCCGGAGCGGCTGGAGGGACAAGGACACCATTATGTCCATCTGTTATTATCTCATTGTTGCCAGGTACGTCAGTTGCGATAACCGGTGTACCGCATGCCATGGCTTCCCGAAGGGCCATAGGAAGCGCTTCGTGATATGAGGGGTTTACAAATAATGTTGAAAATCGATACAAATCAACTAGTTCAGACTGTTCAATAAAACCAAGAAATTCAAAAGAGTCGGCAAGTCCTTTCTCATTAACTGCGGACTCCAGTTGCGGTCGCATAGGTCCGTCACCAGCGATAATAAACTTACATTCTGGATTTTCTGAAATAATGGTTTCGCTTGCCTCAATAAGATCCGAGAGACCTTTCAAACCATCTAATGCCCCAGCATAAAGAATTTGACCCCCTCGCGAAGTTTTGTCTTCGACTGGCGAAAATTTATCAATATCGATGCCAGAAGAAACCACCTCGACATTTTCAAGATCGTATTCTGAACGTAGTTCATTCGCCGACGTTTCGGATACAGCAACATTGTAGTCCCCAGAACGAACCGCTGCCTCGTCCACACGTTCAAGAATTGGTCGAAATATCTTCATCCCGACAGAGAAAAGATCCGACCAACCTCTATTTTGTATCCCCTGAACTGTCGGTGCTGCAGACCAGACGATAGTTGGAGCATCGACAGCCACCTTAGGGACTAAGGGTGTATGGAGTACGACCACGTCGACTTCCTGATTAAAACTATCTACGGTTTGTTCGATCATCCTACTGTGGACATGTAGGTGAAAAGGATACAGAGGGAGAAACCGAACTCTATAGACGTTGACCCCTTCGTAGCTCTCTTCAGTAGTTCCAGTCGCCGGTCCACGAGTCAACACAGTTACATCGTGACCTCGCTTCACGAGTCGCTTAGAGAAATGATACACACGCTGGCCGATACCACGCGCGTCAGGAGGGAAGTCCTGACAAACGTTTACTATGTGCACCCCACCACCTCTCGGTAGGTTGCCATAATCTGATCTACGATTTCCGCGTTCATCTCTTCGACCGTTGTCTTCGCGCTGGCTCCTAAAGACGCTGCCATCGAAGGATTGTCCGCAACAAGCTGGATCATGTTGACGAGTTCTGAAACCTCCCCTGGTGAACAGAGGAGTCCGTTCTCCTTGTGTTCAATGACTTCCGGAATACCGCCTACATCAGTTCCAATGACGGGTAGTCCCGTTGCCATCGCCTCTAACATCGCGAGTGGATAGTCAGCTGGTCCCTGTGTATCACGAAATGGTGCAACGAATAGATCGGCCTCCTGCATCTTTCCCGGGAGATCATCAACAATCCCGAGCGGTGTTACTGTATCCTCAAGTCCAAGCGACCGAATACGGTTCTTAATTGAGAGAGACTCACTTCGGTACCTTTCAACCGGCATGTCAAACGCGAACAATAGTTCAATGTCCCTTTCTCTATCGTTCAGATCCGAGATCGCTTTAAGCAGCACGTCGATCCCCTTTGACTCTGAGAAATTACCTACAAATATCACTCTAAATGTATTGTCACAGTTATACTCAGGTCGAGGTTTATATCGCTCTGTATCCACAAGTGGTGGAATTGTGTGAACATTCATGTTTAGGTGATTTGTTCGTATAGACTCCGAGACATTTTCACTTATGCCAAGTATGCACTCGAGGGAGCGTAAACAGGCAAATGCTATTAGGCGACTCTTTACCGACGCGGGTATTGGACAATACAGAGTGTGGATGGCCTTCTTACCAGTAAGCGGGCGGGCAGCTGTCGGTATAAGTCCAACACCTGGGAAGCCAGAATGGCTATGGATCACATCGAAATCGTATTTATCGTCGAGATTGGCGATCTTCGGAATGAGTCTTCGTGCACCGCGTAGCCCGTATAGTGCGCTACGTCGACCTGTCTTAGAAACTTCTGTTGAGGTCGTTTCTCCGACGGTCTCAACGTGGATAGTAATGGATTCGTGAATTGAGGATGGCGTTCCACCAGCATCGCCATGAATCGGTGGTGTCGTTACAATATGTACCTGATGACCCCGTTCAGCCAAGCACTTAGACACCGTCACGAGGTTGTTGATATGGCCACCGACATATGATCCATTTACTTTCCCTACGCCGAAAGCCACCATACAGATTGTAAGAGACATAATTAGCTGTATTGATCCCCCCGCCCCCGTCGGCTGTGGTATGCGATAGCTAGCAAGAATTTCCGGAGCGGTTCACACCGCTGTATAGGCTCATACAACATTGAATTCTCTACCCTGATTTTGATCCCATCAAGTACAATTGAAAACGTGATTGCCGCATGCCGTCGCGGTGTTAGTTCGAATCCGCTAATCGATTTGACATTATCCATCATCTGACTGTACGGTAGGACATACGGGAACTGGATGCTGCTTTGGGGGCATTCAATTGCAGTTTCCATTTGATTCAGCGTCTCTAAGAACTTATTGAAAGTATCCCCCCAACCGAATTTCGTTGCAACTTCCCGACAGGTATCAAAATCAACCCCATCGGAAACTAGATTTTGCATATGAAGATAATCAAGAAGCGTAAAACGTCGGTGACCAAAAACACCATGAACTAATGTCACGAGAAGCGCAGCCTCAGACGAAAGTCCAATATACTCGACACCGAACGCTTCTCGATTAGCTTGCGACGACAAAAGATACTCAGGCGTAAGGAACTCAACGCAGAAGTATATAATGTTGGTGTAGAGATCAACCGGATATACATCTTCTCCGGTAAGTGTGGTCTCGATATCGCCACTCTGATCGCAGTCAAAACCGAGCTCGGCGGCCGCCTGGATAAACGTATCCTTGTTATTCGGGTGGACCAAAATGTCGACATCGCGTGGTACATGTTCAATTGAGTTCGCGTCTTTAATTAGCGCGTAGTTTACGTCGGCTAATTCACTAATCTGATTAATACGCCGAATAGTCTCCCGCAACGTTTCGATATTACGCTTTTGACTCTTTATCCGCTGTTGGTAATCATGGGGGATCTTATCAAAACCAATCTGCTTGCAAAATGGATAGAGTAATCCATTCTCATCCGCTGCTTTGAGACACATTTCGAAATTATCGGGGACATCGTTATCCCTGTTCGAAGTAAGGGTCTCCACTATCGTGTTAATCTCAGTCATGAATCCACTTTGTATGTTGTAGGGATTTCGACGACCTTTCTAATTCTTTCGTGTATACCGTCTATACTGTTCTCGGCCCGCACGATCTCAACAGATCCGGGAGTAGAGAGGCTTCTATAGTATTCCGCAACTTGTTCATAATATTCTCGCTGAACTTGCGAGTCAAACTGATCAAGGCGGTCAAAAGAGTCGTTTATATCTATATCAAGGACTATAGTAATGTCCGGAGGGGGGAATACTGCTGCAAGTCGTCGTGCATTCATTCCGAGAACGTCAAAAAACATTTGATAAAAATATCGGTCACAGACGACTACCGTTTTTCGGTAAACGATTCGAATCCAGAGCACAGATAGTAAACTATACACGAAACTCGCAAGGATCATCAAGATGCTTGCTCGTTCTTGTTTTGACGATTCGTCCGGTGATCCCGTAGCCGAACGGCGCGGAGAAACATATTGTTCGAGATCAATTGGAAGTACATCAACGAGTTCATACATCGGTTGGATAGTCACGACGTTGTACCCTTCTTCATTTAGAGCGGCATGTAATGCTTCTGCCTGCGTCGACTTGCCGCTACCGTCAACCCCCTCAATAGCAATTAGGAATGCACTCATCAGAAATTAATGACTATAACAAGGGGGACGAAGATTTCTACTTCCACTGATCTTTGCCATAAGTGATTACTAGATAAAGTTTGCTACCTACATATATACCTGTTCAAACTGTCAAGAGTAGAAATAACAAATTTCGTAATTTGGCAGCTGCAGCATCACGATTTATTTAAATTAACTTAAAATCAGTTCAGATGAGATAGGGAAAATTACCTATGCCTCAAGTGTAGCGATTCTAATATCAGAATGCCTTTGAAGACATCGTATATTGGATGTGATATGGATCAGAATTCGAACCATGAGTTTAATCACCATTACCATTACGTAGTAACACGAGACGGAGCTAAATCCAACTTATGAAATTTATTAATACCAATAATGGCTATGCCCATGCTTACAAGATATTGTTTGAGAGAGAAGTCATTAATCTAGATGAATTAATACGGGAGAATAGACTACAGGGCTATTGTAGGAGTAACCGATACAAATGAAAATCGGATTTATTTACGATGCTGTTTATCCATGGGAGAAAGGAGGGGCACAAAAGCGCGTCCGTGAGCTCGCAATTCGACTCGCAGATGACCACGAAGTCCATCTCTTTGGGATGAAGTATTGGGATGGACCTGCGCGTATGAAACGTGACGGAGTCATCTATCACGGCGTCTGCGAACCTTATGAACTCTACACGGATGGGCGGCGTTCAATTACTCAAGCGATTAGTTTCTCAGTAGCACTTACTAAACCTCTACTGCAAGAAAACCTCGACATTGTTGACTGCCAGCAGTTTCCGTATTTCCCAGTATTCTCCTCGAAGGCTCACGAACTCCTAAAAAAATCAAAACTCGTAGTTACTTGGTACGAAGTCTGGGACGACTACTGGTACGACTATCTCGGACGGCTCGGCGCTGGCGGGAAAGCCGTTGAGCGTATCACTCTCAAATTAACAGATACGGTAATTCCGATATCAGAGTACATTGCTAGCGATCTCCGCGAGATCGGGTATTCAGACGAATTGCACATCGTCGAAAACGGCGTCGATTTCTATGCTCTTCAGGATATTTCACCCGTAGAAAGGGATTGGGACGTCGTCTACTTCGGACGGCTCTCGGAGCATAAACGAGTCGACCATCTCCTCGAAGCGGTCTACACGATCACGGAAGATCTCGACCGCAATCTCAATGTTTGTATTATTGGAGACGGACCGGAGCGGAATGATCTAGAAAAACTCGCTTGTGATCTCGAAATCACGGATCAAGTCGAATTCCTCGGGTTCATTGAGGCTGACGAGGACGTTATTGCGAATATAAAGGGGGCATCAGTTTTCGTCCTCCCATCCATTCGGGAGGGATTTCCGAACACAATACTTGAGGCAAATGCCTGTGGTGTTCCTAGCATCGTCGTTGACCACCACGAGAACGGGTCGACAGCGGTTGTTGAAGATGGTAAAACCGGGTTCATCGTTAATCCAACATCAGACGCTATCGCCGACAAGCTCGTAGAGGTGCTCTCCGACGAAAATCTTCAGCGTTCACTCTCAGAAAATGCCCGCGAATACGGACGTGCACACGACTGGGCAGAAATTGTAAGCGACCTTGAAGAAGTATATATAAATACGGTGAGCGACGATAGTCAATAAGATGTCACTAGAAGGAAGAACGGTACTGGTTACTGGCGGAATCGGATTCGTCGGTTCATATGTTACTCGAGACTTGCTCGACAGCGGAGCAGATGTACACGCTCTCGATAACGGATTTACCGGCAGCCCTCAACTTGTTCCGGATACAGTCACGGTTCACGATGTCGACATCAGGGACGTAAACAGGGTGAAAGAGACGGTAAGTAAAGTCAACCCCAGCGTAATCATTCATCTCGCCGCGATCCACTTCATTCCCTATTGTAACGAGAACCCTGAAGAAGCATTTGACGTAAATGTCCTCGGTACACGTAACGTCGTTGAAGCGGCTCGAAAACTAGATTGTCTAGAGCGGTTTGTGAATACATCTACCGCTGCCGTATACGAACCCGCGTCCGACCCGCATGTCGAGGATGAGGGAATTGGACCGACGGATATCTACGGTCGCACAAAGCTTGTTGCTGAAGACGAAGCTCGGTTGTTCAGCATGGATACAGGAGTTCCGACAGCGTCAGCGCGGCTGTTTAATACTTACGGCACACGCGAGACAAACAGTCACCTCATCCCTGCCATTCTTGATCAAATTGAAAATGGTTCCCGGACCGTGGAGCTCGGTAATCTTTCACCCGCCCGTGACTTCATACACGCTAGTGACGTAGCAAGCGTACTTGTAACCCTCGCCCGGGAGTTTAATGGAAACTATCGTGCGTACAATGTCGGAACAGGAACCGAACATACCGTCCGTGAAGTAGTAGAAGCCATGAGTGAAGTGCTTAACGAGGGCGTCACTATCGAACAGGATCAAGAACGAGTTCGAGAGAGCGACCGTCCACACCTCCAAGCAGACATTACTCGGCTCAAGGATGAGTTTGATTGGAGGCCCGAATACTCACTCCGTGATGGACTTGATAATCTTCTGGATGTAGAGGGAATTAAATGACAAATGAAATATTTTGTCTCTTTTTAGTCCAAGTCTTAGAACTGAATGATTAACTCTCAAGATATTCTACAGTCTCTCTCACATCGATAGCCGACCTAGACAGATTAAACTCCTCACGAATCGACAACGCAGATCGGTATCGCTAGACCTTCTAACTCCGTTCGTGTTTCAAGCGGATACCAACAGGATTGACGTCAACAAGCCAAAGTGGTAGAACCCCCACCTACATCTTCTGCACGCACAGTGTGCCTCATGGAAGGCACTGACCGATTCCATATCGAAACAGTTGAACACGGGATACGGATTAGACACACAGGGTCAAAACTGATCGAGAACTCAAAGGTTGGTATCACTCTTGTTGAGACACAGTTGTAGTACGGGGTTGGCGAACTCAGCGTCGTCCCAAGAGCAAACGGTGCCGAATGGAACGAACTACAACACAGACAGTCGACTAGCAGTAAAAGAAACCCCCGAGGGATTTGGTCACAGGTTCATCGAGGCGATGGCCGCGGACTGTACCGTTATCGCGGCTGACCATCCGGAGTCAGCTGCCGAAGAGGTAATTTCTGAGGCGGGCTTTCTCGTCGAACCCATGGTCGACGCGCTCTCGAATACGCCCAATGCAATACTGGGTGACAGCCGCCCACCGATCTCGCCCATTGACTACGCCCAGCAGTACGACTGGGATCGGGTCACCGAGCAAGCGGAGAATGCCTATCAGCGCGCCATCGATGGAAACTGGTAGGATTATTTGGCTTTAATGAATTCCCCTTCTTCAGACATATCAACCTCAAAAACTGCTGGTTGCTGAAGAGTGCATACCGAGAAACACTGTCAACTTGCTATTCAAACAACTCTTAATACTCGTCGCACTCGTGACATTCTGCCTGGGTTATCCATTCGTCGCCGTGGTCGTGTTTCCAAGGCGGTGTTTGGAAAACACGAACTGAAAGCTCCCCACAGTTAGGACACTCTGATGGAGGTCTGTCAGACATTAAGACACCCCATTTTTCAACTAGCTAACTATTATGCACCTCAATAAATTTTTTGCAGGCCGATACCGCTATGAGGAGGATTGTATAATTTTGCTTAATCACGGTGGAAATATCGACGTGTTATTCTTCAAAGATTCAGTAAAGCCGAATATTTCAGAATAATGAGATAGGTGTGATTTCCTTTAAATAGGGTAGAATCGCTCCACAGGGTCGTTCTGAAGTGTATGGTATAGATCCACTGAATTTTGGGGCAGCTTTATCATCTATTATCAAATGCCGCAGAGACGCCGATAGAGCAGTTCTATGGGGCCACCAATAGATTTCCAGAAAACACCCCCAGATTTATTACTCCTACACCAGTTTGTGTACACAGCAAATCACCAGACGGGATCGGGCGTGTCGTACCGCGTCACGATATCAACCCAAAAACCGGTGGGTCCTTTATAAGCAACCCACCGCCGTATGGGGTACACGGATCGCCATACGGCAGTACGATCCCTGCAGGCGCTCGACGAAGAGGTCGACTCGACGAATACAGTAGTTGTCGTCGACTCCATTATTCAATTAGCTACCTAGCCGTATAGTCTCCGAGGTGGAAACCCTGGAAGGATCAGTGCGTCGTTTTTCCGGCCGGGGTCTCCAATTGCGTCACGAATAGAAGCGATCAGCACGGGCTGAGCGGACTACCGAGAACCGCACCAAAAGAGATCGTAACCTCGACATCCTCCAACGAACCTACCGAACTCAGCGATTCGCCACCGCCCCAACCTCCTCCCTATCGACTGGCGATCGCCATTCCAACAGATACCGATACGCGAAGTAGTTAGTCACACCCGTCACGAGTACACTCCACACAAGTATGCCCAGGTAGATCTGGCCCGGTGTCATCGCCATACCCACATTCCCACCGGAAGCACCTGAAAAAGTAGTGGCCGACTACCACGCAACTCGCTCCCGGTCCGGCCACCGGGCGCATCACTGAAACCATCGATCGGCGGTTTTCACCGGATACGAACGCCCCACGAACGATTACGGACACGACGCCAAACACCACGAGCGCACCCTGGTTCTCGAGGTGGACGAACGCCTCCGACACGTCGACGTCGACCACCCAGCGAAGCCAGAGCGGCAACGGTGTCGTTCCGACGACCGTCCGGATCCCGACGCCAAGGAAACCCCTCACCGAACCCATCGAGAACAGGGTCGGAAACGGCCTGAAAGGACTCGAACGTCTCCAGAACGGCCGCCAACACGTCCCGCCAACGGCGAGCCCGACGGGACCAAGCCCGCCCCCTCCCGACCGGACTCCGGTTCCCGACCAGCGCATCGATGCTTCACGACTGATTCCGTGCGCTCAGGGAACGCCCTGCAAGCTTTCATGATGGGCTAGTCAACAGCGAGTCTGTGGCACCTGGGTAAACCCGCAGAGAAAGAGTGGTCGAGAACGGCCTCGCTTTCCCGAACGAAACTGAGACCGTCTCACCGCTCCAAGACAAACGCACCACAAAAAACCGCCCGCCCCCTGCCGTACTCTCGCGGCCGAACACTTAATATCGATTAGGCACATGACATTAAGCCATGACAGACGGGTTCCACCGAGCGACCGTCAGCATTCGCGGGGTGATCGTCATGCCCGAGTCCGGCCTGCTCATCCTCCGCCGAGCGGCCGACGGCGAGTGGGAGCTTCCGGGCGGTCGCCTCGAACCGGACGAGGCGGTAATCGAAGGACTCCGTCGCGAGATCACCGAGGAAACCGGTCTCAACGTCGACGTCAAGGGACCGGTCCACACGGCCGCGTGGCTGAACGACCGCGACGAGGGTCGGTTCGCGGCCCACTACCACTGTACGACCGAACACGACGCCGTCGAGCTGAGTGACGAGCACACGGCGTTCCGCTGGGTGACGCCCGCGGACGCGACGGGGTACCTCGACCCCGACGGGGCAACGGCCGTAGAGCGGGCTTGCCAGCAGCTCCGCTTCGACGTCCCACTGGCGCGCGTCGACACGCGAACGCGCCAGTCCGGGACGCCCACGCACCGGAACGACTGAGGACCATCCCATGAAACTCGCACTGATCGGTGTGGGCCAGGCGGGCGGGAAGATCGTCGACGAGTTCATCGCGTACGACCAGCGGACCGGCGGCAACGTCGTCCAGGCGGCGACGGCCGTCAACACCGCCACGGCGGACCTCGAGGGACTCGAGCGGGTACCCGAGGACCAGCGCCTCCTCATCGGGCAGTCCCGCGTGAAAGGCCACGGCGTCGGCGCGGACAACGAGCTCGGCGCGTCGATCTTCGAAGAAGACGTCGACGAGATCCAGGGAACGTTGGACGCGATCCCGGTCCACGAGATCGATGCCTTCCTCGTCGTCGCGGCGCTCGGCGGCGGCACCGGCTCCGGTGGCGCCCCAGTCATCGCGAAACACCTCAAGCGGATCTACACGGAGCCCGTGTACGGGCTGGGGATTCTCCCCGGCAGCGACGAGGGCGGGATCTACACACTGAACGCCGCCCGGTCGCTGAAGACGTTCGTCGACGAGGTCGACAATCTGCTCGTGTTCGACAACGACACGTGGCGGAAGACCGGCGAATCCATCCAGGAGGGGTACGACGCGATCAACGAGGAGATCGTCCAGCGGTTCGGGATCCTCTTCAGCGCCGGCGAGATCCAGCCGGGCCAGGACGTCGCCGAAAGCGTCGTCGACTCCTCGGAGGTGATCAACACGCTCGCGGGCGGCGGGCTGTCAACGCTCGGCTACGCCGAGGAAGAAGTCGAAGCGGTGAGTGGATCCGGCCTGCTCTCGCGCTTCCAGGAATCGGAAACGGATCTCGACGACGTCTCCACGACGAACCGTATTACCAGTCTCGTCCGGAAAGCTGCGCTCGGGCGCCTGACGCTCCCCTGCAACGTCGACGGTGCGGAGCGAGCCCTCCTGGTCGTCGCCGGCCCGACGCCGTACCTCAACCGGAAGGGGATCGAGCGCGGCCGGACGTGGCTCGAGGAGGAGACGGGATCGATGGAGGTTCGGGGCGGCGACTACCCCGTCAACCGGGGATTCGTCGCGGCTGTCGTCCTCCTCGCCGGCGTGACGAACGTCCCCCGCGTCAAGGAGCTCCAGGAGGTCGCCATCGAGGCCAAACGACGACGGAACGAGCTCAAGCAGTCACACGAAGCCGACCTCGAGGACCTCATCCGGTCCGACGACGAGGAGCTGGACTCGCTGTTTTGATCCGGTTCGAAGCCGTCGCGATTTCCCTCCACGAACCGCTACGCGACCGGCACCGGGTGTCAGGTTTCGACCTGGGATTGATCACGCGACCGTGGCCAGTCGTTGAACACCGTGTAGCTCGCGACCCCCGTGAGCAGGATCGCCATCGCGACGAACAGGTAATAGCGGGTCAGAACGATGTCGCTGGCCTCGTGAGCGTCGAGCAAGTTGTGGAACCAGAACACGTTCGCTATCGCGGAGTCATGAAGGGAGGCCAGAATAGGTGTGAGCGTAGTCAGGCCGAACAGCTCCGTCGCGTGATGGACGTCCGGGAACATAGCCCAGGCGCCGCTAAAGAACACGACCGGAAAGCGATAGCGCGGCCGTGGAGCCAACCACGCGATGACCAGGATCCCACCCGTTAGCCCGATAGCGAAGTGAACAAACCCCCTCATAGTCATACGCCACACAGAAATACGGAAAAAGGCTGACTGCCAACTATCTGACCAGTACCAATAGGCAAATACGCGTCGGCACGATACGAACTGGTAATGTGGCCCTGGGGACACCTCGCAGTCGGTTATTTATGCTTCGTTGCGGTGACTATTCTCCGGAGGGGCGATCGCCGATCCGTCCCCTGTCTCGTGGCCGTCGCCGTCGGTACACAACTTCCCGATCTCGTCGACAAGCCGCTCGCCTGGTCCATGTCGCTGCTCCCCTCCGGCCGGTCGCTCGCACATTCGCTACTGCTGGCCGCTCTCGTCATCGTGCTCGTCTCGAGAGTGGCAACGACCAACGATCGCGAGATGGTCACGCTCCCGTTCGCGATCGGCTATCTCTCACATCTCCTGTCCGACCTCGGACCGGAGGTCGTACTCGGACTCCTGCGGGGAGACCTCACACAACTGCAGTGGGTGACGTACCTCCTCTGGCCCGTCCTGTCGTCACCGCCATATCCGAACGATACGTCGTTCATACAGCATTTCCTGGCGTTCGAACTGAGCTCGTACGTGGCGTTTCAGTTCGTCCTCTTCGGGGCCGCTATAGCGGTGTGGATAGGAGATGGCGCTCCCGGAGTCGCAGAGACCCGGCGAACGCTATCGCAGCTGTCTTAACCCAACCCGCTATCAGTAGTTCAGCTCACGGGTCGCTATTTTGAGATTGACTGGGGCAGATGGAAAGTATCCGAATGCGCGGGCGGATTCCGGTTACAGAAGCGGCAATTCGCTGCAAATCAGCTACGGGCTTATTAGCTGCGACAGCGGATCACTTTCGCAAAACCCTCTCGAATCACAAAAGAGAGTTCGTCCCTTCAGGCGAAACCCGGGAACCTCTCACCGGGAGGACTCGACTACCAGCC
Organism: Halopenitus sp.; assembly: GCA_042219525.1. Lineage (GTDB taxonomy): Archaea > Halobacteriota > Halobacteria > Halobacteriales > Haloferacaceae > JBDGPU01. The sequence goes on from JBDGPU010000133.1 coordinate 14,981, forward strand.
CATGGTGGAGACCTGCAGATTCGCGGGCACTTCCTGGAGACGTTCGTGAGAAACACGTGGACCCCGGAACCGTCGGTTAGCGCACCCTCGTTCGGGCCGCAAGTAGTAGCCCGATTGCCACGAGGGTCACCACGACGCCGAAACCGGGAGTCGACGCAGCAGCCTCGGTTGGACCGCCGTCGGTCGTCGACGTATCAGTCACTGTGGTGCCGGACTCGGTCGGAGTGTTCGTCCGGGTGTCCGTCGTTTCAGTCGTGGCTGTCTCTGTCGGAGCGGGCGCATCGACCCCGATAACGAACGTGGAAAATCCGGGCGATGTCGCGACGAATTCGCCACCACCCCGGTGTGTCGTCTCGAGTCGCTCCAATTCGCCCTCGTGGACTCTGTATAGTACAACGTCCTCGAGCTTTGCCTCCTCCGGCAACGCGTCCTGAGAGACCCTGAAGCGGAAGCGAACCGAATCGACGCTGGTCTCGTCTAACCCTCGCGGGCTGACCTCGAATGCACTCACTGGCTTCGCTCCCGGAAGCGACCCGACGTCTTCCGGCGGGGAATCAAGCGATTTGAGTTCGAGGCGGAACTTGTTTTCGTCGAAAGTGAAGTCGATCTCGATCTTGGTCAGTCCCGTCCCTGCTTCGGAGAGCATCGATTCACCGAGGTCGGCTGACAACGTCGCTCCGATCGCGACGTCCTCAAACTGGACGGTGACTCCATCGTCGAGCGTCGTCGTTCGAACAGTTCCGTTCGCTTCGCCACCGCTGTCGGTTCCACCGGTGCTACCGTCGCCTCCATCGTTCCCCGAGCCCGAGCCGCTATCGCCGGAGTTGGAACCGCTGCTGCTCTCGTTGGTGACTGTCACAGTCACTGAGTCGGTGTCAACGTGTCCAGCGGCATCCCGCACCGCTAGCGAAACGGTGTATTCACCCGCCTCCTCGAAGGTATGCGTCACTCGTTCGCCCGAAGCAGTTGTTCCGTCACCGAATTCCCAGGCATACTCGGTTACGACACCGTTGTCTGACGAATTTGTCCCGTCGAAGGTGACCTCCTCACCGACCCCGACTTGTATATCGGAGCCAGCGTCCGCGGTCGGTGGCTTCCGGTCAGTGAAGGTTAGATTAACTTCCCGCACGTCGCCGGACGACCATTCGACGGTCTCCGCGGCGACGAGCCCGCCGACGTGGAACGTGACGGTCCCGCCACTGGAGCTGTTGACTGTCAGCTTCTCTTCGAATGCACTTGCACCGCCGTACTCTCCGGCTTCCTGGAGGGTGATAGAGCCGTTCGGTTCTCCGTCAACCTTCGCGACGATCGTCGTCCCTGCCGGCAGCGGTTCCCCGTTTATCGTCGCCTCGCCGTAGTAGGCAGCTGGTGGGTCGGGCGGCGTGTCGGCGCCGACAACGGCAACTGGGATTGCCACCAGGAGTACGATGACGGTGATACCGATCGCGATCTTGCCAAGCGACGACCACCGTGATGGAATTGTTGGTTGCATATGAGGTGGGGGATGTTCCGTTGGGAACAGCAACGGGCCGGGTGGAGCGTGTCGGGGCGACCGGCCCGGATGTCGTTCGCTCCGCGCGAGGGCGTGATATTCCGGCTAAGTGGATCGCTGCCTACATATTATATTTTTGGATCCTGACATAGGCCAGGGAGATGAGCAGCGCGAGGAGCGCGGTCGTGAAGCCGAATCCAGGGATATTGACCCCGTACTCATCCGGCTCCTCAGTCGTTGTTGGGGCTTCTGGTGTACTCTCTGTCGTTTCGGTCGGAGTGCTCGTCTCGGTCGGGGTTGCGGTCGGCGTTTCGGTCTCCGTCGCAGTTCCCGCGGGTTGCTCGACGACGACAGCGAACACGGAGAAGCCGGGTGACGTCGCCGTGAACTCGCCATTACCGTGGTGCGTTGTGTCAAGCCGAGTCCAGGACTCGCCGTCGTAGCGATATAGCGCGACGTCGTCGAAGGTGGCACCCTCGGGGAGCGCGCTTTCCTCAACGCTGTAGTGGAATCTCACTTCGTCAAGCGCGGTGGTGTCCAATCCGGGTGCTCGGACGTCCACATAGGCGACAGCGGTCCCTGTCTCAACCGCGGGCGCAGGTCCGGGGTCGGTCGATGGCTCCTGGATTTCGACGCGGAAGTCAGACGCCGAGAACGTCATATTCACGTCCAACTGACTAAATGCCACGCCGTGGCCAGTGATCTTGTCGCCAAGATCGGCTGTCATCTGGGCACCGATCGAGATGTCCTCGAACTGGATCGTGAGTTGGTCGTCGAGTGCGGTCGTCCGGACGGTCCACGACGGGCCGCCACCGCCGCCACCACCGCCACCGCCGTCACCGCCGCCACCGCCGCCACCACCCTCATCTTCTTCCTTGGCCTTGGCGATAGTGACGGTCGTCGAGCGCTTGACGGTGTGTCCCCATTCGTCGACGAGCGTGAGCGTCGCCGACACCTCGTCGCCTGATTGGAGACCCGACTCGGTGTACTTCGCGACACCATCACCGAATGACGGATTCACGGTGCGCGTATTGCCGTTCACCGTCACCGTCAGTGTCGAGTTGACGGTGTCGATATCCATCCCCGTAACGTCGTACTCGAACCGGAACGTGACCCGCTCCGTGTCGGACGACAACTCGGCGTTGTTGGCTGGCTTCACCGACGTGAAGGAGGGTGCCGGCGGCTCGGCGACGGACACCGTTTCGGTAAGGCTGTTTACGTTGCCTCCCTGGTCCGCAGCGATCACCTTCACGTCGTAGCTTTGAGCCGGTTCGTCGACGTCGATGGTGTAAGTGGCGGCGTCCGAGGTGATAGACGTCGCGTCCGCGTTCGTCTCGTTTTTGCCGTTTACCCACACCTCGACTGTCGCTGGATCGACGCTACTGAGGCTGTCGTCGTACTCGAAGCGGACGTCGAAGGAGTCGGTGTCCCACGCAACCGTGTCACCGTCCGGCGACACGCGAGAGATTTCGGGGCCGGACTCGTCGACCGACGTGGCGCCGTACGTCGAGAAGTTCTCGACCTTCGTTACCCAGTACTTACCCTCGATGGTCTGGTTGTCGACCTCCTTCGAGACGTTCTTGATCGAGGTATTGCGCAGTTCCCAGCTGTTTGTTTGCTCGTTGAAGTGGGTGATCTTGACGTCTTTCGGCTCGACGTTTTCCGGCAGCTCGTCCTCGTTGACCGGCACGCCGATGGTCGCGTTGGTGAGGTTTCCTGCAAGTTCAGCACCGAGTTGGCTCGTCAGGAATTCCAAGCCCAAGAGGTCGGCTTCGAGTGCTTTCGGTGGCACCTCGTTTTCAGAAACCGTCACGAACGTGTCGGAAACTTCGGAGTCGGTTCGGAACTCGATGAACTTGCCGGTGTCCTCATTGTAGAACGTCGCCGTCCGGTTTTCAGTGCTCAATAGACGGATTTGCGTGAAGGCGACGTCCTTGCCAGTGTTACCAGACAGGTCCGTCCCCTCCGACTCGATCTTGTAGGACCCGGAGCCGGCGGTTTGGAACTCCCCGACCCATCTGTTCTCATCGACCTGCTTCATCGACACGGCCTTCGTCTCGTTGTTGGGAAGTCTGACCGTCACCGTTGGTGCGTCTCTGAGCTCCTCGTTGGCTCTCACAGTAACGGTCCCAGTCTCGTTTGTCGCATTGTAGTCCACGACAGATGAGAGTCTCGGTCGCTGATCATCGTACACGACGGTAGTGTCGGCGACGTCGTCACCCGTGTTGCGAGCCAGATCCACTGCCGTTGAACGAATCTCGTACTCACCCTGATCGGCGAGGTTGTCCAGATCGAAAGTGACCTCGTACTGGTTGCTCGTTCCGTTGACCGGCTCGACATCTCGGATGAGCTGGTAATTCCAACCAACTGCTCGAAGCCTTGCGTCGACCGAGTCGAGCGCTCCGATGTCGGCCGGTGGATCCGTCGCGTTGATCGTGACAGTGATCGTGTCGTTAGCGTACCTCGTGCCATTGTGGAGGTAGCCGCCGCTGACCTCTTCGACCGAGACTGCTGGCTCCTCCGTGTCGACGTCGACAGTCGTGTTCTCGGTCACGAGATTGCCCGCAGCGTCACCGCTCCGCAGGACGACCTCGTAGGTCCCGCTCGGAACCGGATCGCCGTTCCTGTCCGTCGCGTTCCATTCGAACGAGACGGTCTGTCCGTCCCCGGTCGAGTTGGTGACGTTCCGCCGGAAGACGACCGTGCCGCTGGCGTCACGCACCTCAAGCACGGTCTCCGCGTGGTGGGCGTCTGTGGAACTCACGTTGATCTCGGCGGGATTGTTCTGGCCAACAACGTCGAAACCATCGTCGGCACCCTCGGGAACCGCAGCAAGCGACGTGCGCGGCGCGAGCGTGTCGATCGTGATCGTCCACGAGGTCACATTCTCATTGCTCGCGTTATCAACCACCGTGGTCGAGAGCGTGTGCGTGCTGTCGTCCGGATCGTCGATATTGAGATCGGTGAGTTGGACGGTGAAACCGCTCGGTGTGGCACGATCACCGAGGGAAACGGACTCGCCGTCTGCCGTCAACTCGACCGCGTCTGGGTCGACGCCTGTTTCTCTGGTGCCGAGTGTGTCGTCGCTGTACTCAACGACGACCGTCGGCTCGCTCGTGTTGATCAGCGCGCCATCGGGCGGCGAGACCGAATCGACCGACGGTGGCGAGACGAACCGGAACTCGAACGTCTTCGTCCGGACATTGCCCGCGCTGTCGGTCGCACGGAGAGTCACCTCGGTCGGTCCTTCGGTCCACTCGTTCGTGTACGGGTCGATCTCGTATGGATCCGTGAGATCGAGGTACCCCTCACTCGTGGTGTTCACTCGGTACGAAACGTTCGCCAAGTTGGCGTCGTCGACGCTGAAGTTCAACCGCGTGTCCGCGTCGTACTCGACCGGGCCCTCATCGGGGCTTTCGAGGGTGACCGCCGGCGACGTCGTGTCCACGTCGAACGAGACCGAATCGTTCGTGGAAGCAAATTCCTCGATCGGCTCGCCATTGTCGTCCACGATCCGCATATCGATGGTGTGATCGCCATCGTCGAGCGCGTCGGTCTGGAACTGGAAGATCTCCTCCTCCTCGGTCTCGTTGAACTCGGCCGACTGCCAGTCGCCCCCGTCGATCCGGTACTCGACGTCCGACGCGTTCTCGAAGACGGTGTTCGCCAGCGCGTACGTGACGTTGACCTTGCTGTCGTTGAGCTGCTCACCGTCGGTCGGCTCGCGGATGTCGATGGACGGCCCTTCGCTGACCTCGATGAACACCGTGTCCGTATCGGTGTTTCCGCCCTCATCGGTGAGGGTGAGTTTCACCTCGTAGGTGCCGGTTTCCGTAAAGGTGTGTGAGACGACCTCGCCGGTCGCCGTCGTACCGTCGTCGAAGTCCCACTCGTAGGAGGCGATCCCGAAGTTGTCACTCGATCCCGAGGCGTTGAACTCCACCGACGAGTTTACTGCGACCGTCCGGTTCGACCCGGCGTCGGCGACTGGTTCCGTGGTGTCGGTGAACGTCAGGTTGAGTTCCTCGACGTCACCAGCCGTCCAGGTCGCGGTCTCCACCGCGGAGAGGTTCTTCGCGTAGAACGTGATGGTTTTTCCGTCGTCCGCCTCGGAACCGCTGACGTTGAGCTTGTCCTCGATAGCTTCCGCGCCACCGTACTGGCCAGACTCGTTCGTCGTAATGCTGCCCCGCTTCTCACCGTCGATCTTCGCGACGATCGTCGTGTTCGCCGGCAGCGGCTCACCGTTTATCGTCGCCTCCCCGTAAAAGGAGTGCGGCGGCTGCGGCTGTGACGCGTCGACCGAGGCCACGCCGACCGTCGCCGGCATCGACAGCAGCATCACTAACGCTACAACTACCGCGGCCGTCTTCCGGAAACGGTCAGGGGCGTGCATTGATCTGTGTTAGGGTGCCGCGAAGTTGACTGAGGGAGCGATGTCGTCCGCGTCGATTGAAGACGATCCGTCCGTCGCGCCGGCAGAGCCGTCCGAGCTAGTGTCGGAACTGTTAGCCTCGGTTTCCTCCGACGCGGTAACTCCGGAGATAAATGCACCGGTGAGCTCGAAGTAGTCTGCGACCGACGCACCCTTCGGCAGGTTCGCAGCCATCGACCCGTTCTGCTTAGCGTAGACGAAGTAGCCCGATGTAGCGCTCACATCGGGGCCGTGCGAGTCGGCACCGAAGGTGTAGGTGCCGAAGTCGTCGCCTCTACGACCCTGCCGTTCGGGCTCCTCGAAGAACTTCGCTATCCGTGCCAGGTCGGCCGAGGAAGCGTAGGCCTCCTCGGCTGGACCGTACTCCGAAGCACCGATGAAGTTCCAGCCCTCCGAGAGGTCAGTCGTCGGGGGAACTGACGGACCGCCGTAGTTCTCGAACTTGGTGACGAACCGAGCCTCGGTCTGTGGCACGACGACGACTGCTTCGAGCGCGGAGAGTTGCTCGTCGCCGGTCGCCAACGACCACTCCTGGGTCTCGGCGTCGAAGACGTAGACGACGCCCTCGAAGTTGTTGAACATGTCACTGAGGTTCCCCTGCACCGGACCGGGCACGCCGAACGCGTACTTCTTGCCCGGTTCCATGACGACGTCAGTGCCGAACTGCTGGGTCTCATCGGGATCGAGCGAGACCTGGTCGACCGGTGCGGTCAGGAACGGGTCGTAGTAGACCGCCGGCTCGATGTCCCATCCGGACTCCTCGAAAACCGTCGGCTCGTCGTCGATAACGATGTCGTCCCCGATCGCCGGACCGCGGTCGTCACCGTAGTAGTTCAGCGGCGCCAGGACGGGAAGTGCCCCGAACTCCTCGCCGAAGAACGTCTGAGATTCACCGTAGATCGCCGTCTCAGTGTCCGAGAGGTCGGTGTACGTCACCAAGGTTAAGCCGAGCCAGCCCGAGCGGACGCCGTATTCGGCGTGGACCTCGTCGCCGCCGCGGAGGAACATGAACGTGAACAGCCCCTTGTTCACGTATGCATTGTCCGCGTGCACCTCGTTGCCCTCGGACCAGGTGATCGAGTAGAACGACCACCAGGGGTGCTTGACTCCGTTCGTCGCGTTGATGTAGTTGTTCTCCATGAACGTGAATCCGACGTAGGAAACGACCCCCGTCTCGGATTCGACGCCGGTCCGCGGCGCATGGTCGATAGTGTTGTTCTCCAGTTTCACGAGTGAACCGAGGTTGTAGACGCCGTAGTGCGGGTACGAGATGTTCGTGATCTCGTTGTTCCGGTAGACGGCGATTTCGACAGCGGAGACGACGCCCGCAGCTTCACCCTCGATGCGGTTGTTCTCGTACACTACCGGTTCGACGCCAATCTCCTCGACGATTTCATCGAATTCCACCCCGTGAATCTGTGGCTTCGCACCGTCCCGGAGCTGCTTTGCGTCGTCCTTAGCTAGCTCCGCGAGCTCCGACTTGTTCATGTTCTGCACCTCGGACGCGTTCGCGTCTGCGGGCACGACGTCACTGCGGACCTCAGACAGCGTCTCCGGGGCGTCCTCGGCAGTTGCCTGAAGTTCGGATTCGGACTGCGGCGAGAACTGCAGTCCGCTGATCTCCTTCCCAGCGACGTTGCGCGTCTGTTTCTCCAACACGCCCAGGTTCGAGAGCTCGGACGAACTCAGTGAGCTGTATCCAAGTCCGTTGAATTCCGAGACGACCGCCCCGGTGAAGCCGGCTGAGACGTTCGATCCCTGGATGTAGTTGTCGGAGACCGTGACAGCGTCCGAGGCCAGAAGGAGGACGGCAGGTCCGTCGCTGGCTCTGACGTCAGATGAGGTCAGCTGTGAATCCGCCATCGCGACGGCAGCGATACCGTACTCCTCCGAGTCGACGTCCAAGTTCCGCATGGTCGACCCTTGCGAGGAGACCATCTCGACGCCGATGTTTTCGCTGTTGACCTCGGTGTTCTCGATGACTACGTCATCCGACTCCCAGACACTCACACCTGCCGAGAATCCGAAGTCGTTGGCTGTACTGGACACCGACGACTCGGATATCGTCAAGCTGGTGGCGTTATAGGCGAAGATTCCGATCGTCGCGTTGTTTACCTCGACATTGTCGACCGTCACCCCTTCGGCATTGTCGATGTAGATCCCGGCAGAGTGGGAACTCGTCGAAGCTCCGGACGAGGTGCTGTTCACGTCGATCGAGACGTTCGACAACGTCATGTGATCACCTAAGAGCCAGACCGGTTCGCTGGCGTTCAGTGTCACGTTCGCGTCCGGCGCGGCTGTGACGGTGACTCCAGGTTCGACGTCCCACGCGGTGAGACCCTCGTCATAGAAGCCTTCTTCGACCTCGACTGTCGTGCCGGCGGCCGCGTACTCAGTCGCGTTGGTCACCGGATCGGAGCCGTTGAACCGGTTGGCCGAGTCGCCGGCCGGTAGCGGATCTGGATGGACCCGCATCGTCTTAACGAGTGGCGGATACACAGTGGTAGCCGTCGGCGAGGTCGCCTGCGGGTTCTCGAACGTTATTTCGAGCGCAAGCGTGTCGACGTACGTCTCGTTCGTCTGAACTGTGATCGTGAAGCCGTCCTTCGAGCCGTCGGAGACCGAGACGTTCTCCCCGATATTGGCCTTCTGTCCGTCGACGAAGACGGTCGTTTCGTTCGGGTCCGCATCGCTCGCAGCAGTCAGGTTGACGGTGACGTACTTGACGTTAGAGACGCGGAACGTCGCCGTTCCGTTCTCGCCGGTTTCCAGATGCCGCGGGAAGTTCTGGGCGAGCTGCACGCTCACGTTGGTATCGTTAACGAGGTAATCCGTTGCGGCATTTGCGTCGACGATCCCGGCACCCTGTCGCGTTTCGCTGGCGCCGATGTCGACAGCAGTCTGCTCGAGAGCCTGCTTTACCATCGGCACCGACGGGTTGTTGCCGGCGTGCTTTTCGGCGGCCGACAGCATCAGCGCAACCGTGCCCGCGACGTGTGGTGTCGCCATGCTCGTTCCGCTAAGTTTGGCGTACTCGTCCTTGCCGGGCGTCGCGCTGAGGACGTCGACGCCGGGTGCAGCGACGTCGGGCACGATGTAGTAATCAGGCCAGTCGCTAGGCGCATCACTTCCCCAGGCGTTCGACGTGGAGATGTTTTCACCACCCGAGAAGCTCGCAATGTTCCGTTTCTCGTTAGACGCGCCGACGCCGACCGTCTCGTAGACGTTTCCGGGCGAACCGCTTGTTCCGGGTCCGTCGTTCCCGATGGCCGCGATCACGACGACACCGGCGTCCTCAGCGTTGCGGACGGGATCGATCATCTGTTCTCGGTACCCGTTCGCGCCGAGGCTCATGCTCATCACGTCGGCGTCGTTCTTGACGGCCCACTGCATCCCAGCAATGACCTGCGCGAACGTTCCGCTCCCGTCGTCGTCGAGCACCTTTCCGTGCATCAGTGTGGCGTTGGGTGCGACACCGATCGCCGTCCCGCTGGCGTTGCCACCTGTCGCCGTGCCGCTCACGTGGGTCCCGTGTCCGTTCTCATCGTGAGGCTTCGAGTTGACGCGGTCACCGTCACTGTCGAACTCGGCCCAGTTTTTGTTCTTGATGTCGATGTCTTGATGATCGGGATCGACACCCGTGTCGAGCACCGCGAGCCTGACACCCTGGCCACGCGTATTGTATTCAGACCAAACTTCTGTGGCGTTGATGTGGTCCAGTCCATATGTCGTGTTATTATTGGACGACGATTGGACGTTCTCCGCGGTCCCAGCCGGTCCGGCCGAAGTGCTTCCAAGTGTGGAGACCTCGAAGTTTTTGTGGACCGCCCTGACGTGTTCGAGTTCAGTGAGTTTATCGACAGGGACTTTGCTGGTGTCGATCTCCAGAACGATCGCGTTCGTCAGCCAGAACTTTTGTTTTACAGTGACAGCGCTTCGCTCCTCAGCGAACGAGAGCGTTGCCTGCTGTGTCTGAGCTGCATGGTTTTGCATCAACTGAATCGCTTCGTCCGAATCAGCGGATGCAGGGATGTCCGGCTCCGTCAGCCGAACCACGACCGTCTGTACTCCGTTACTCGATTCGACTGCCGGGTCGACGTCGACCTCGGACTCGACGTCCTCCGGCTCGGTCGGGAGTGCAGGCTCGGCGTCATCGCCGGCAGCCGTCCCCATCGCCGGCGCCGCGCCGACTGCAACTACCGACAGCACCATGATGAGTGCCTGAAAGACCGCGAGCGCGCGTTTGCGTCCTCGACATACGTATGGTAATGACTGACTACCCCCATAAGTGTTATCTAGGTTACATTTGTCGGCCGGGAGAAGACGGAATAGACAACTTCCATAAATTAACTTAATATCATGTAGACTAGTCAATCATAATCTTCTTACCATTACAGGCGATAAGTTTCAGTTACTTGTGATTTGAAGGTATCGAGAACGTCACTCAGTGTAGACTCGCGATCGTTCCTGTCGAACGCTGGTCACCGCTGTCACGAGTGTGGCGCTCCACACCATCCCTTCGCACCCGCGCGCAGTTCCGCGTGTGCACTGCACAACCCATCCAAGTTGCAGTATTTGCCGCCGATAGCCGGAAAGGCCGGCCGCTATTTCGGCGGATCAAGTCACGATACCGCCTCGACGATTACGCCCTAAAATACTGTTTTGAAGATTCTAGACGGTTCTAAAAGAGTCATGAAAGGTGATTTCACGACATTTCATGCGCCGCTCCGCGTAAAAGCAGGTGAACGTCTCCGAACGTTCTGGCCTTTATATGCCTATCCGGGCATTACCCCGAGTTGCACAATGAGCGCAACCGCGACACCCTCCACCGACGCAGGCACCACCGACGACCGCAGCAAGGAACAGCGGCTGAAGGAGTACCTGCTCGAGCGCGCGGAAGACGGCGAGATGTACTTCAAGGGCAAGTTCATCGCCGAGGACGTCGAGCTCTCGCCGAAGGAGATCGGCGCACTGATGGTAAAGCTCCGGGACTCCGCCCAGGAGCTCACCGTCGAGAAGTGGTCGTACACGGGCGCGACGACGTGGCGCGTCGAACCGGCGTAAACGCGCCGAGTCGGCGGCATCGACGAGTCCCCCGCTACCAGCGACGTGCCGTGCGGGAGTCGACGGCGACGCAACGAGCTGAAACCGACTGCGGCTGTGCTCGGATAGGTCCCCGGGCCACTCCTCCTTCCACCGCATCCCCTGTTTTCGAGGTCTGTCGCCAGCGACATAGCCGACGCGGGGTTTAAATCTCGTCACGACCAATCGACAGTAATGGCAGACAGCGAGGACGCGACGCCGTCCGAGTACCCACATCCGGAGGCGCTCGAGACGTTCTTCCACCTCGAGGACGTGCGCCACGACGGCGACCGGATCCGGTACGTCGGCGAATCGCTGGTTCCGGAGCGAGCACTCCTGCGCGAGGTCTCCCCGGCGTTCCACCGCGCCGGCTACGAGGTCGAACTCGACGCGACCGAGGCGGGCCAAGTGCTCGTCGCTCGGCCCCAGGGAAGCCGCCCCGACGGGATTCCGTGGCTCAACGTGGCCATGCTCCTCGCCACCATCGTCTCGACGCTGTTCGTCGGCGCGTACGGCTGGTACTACGTGCCGCTGTCGGCGATCACGGACAACCCGCTGGTCATGCTCCAGGCGTGGCCGTTCACGGCCGCCGTCCTCGGTGTTCTCCTCACCCACGAGCTGGGCCACTACGCCGCCGGGCGATACTACGGGGTGAACGTCTCGCTCCCGTACGTCATTCCCTTCATCTTCCCGTTCGGGACGCTCGGGGCGATCATCCGGATGAAGGGGCAGATGCCCTCCCGGAAGGCGCTGTTCGACATCGGCGCCGCCGGGCCCATCGCGGGCCTGTTCGCGACGGTCATCGTGACCGTCATCGGGCTCTCGCTCGACCCGATCACGGTTCCCCAGCGCATCCTCTCGCAGTCCGGCCAGGTGATCGTGTTCAATGACCCGCCGCTGCTGGCGTGGATCGCCGACGTGCTCGGACAGCCGACCTCCTACCAGGACCGCGCGAAGTCCGTGAACCCGGTGGTCATCGGCGGCTGGGTGGGGATGTTCTTCACCCTGCTGAACCTGCTGCCGGTCGGCCAGCTCGACGGCGGGCACATGGTCCGGGCGATGCTGGGCGAACGACAGGAAACCGTCGCGTCGCTGGTCCCCGGCGTCCTCTTCGCCATCGCGGCATACCTCTACTGGGTCCTCGGCTACGGCATCAACGAGTCCGTCGGCCTCTGGACGTTCTGGGGCTTCTTCGCGACGCTCATCGCCTTCAACGGCCCAGCAAACCCCCTCGACGAGACCGAGCTCGGCTGGCCGCGGCTGCTGGTCGGCGTCCTCACGTTCCTCGTCGGCGCGACCTGCTTCATGCTCGTGCCGATCCAGATCGTCGGCTAGGCGTCGACCAACCCGCCGGCAACTCCGCCGGCAACGCGCCGCCAACTCCGCCAGCAACGCGCCGCCAACTCCGCTATTCGTCGCCGTGCGTGTACCCGCGGTCCGGCAGTTCCTCGCCATCCGCAGTGACCCCACCAGCCGCCGGCTCGACCGTGCCAATCCGGGTGATCGGCGTCGGCGACGTCTCGCGGACGGCCGCCAGTTCGTCTTCCGGGACCGTCGCGACCAGCTCGAAGTCCTCGCCGAAGTGCGCAACCAGCTCCCAGCGATCCCCGGGGCCCTCGGCGACGTCCGGGACGGCCTCGTGCACCGGAACCGCGTCGCGGTCGATCGCGAACCCGACCTCGCTGGCCTCGGCTAGCTGGTGGAGCGACCGGGCGAGCCCGTCCGAGGAGTCCATCATCGCCGTCGCACGCCCGCGGAGCGCGCGCCCGGTCGCGACTCGGGGGGTGAATCGGAACAGCTCGTTCGCGCGTTCGACGGCCGCCTCGTCGCCCGACTCGAACAGTCGCAGTGCCGCCGCGCTGCGCCCCCACTCACCGGTGACACAGACCGCATCGCCGACGGTCGCGCCGGAGCGGTACACCGGTGCGGCCGTCTCCCCGAACGCCGTCGTCGACGTGGTGAACTCCTGGTGAGTGTCGAGGTCGCCGCCGACGTACTCCGCGTCGACGGCGGCACAGACGTCCCGCGCGCCCGCCACGAACGCGTCGAGTCCGTCGGGGTCGAAGGCGACGTCCGCGTAGACGGCGACGGCGGCGGTCGCGTCCGCGCCCATCGCCGCCACGTCGGAGAGGGAGGCGCCGACCGCCCGCCAGCCCGCGGTGTAGCGGGTCGTGCCCGGGGGGAAGTCCGTCCGCTCGTGGAGCATGTCCGTCGTGATCACCGTCTCGTCGACGACGGCGGCGTCGTCGCCCGCGTGCGGGAGGTCGCCGGCGAGCCGGCGCAGGGCCTCGCGTTCGTCCATCGTCGGCGATTCGCCGCGAGCCCTCAAAAAAGGCGCCGACCCGGAGCGGGGGCACCCCGCGAGAGCCGCGACGTGAACGCCTGCCGCCGGCTCCGGAACGTCGCTTTTTACACGCCCCGCGGGCGATGATGGGGCATGACCCGTCCCCAGCTGCGGACGTTCGTCGTCGGCTTCGCGGCCGCCGCGGTGGTGCTGGGGTTGCTGGCTTCCCTCATCGGCGTCGAGGACCTGCTACGGGAGCTCTCCCGGGCCAACCCCCGCGACGTCGCCATCGTCGTCGGGGTCCACGTAATCTGGCTCATTACCTGGGGGCTCGCGCTCCGGGCGGTGCTCGCGGCGCTGGACATCTCCGTGAGACCGGGCAAATCGATCCTGCTGTTCACGGCGGGCATGGCCACGAACAACGTGACGCCCCTCGGGCAGGCGGGCGGGGAGCCATTCACGGCGCTGCTGTACTCCAGCGAGTTCGGCGTCGACTACGAGCAGAGCCTCGCAGCCGCCGTCAGCGCCGACACGCTCAACTTCATCCCGTCGGTGGCGCTCGCGCTCGGCGGCGTCGGCTGGCTGACGCTCACCGCCTCCGTCGACGACGACCTGCTCACTGTCGTGGTCGCGGCCGCCGCGGTCGCGTTCCTCGTCCTCCTCGCCGCGCGGCCGGTCTGGCAGCGCCGGAGCAGCGTCGCGGGGGGGATCGCCGACCTGATTACCAGCCCGTTTCAGACCGTCGCCAGGGTGATTCCCCGGTTCTCCCCGCCGACGCGGGCGGACGTCGTCCAACGGATCGAGGGATTCCTCCGGGCGGTCGAGCGCGTCGGCACGGACCCGCGCCGACTCGCACTCGCGCTAACGTTCTCCATCGCCGGCTGGAGCATGCAGGCGATCGGCCTCTGGGTCGCGTTCGCCGCCGTCGGCGCGTCCATCCCCTTCGCGCTGGCACTCATCGGCGTCACGCTCACGCCGCTGGCGGGGGCGACGCCGATGCCGGGCGGCACCGGTGGGATCGAGGCCGCGCTGATCGCCCTGTTCGTCGCCGCGCCGATCGGCGTCGGCACGCCGACGATCGCCGCGGCGATCGCGATCTATCGCGTCGTGAACTACTGGCTGCCGACGCTCTCCGGTGGCGCCGTCGCTCTCGCGGTCGCCTCCCGGTCAGACCGGATCTGAGTGGGTCGGTCGTCCCACACCGGATCCCTGAACCGGCGTTGTCGGCTCCGAGGCGTCCGAACCGGGTGAAAGCGGTTCCCACGCCGCCTCCCGAATACGATGGCTTTAAACTTCACTGGAGAGAATCAGTTGGCAATGGTAACCATCTACGACGTGCCGGCGGAGGACCTCATCGAGGAGGCCGCCGCGCGACTCGAGGACCGCATCGACGAGCCGGACTGGATCGAATTCTCGAAGGCCAGCTCGACGAACGAGCTGCCGCCCGAGCAGGAGGACTTCTGGCACGTGCGTGCCGCCAGCCTCCTCCGCAAGGTCGCGAAGAACGAGCCGATCGGCGTCGAGCGCCTCGCGACGGCCTACGGCGGAAAGTCGAAGGGCTCGAACCGCTACATCGTGCGCCCGGGCAGCCACGAGGGCGGCTCGCGCAACATCATCCGCACGGCGCTCCAGCAGCTCGAGGACGAAGGCCTCGTGAGCACCGCGCAGGGTGAGGGTCGCCGCATCACCGACGACGGGAAGGCGTTCCTCGACGAAGTCGCCGGCGACGTCATCGACGAGCTCGACCGTCCCGAGCTCGAGCGCTACGCCTAACGCCGAACTTTTTCATTTTCTCTTTGCCCGCTGAGTGACGACGCTGTCGCCAGCGACTCGGCTGTCGCTCCAGACGTTCTCTTCGTCAGCAACGAGTCCGCCACCTGCAACGAGTCCGCCGCCCGCAACGAACCCCTGCCTGCAAAGACGCCGCCAAGAACCGCCTCAGAGTCCGGTCGGGTGGTCGACGTACGTCGTCTCCAGCTCGTAGCGGTCCGCGAGGTTCTGCAATCGCTGGACGCCGAACGTCTCCGTCGCGTAGTGGCCAGCGAGGAAGACGGTGATGCCGGCCTCCCGCGCCTCGTGGTACACCTTCCCCTTTCCCTCGCCAGTCACCAGCGCGTCGGCGCCCTTCTCGATGGCCTCGTCGAGCCAATCGGTGCCGGAGCCGGTGACGATGGCGACGCGCTCGATCAGTTCCGGGCCGAAGTCGAGGACCTGCGTCTCCTGTCCCCCCTGGTCGAGGTCGTCGAGCCGGGATTTTACCTGTTCCGTCGCCAGCGGCTCCGCGGCGGTGCCCAGCGTGCCGATGTGCTCCGGGCCGACCTCGCCGAACGGCTCCCGGTCCTCGAGATCGAGCTCGTCGGCGACGCCGGCGGCGTTCCCGTGCTTCTGATGCCCGTCGAGCGGGAGGTGCGAGACGTATAGCGCCACGTCGTTGTCGATCAGCGGCGCGATGCGCCCGTAGTGGCGGCCGGTCACGCGCTCGATCCCGCCCCAGGAGAGGCCGTGGTGGGTGACGAGGACGTCGGCGTCGACGGCGGCCTCGATGGTCGCTTCCGCGGCGTCGACGGCGAACGCGACGTGCTCAATTTCCTTCTCGTCGGGGCCGACCTGGAGCCCGTTCGCGCTGGCGTCGAGGTCGGCGTACGCGTCGGTCCGCAGTCGATCGTCCAGCCGGTCGACGAAGGTGGACAGTTGCATGTGCGCCACCACGGCTGGGGGTGGCTTGAAATCGGCGGCTCGGCGGCGGCGAGAAGACGGGGCCGCGCGCCGTCAGTCCTGCAGTTCGTCCGCGAACTCCTCCGGCTCGCCCTCCACGCCGTCGGGATCCTGACCGGCGTCGGAGCCGGGCGTCGCGGTCGTTGCGTCGAGCGTCTCCGGCGGGGTGTCGAACTCTGGGTCGAACAGCTGGAGGGCGGTCTGGATCGTCGTCCAGTCGTCCTCGCCGGCCGCCTCCCGGAGCGACTTCGTGGGCGCGGCAAGCAGCTGGCCGACCAGGGCGTCAGCCATGTCCGCGACCGTCTCGCGCTGCTCGGCCGTGAGCCCGCCCTGGGCCTCCAGCTGGGAGATGGCCGTGTCGACCTCGCGGGATTTCATGCTGTCCGCAGACTCGTACATCGCCGAGATGACCTCGTCGGCGCGCTTGCGCTTGTAGGATTCGAGGAGGCGGTCGAACTCGTCTTCGATGATGGCCTCGACCGCCTGGGCCTCGCTCTCGCGGCGCTCGCGGGTCCGGCGCGTGACGGATTCGAGCGCGTCGATGTCGTACAGCGTGACGCCGGACAGCTCCTCGACGTCCGGGTCGACGTCGCGGGGCTGGGCGATGTCGATACAGATGGTCTCGGCGGCGTCCGTAAGGTCGCCGTGCCCGACGACCGGCTCCGGGCTCCCCGTCGCGCTGATGAGGAGGTCGACCTGGGGCACGACGCCGACGAGGTCCGCGAGCGAGATGGCCGCCGACTCCGTGTCGAGCTCGCCGGCGACGTGTTCCGCGTGCGAGACCGTCCGGTTGGCGACGTAGAGCTCGCCGACGGCGGTGTCGTCGAGCGCGCGCGCGGCGAGCGTCCCCATCTCGCCGGCGCCGACGACGAGCGCCGTCGCGTCCGTCAGGTCCGTTTCGCGGGAGGCGAGGCGGACGGCGGCGGAACCGAGCGACACCACGCCGTCGTTGATCCCCGTCTCGTTGCGGGCGCGCTCCCCGACGTGGATCGCCTTCGTGACGGCGTCTTCGAGAACGGGGCCGATGCCGCCCGTCTCGCGGACCGTCTCGAAGGCGTCCCGGATCTGCCCGATGATCTGGTCCTCGCCGAGGACGAGCGATTCGAGCCCGGCAGCCACGCGCATGAGGTGTTCGAGGCTCTCCTCGTGGTCCATGCGGCGGATCGATCCGTCCGGGACGTCGGGGGCGAAGTTCTCGAGCGCGGCGGCGCCCTCGGACGCGCGGTCGGTGACGACGTACGCCTCCGCGCGGTTGCACGTCGACATCGCGAACGCCTCCTCGACCCCTTCGCGTGCCAGTAGATCGAGGACGGTCGCGCGCACGGAGTCCCCGCCGGCGGCGTCGATTTCGTCGACGCTCGCGCGGGTGTGTGCAACGCTAACGCCCGTGAGTACGCCAGTCGTGTTCATGAGTTTCTGCACGTCTTCTGGACCACCCTGTCGGCTTCTTGTCGAGCGTTCGGTTCGCCGGTTTGTAAAGCCTTCCAAACCGGGGACGACCGTACGACGGCGCGGATAGCGTCCCGCCGCGTCTCCGGATCGACCCCCTCTGCCTGGAGCTCCTCGCGGAGTTCACCGGTCAGTTCGGCCATCGCCCCGGCGCCCTCGATCTCCGCCTCGATCTGCTGCCGGAGATACCGTGACAGCGCCGGCGACGTGCCACCCGTCGAGATGGCGACTGTCACCGGATCCTCGTCGACCGTCGCCGGCACGACCACGCTGTCGGCGTCGCGAGCGCCCGATTCGTCGGTCCGGTTTATCAGCGCGCCCCGCTTCCGGGCTGCCGCCTCCGCCGCGGCGTTGATCGCGGCGTCGTCGGTCGCGGCGACGACGAGAGTGGGGTCAGTCCGCTCGACCCAGGCCTCCGCGTCGTCGGCGTCGACGGCCTCGCGGACGAGTTCGACGCTTCCCGCATCCGCCTCGTCGCTGTCGCCGTCGTTGTCTTCGTCGCAGTCGTTGCCGACGTTGCTGTCGTTGTCGTCGTCGCCGTCGTCGCCGTCGTCGTCCTCGCCATCGTCCCAGGACGCGAACTCGCGTAGCCGCTCGTCGAACGACGGGCTCACGACGATAACGTCCGCCTCGTTCGCGAACCGCCGCGCCTTGCGACTGCCGACGCTCCCGCCGCCGACGACGAGGACCGTCTCGCCGGCGAAGTCGTGGACGAGTGGGATCACGAGTCGGTCTCGCCCGTGTTCGAATCGGCGCGCTCGTCGAGCCGGATGCCGGTCTTCTTCAGGATGCGCGTGGAGAACAGCGTGTCCCAGTCGTCGGCGCCGACGTCCCAGTACTCGTTCATCAGCTCCTTCACCTCCTGCACGCGGCGCTCGCTTTCCGTCTCCGTGCGCCCGTGCGTCATCGCGAAGAAGTTGTACTCCCAGACGCCCTCGTGGCGCGGGCGCTGGTAGCAGTGGGTGACGAAGTCCAGCGACGCGACGGCGGGGCCGACCTCGTCGAGGACGTCCTCGGGGACGTCCCAGACGGTCATCCCGTTCTCCGTGTAGCCGAGCGCGTAATGGTTCGGGATCACGCCGACGCGCCGGACCTTTTCCTCCTGGTTGAACCGCTTGAGCGTCTCGATGACCCACTCCGTGTCGGCGTCGATGGCGTCGGCGACGTCAGCGTACGGGGTTTCCGTAATTGGAAGCCCACCCTGGACCTCCACGACGAGGTCGCGCTCGGCGGGCGTCAGCGTCTCGCGGTCGGTTGGCTCGACCCCGGGCCCCTCGTCCGAGAGATCGAGGTCGCCGTCGGCGACGGGCCCGTCGAGGAGGAACTTCGCGCCGACGTGGAACTCCTGCTGTTTCGGCAGGTTGTACGTCTCCTGGCCGGTCGCGTCCTCGATGTCGGCCAGCACCTCCTCGACGCGGTCCGTCGCGTCCTTCGCCGTGTCCGGGTGGTCCGCGACGCTCACGACGAACCACATGTTGAGGTGCGGATGCTCGCGCTCGTAGTTGTGCGCGACCTCCGTGAAGTCGTTGACCTGCTCCGTGACCGCCTCGTAGCGGTCCTCCGGGGCGTGCATTGCCACGAGCGAGGCGGCCCCGCCGATCTCCTCGGCGTTGACCAGGGCGCCGAACCGCGAGAGGACGCCCTCCTCGTCGAGGTCGCGGACCCGCTCGCACAGTTCCGGTCCCGTGACCTCGACGCCGCGCTCGCGCAGCGCGGCGGCGGCCGGTTCGAACGGCTGTTCGGTGACGGGAAAGCCGCCCTGAAAGGCGTTGACGATGGCCCGATCGAGCGTCGTCAACTCCGCGTCGACCTGCTTCATACGGGCTCTGGGGCCCAGGAGAGAATAAGCGGTTCGACTATCTCACGGGCCGGGGAAGCGGTGAGTTACCCCGCGCCGACCGCGTCAACCGTCGACGTCGCGGGCGATGTCCGCGAGCGAATCCCGTGGCCCGGCGTCGACGTCGTAGACGGTCCGCTCGCCCGGCAGGCGGAGCCCGTAGGCGTCGCCCGGAGCCACCACGTCGAGCAGGAGCGCGTCGCCCTCCTCTCGACCGTGGTCGCTCAACCACTCGATGAGCCGGTTCTCGCCCTCGCCGCTCGTGCGGGCGAGCCGGCGGTTGTCGAAGGCCCCACGGATCAGGCGCCCCTGCGTGTCCGCGTCGATTCGGGCGTGGTACTCGTCGCGGTCGATGATGACGCGAACGAGATCACCCGCCTCGACGTCGAGCGCCGCACAGGAGCCGGACTCGAGCCGGTCGGCGAGCTCGTCGTCCGCCGGGAGTCGGACGCAGGGGCGGCGGGTCCCACCGCTGCGGGCGACGCGGACGCGGACGGACACGAGACTGGGGTCGTCGGACGGAAGACGCGCCATCGCGAGAAAAAGCGTTACTCCTCGTCGCCTTCGCCGAGCGCCTCGGCGACGTCGCCTTCGCCGAGCGCCTCGGCGACGTCGCCCTCGCCTTCGACGACGCTGGCGTTGATCTGTGCGATGTCCTCGTCGATCTCCGCGCCGCGGACGGTGACGCGCTTGCGCTCGCCCTCCTGGCTCGGCTCGAAGCCGACGCCGCCCTCGAGGAGGATCTCCTTCAGGGCCGTGCCGGGCACGTCCTCGCGCATCGGGCGCCCCGTCTCGTCGGAGCCGCCCGTTATCTCGAGCGTGAACCCGTCGAGGCCGACCGCGCCGCCGTCGACCTCGTCACCGAGGCTACGGCCCATGAAGCGATTGGCGTCCTGTCCGTCAACTTCGCGCTGGAACGTGTCGCCAGTCTCGGGGTCGGCGACGACGACTTTGAATTCAACCATACGGGAAGGAGACTCTGGCGAATAAAAAGCACGTCGAAAGCCCCTCCGGGCGCTCACGCCCCGCGTCGGGGCTCAGTCCTCGGCCACAGCCGGCGCGTCGCGCTCGTCGACCGAGACGACGGTCCTGGTGCCGTCGCCCCACTCGCCGTCGACGAAGACCGTCTCGAGCGTCCGAGCGACGTCACTCGGCGTCGCCGACCCGCCGGCACCAGCGACGCTGCCGACGGACGCCGGGTCGAAGTCGACGTCGAGTGCGTCGTACACCGGATCGAGCACGTCACCGATTTCGGGTTCGTCGTCCGCGGCGACGACGAGACAGCCGGAGACCAGCACGACGTCCGTCCGGACGCGCTGTGCGAGCCCGGCGACCTTCCCGCCGTCGGCAACGCGGATCGAGTGCGACCCCGGACAGTACGACGCCGGCGGTTCGCCCGGTTCGACGTCGGCGCCAAGGTCACGGAGTGCGTCGAGAACCGTCGCCGTCGCGGTCCGATAGCGATCCTCGATCCCGGATCGGCAGTCGTCGGTCGTGATCGCGACGGCGAACGCGAGCGTTCGGCCCGTATACGCGACGGCGCGACCGCCGACGCTCCGCTCGACCGGCGGGAAACCGCGCTCGTGGGCGGCACGAGTCGCCCCCTCGTAGTCCGCGGCGTTGGTGTCGCGCCGCCCGAACGCGACCTGTTTGGGCGGTTGCCAGACCCGAACCGCCGGCACCCCAGTCTCGGCAGCAGTCGCGAGCATCGACGTCGTCGCGGCTCGGTCCGCGTCCAGCGTCGGTCCCCGACCACGGATCACGCGCATAGAGTGACCTTAGTACCAGGACGCTATGATTCCTCCGCTCCCGCGGGTCGGTCAATCTCGGGTGACGGAGGATCGATGGGCCATCGACAGGCGGTCAACCGCCCGAGCGACGCCCCTTTTACGCCTCGGGACTGAGAGCCGACGATGATCACGTTGCCGGTGGACGTCGTCCGGCGATACCCGCGATTCTCGCTGTACAACTCCCCGTATCCGGCACACGACGCCGGCCACGCGATCGACCTGTACCCGGAGTCGAACGCCGGGATCTCGCCGGTCTCGGGCGTCGTCCGTGACACCCGAACCGTCGGCTGTCCGGACCGGTCGTATGCCGTCGAGCAGGACCATCTCATCGTCATCGACGTCGACGACGAGTGGGCGAACGAGGCCAGCGTCGATCGGGATCTCGCGGCGCGGATCCTCCACGTCGAGCCGGCCGTCGAACCCGGCGACGAAGTCACCGTCGGCGACTCGCTCGGGCCGATGATCCGTTCGGGCTTCTTCGGCCAGTGGGTCGACAACCACGTCCACCTGGGCTTCCGCGACGCCAGCGCGAATCCGTATCGCGCGAGCGGGTCGCTCCCCGTAGGCGTCGACGTCGACGTTCGGCCGCTCGCGTGGGACGGGACGGGCGTCGTCCGCGAAGTCGGCGAGACGTACGCGCTGCTGGACGCCCCGACGCACCCCGATCCGACGGACGCCTACGCCGCGATCGCCAGCGACGACGGCGTGCCGCTCGATGGCGGCCTGGCCCACTACGCCGGCGGTGGGGCACTGGGCGAGGCCGACGGGGCGGTGTCCCTGTTCGGCCAGGATCTGGGCGAGGCCGAATCTCGGGACCTGACCTGGAACGACGTCGACGTCCTCGCCAACGGCACGCGGATCACGGGGCTGTCGCTGTTCGCGTCCCGCGATGCGTCCTTCGGCGCGAAGCTCGTCTGCCCGGATGCGGAGTTCGACGTTGGCGAGGAGGTGGCGGTCGACGTCGTGTCGAGCGACGCGCCGATCAAGCTGGGCGTCGGTCGGTAGCGACGCTCGCGGGGTTGTGATGTGGCGAACAGTCGGCGCGGCGGATCGGTGCAGCGGTCCGCATGGTTGATCGGTCCCGCGACGGGGCGCCGAACTCCCGTCGAGTTCGTCGCGGGCGACGGCTCAGGTCACGCGGCGAGGTGGCTCGCTATCGGTGAAAAACCTCAGCCCCAGCGCTCACGGTGGAGCTCCTTCGCCTGCTGGTAGTAGTCGTCCTCGCGCACCCGGTCGAGGTACTCCTCGAACACCTCGGCGGCCGCTCGCTTTTCAGGATCGGCCCACTGCTCCGGCTCGCGCTCCGTGCGCTCCGCACCCTCCTCGGCGTATTTCTGCCCGCCAGGATACTTCGCGTAGCGCATCGCCCGGGTGTATCCCATCTGCAGGTACTTCCGCGCCATGTCCATGCCGACGAAGTCGCCCTGTTCTCGGTAGTCCCGGAATCGCTCGTAGATGGCTTCAGCCGCCTCAGCTGCGGTTTCGGAATCCGCGTACCCCCACAGTGGCAAGAGCTCGGACTTGTACGGATCGACCTTGAACACGCCCTCCTCGCCGCGGGCAACGCGGTACAGCTCGGGGTGCTCTCGGAAGTCGACGGCGTACTCGGGGCCGTCCTCCCGCGTCGGGAGGTCGGGCCAGGCGTCGGACATGGTCGAACGTGATTCGAAAGAGGAGCGATCGGCGGCTCAGCCCTCGTAGCCCGGAAGTTCGCCGACGACGGCGTCGAGGTCGTTGAGTGCAGTCTCGAGGTCGGCGACGCTCGCGGTGTCGACGCGATCCGGGTTCGCGCGGACGACGACGTCCTGCGTGCCGAGGGAGACGAACCCGAGGCCGAGCTTTTCGGCCGTTGCGCGCAGGCCGAGGCCGACGTCCGCGTCGCCGCTCGCGACCCGGCGGGCCGGGCTCTCGAACGCGCGGACCGTCAGGTCGAAGCCCTCGATGGCGTCGACCAGCGCGTTGCGATCCTCGCCGCGCGCGTCGGCGAGCGCGGCGACCTCGTTCCCGAGACTTGTCCGAAGCCCGGAGTCGGTCGTCCGGTTGACGAACCGGAGGTCGCGGTCGACGAGGTCGCCGACGCCAGCGACGTCGTCCGGGGTGCCCGCGGGCACGACGAGGCCCCACTCGCGCGACCAGCGGCCGAGGTCGACGCTGTCGACGTCGCGCTCGACCGGCCCGGCGGTGACGGCGACGTCCGGGAGGCCACCGCGGAGGCGACGGAGCCCCTCGCGGGACCCGACCGGGAGATAGCGCGGCCGGTCGACGCGGTCGAGCAGACGGTTCAGCGCGGGGTCGTCCTCGCCGACCCCGAGCAACGTCGGCGGGCGCACGTCCGGCGAGAACAGCGTGACGTCGACGGCTTCGCCCTCGTCGAGAACCTCGGTGTCCGGGTCGACCTCGACGACGCCGTCGGCCTCGACGAGGCTGGTGGTCGCGCCAGACCCCTTGTCGACGGGGTAGACGAGCGGCGGGCGGCCCTCGCGTTCGAGCAGGCCGACGGGCATGAGCCGCATCCGGCCCTCGCTGTAGCGCTCCTGGACGCCCATTTCGCCGGCGATGGTCGCGGTCCGGGGCTCCGGCTGGCCGGCCGCCTCGCGGATCGCGGGCGCGACGAACGTCCGGAAGATGGTGAGCGCGGAGACGGGGTAGCCCGGGAGCCCGACGTACGCGGACGCGCCGGTCCGGGTGCTCTCCGCGGAGCGTTCGAGCCGGCCGATCAGCATCGGCTTGCCGGGCTTGACGGCGACGCCGTGGAGGAGCAGCTCGCCGCGGTCCTCGATGACGCGGTAGATGACGTCGACCGCGCTCGCGGAGGTCGACCCCGAGGAGAGCACGAGGTCGCACTCGTCGGCGGCGCGCGTCAGCAGTCGCTCCATCTCCGCGTAGTCGTCGCCGGCGTGGGGGTAGAGGACCGGTTCCCCGCCGGCCTCCTCGACGCCCGTCGCGATCGTCGTCGAGTTGACGTCGTAGATCTGCCCGCGGTCGGAGTCCAGCGGCTCGCCCGGCCGGACTAGCTCGTCGCCCGTGGAGATGATCCCGACTTTCGGCTTGCCCCGGACCGGCACCTCGTCGACGCCGAGCGCGGAGAGCAAGCCGATTTCGCGGGGCGTGAGTCGCGTGCCGGGCCCGAGCGCGCGGCCGCCGGCGGCGATGTCCGCGCCGGCGACCATCACGTTGTCGCCCGGCGCGACCGAGGTGCGGATAGCGACGCGATCCGGGACGTCGCCGTCGGCTGATTCCTCCGCGTACAGCTCCTCGGTGCGTTCGACCATCACCACGGCGTCGGCGCCGTCCGGCATCACGGCGCCGGTCGATATCTCGGCGCAGGTACCGGGGTCGACCGTCACGTCGGGCTCCGCGCCGGCGTGGACCGAGCCGACGAGGTCGAGTTCGACCGGGTCGGCCTCGTCCGCGCCGAAGGTGTCGCGGGCGCGCACGGCGTAGCCGTCCATCGAGGCGCGGTCGAAGCCCGGCACGTCGAGGTCGGCGTCGATCCGCTCGGCGAGCACACGGCCGCGGGAGTCCTCCAGCGGGACGTGTTCCGGCTCCGGCGCGAGGTCCAGCGAGTCGATGGCGGCGTGGGCCTCGGCGGGCGGCGCGAGGTCGCGGAACTCCTTGCGCTCGGTCATGCTACCGCCTCCCAGATCTCGACGTCGACGACCTCGCCGGCATCGATACCCTCGCGACCCTCGGGGACGACGACCCAGCCGTCAGCGAGCGCGACGCTGGAGAGGACGCCCGAGCCGCTCGCGCGGGTCGGGGTCGCTTCGAGGTCGGCGTCGCCGTCGATGGCCGCGGCGTCGCCGTCGGCGTCGCCTCCGTCCGCTCCGGCGTCGGAGAGCTTCACCCGAGCGTACGTCCGCGTTCCGGGTTCGCTGGCGATCTTGCGGGTGAGCGTCGCGCGGCGGGTCGGGTGCGGTTCGACCGGGAGCCCGCCGGCAGTCTTGAGCGCGGGCCGGAGGAACTGCACGGCGTTGACGATGCAGGCGACGGGGTAGCCCGGAAGGTTGACGATCGGGGTTCCGTCGATTTCGCCCATCGCGACGGGGTGGCCCGGGCGGAGCGCGACGCCGTGGACGAGTACCTCGCCCAGGCTGTCGACGACCTCCGGGAGCAGGTCGCGCTCGCCGACGGAGGACCCGCCGGTGGTGACGACCACGTCGGCGTCGAGGTCGCGCTCGATGGCTGCTTCGAGCCGGTCCTCGTCGTCGGTGACGATGTCTCGATAGCGGGCGTCGCCACCCCAGCGCTCGACGAGCCGGGAGACGGTGAGGCCGTTGGTCTCGATCACCTCGCCCGGCTCGGGGGCTTCCTGGACCAGCTCCTCGCCGGTGGGGATGACGGCGACTTCGGGTGGTTCGAAGACGGGGACCTCGGTGAGGCCGACTGATTTCAGCAGGCCGAGGTCGGAGGGGCGGAGGCGGTGGCCGGTGTCGAAGAGGCGCTGGCCCGCGGCGACGTCCTCGCCGACCTCGCCGACGTTCTCGCCCTCGGCGACGGCGTCGAACACTTCCAGCTCCGCGTTGATCTCCTCGACCTCCTCGATCATGACGACGGCGTCGGCGCCCTCGGGGAGGTCGCTCCCGGTGTGAACTCTGGCGGCCCGGTTCGGGCCGACGGCGTCCTCGCTCCGGCGGAGGACGCTGGGGGAGCGGTCGGAGGCGCCGAACGTGTCCTCGGCCCGGACCGCGTAGCCGTCCATCGCGGCGCGGTCGTAGCCCGGGACGGGGTTGGGCGCGTCCAGCGGTTCGGCGACGGCGCGCCCGTCGGCCTCGCCAAGCGGGACCTGCTCGACGCGGTCGTGGCGGTCGACGGCCGCAAGCAGGGCGTCGCGAGCGGCCGCCACCCGGGTCCGGTGCTTGAACCCGGCTTCGTGTCGATCGTGGCTCATACCCGGGGTTGGCGCTCCGGAGGCAAAAACCCCGACGGGTGCGGAAATCGGCGGGCGGGACGTCCGATTGCGACGGGCGCGCCGCGGATCACCCCCGCCGGATACATCACCTTTTTCGAGCCAGCGCCCCAACCCGTGTGTATGTCAGCGCTGCGTGATGCGCTCCGGGACCTCCCGGACGCCGTGTTCGCGGATCTCCTCGAGTCCGACGACGAGTACGTCCTCGTCATCGACCTGCCCGGCGCCACGAGCGACACCACTGACCTCGTCGCCGACGAGGGCCGTGTCACCATCGAGGCCCGCCGCGAGAAGGCGACGCCGGAGGGGTTCCGGTACATCCGCGAGGACCGACCGCTGTTCCTGGACGCGGAGCTGCCACTCCCGCCGGACGCCCTCGGCGACGAGGCGGACGCGGCGATGGAACGCGGGGTGCTCGAACTGACGATCCCCAAGCGAGGCGATGCGTCGAAGGGAGAGCGCATCGAAATCGACGACTGATGGGTGGTTACGCTGGTTAACCTCAAGGCCTACTGGCGGTTCCTGGTCACGATCCGGCAGTTCTCGCCCCTGATCGTCGCGTACTGGCGCGACCGGAAGCGATACTTCCTGTTCGGGGGTGGCCGCGAAGTCGGTCCGGAAACGCAGCGCGAGCGCGCCGAGACGCTCCTCGACATCCTGCTCACGCTCGGCCCGACGTTCATCAAGCTCGGGCAGCTGCTGTCGACGCGCCCGGACATCCTCCCGCCGGCGTACATCGACGTCCTCTCGCGACTGCAGGACGACGTCCCGCCGGCGCCGTGGGACGAGTCGAAGGAGGTCATCGAGGCCGAACTCGGCCCCGTCGAGGAGACGTTCGACGACTTCGACACCGACCCCATCTCGGGCGCGAGCCTCGGCCAGGTGTACACCGCGACGTACGACGGCGACCCCGTCGCCGTGAAGATCAGGCGGCCGGGCATCGAGGACCTCGTCGAGGCCGACCTCCGCGTCGTCAAGTGGTCGCTTCCGTTCGTCAAGCGCGTCATCGGGGAGGGTCGCGCCTTCTCGCTGGAGAACCTCGCCGACGAGTTCGCGAAGACGATCCGGCAGGAGATGGACTACCGGCGCGAGCGCGAGATGCTCGAGGAGATCCGCGACAACTTCACCGACGACGAGGCGATCCGGATCCCGAACGCCTATCCGACCGCCTCAGGGCCGCGGGTACTCACGATGCAGTACATCCCCGGAACGAAGATCAACGACGTGGAGGGGCTCGAAGCCAAGGGCCACGACCCGACAGCGCTGGCGACGGCGCTCCAGCGCGCGTACCTCCAGATGATCATCGACGACGGCGTCTTCCACGCCGACCCGCACCCGGGGAACCTCGCCGTCGACGACGACGGCGCCATCGTCTTCTACGACTTCGGGATGTCCGGCCGCGTCGACCCGTTCATCCAGGGGAAGATCGTCGACTTCTACGTCGCGGTCGCGAGCCAGGACATCGACGCCATCCTCGACACGCTCATCGACATGGGCACGCTGTCGCCGGAGGCCGACCGCGAGGTGATGGGCGACGTGATGGAACTGGCCATCGCCGACGCGCGCGGCGAGGACATCGAGCAGTACCGCGTCAACCAGATCATCCAGCAGGTGGAGTCGACCATCTACGAGTTCCCGCTCCGCCTCCCCCGGAACCTCGCCTTAGTCCTCCGCGTCGCCACCGTCGTCGAGGGCGTCTGCGTCACCCTCGATCCGGAGTTCGACTTCATCGCGACGGCGACGGACTACCTCCGGGAACAGGGCTACTACGAGGAGACTGCCCGCGACCTCGCGCGCGACGCCGGCCAGCAGCTGCAGGACACCGCGGAAGCGCTCGTCACCGTCCCGCCGAAGCTCGACAACGTGCTCGACCGGGCACAGCGCGACGACCTGCAGTTCACCGTCGCCATCGAGGACGAGTCGGGCGTGCTCGACAAGCTCGCGCTCCGGATCTCCTTTGCCGTCCTCCTCGCCGTCGGCGTGCTGACGGCGACGATCCTCTACTCCTTTTCGGGGGCGTGGCGGCTCGCGGCCGTCGTCCTCGCGCTATCGTCGCCACTCGCCATCGCGCTCTACCGTTCCTTCCGCAAGAAGAAGGGGATCCGCGCGCAGCCGCAGTTCACGCGCCAGCAGATGCGGCAGCGACGGGAGGACTGACGACGCCACCGAACTCGCTGCGGCGAGGCCCAGTCGCGGTGACCGTCTCGAACGGACTGCTGGCCGCTTCGCAGCCACCGCTGATTCGGCGTTTCGTTATTGCGGGTCGGTCGCAACGAAGAGCCCGGTGTTCTTCGTGATCTCGAAGACGCCGTCCTCGCTCCGCTCGCGAACGCGCTCGACGAACTCCGCGACGTGCTCCCGCGAGAACTCGGGCCGCGAGAGCGCGTAGGCGACGAGCGGGTCCATCTCGGGCACTCGAAGCGAGCCCGGGTAGGTGGCCGACTCGACCGTCTCGAAGGAGCGGCGCAGTTGCGCGCGGCCGTTCTCCAGCGTGAAGTTGCTCGGTCGCGCGACGTCGCCATCGACGCAGGCGTCGATGACGTCGAGTACCTCCGCCATGTGGCCGGCCCCGTTCGTCGTCGCGTAGAGCGTTCCGGAGGGCCTGAGTACGTCGGCGATCTCGGCGATCGCCCGTTCCCGGTCGGGCACGTGATAGAGCATGTGATTGGCGGTCACCGCGTCGAACGTGGACCCATGGAAGGGAATGGATCGCGCGTCCACCTGGGCGACCGCGGTCCCGGGCCGGGACGCGGCGACGCGCTCGCTCGCCTCGGTGACCATCTCCGGGGAGCGGTCCGTGAGTACGAGGTCCCAGGACGCCGGAATCGACTCGCGAACGTCCGGCCAGAGGTCGCCGTCGCCACAGCCGAGCGAGAGGATCCGACTCGCGGCCGGGAGTTCCATTTGCTGGAAGATCCACTCGCGGAGATCCACGTCGGCCGTGCTGAACCGGTCGTGGAGCTGAACCCGCGCCGAGAGGTTCGCACTGTCACCGTACTGCGTCGCGAGTTCCGCGGCGTCCGTTTTCCAGTCCGGCATCACCTCCCAATCCGCAGGTGTCCATGATAAATGTCCGTACCTCAAAGGGGGAGTCCGCCCAGAAACCACTCGCCGGGCCACGCCACCAGACAGCGGTTGGCGGTGTCGACGCGAAGGGGTCGACGGCGGACCGCCGGCAGCACTGGATCAGGTGAACTGCGTTTCACTCGAACCTATTTGTATCAATAGATCAACCGACAGTCATGGAGTTCCGCTGTGTGTGTGGTGAGGTGGTGTCGATCCAGGAAGACGGAGGTGAATCGGAGTTGAACGTCCGGGCGACCTGTGGGGCCTGTGAGACGAACTACGCAGTGACGATAACGCCGTTCGGCATGGAACCCGAGGGCAGTGTGGGTATGTCCGACGTTGCCGCCGACGAGGTCACCGCCGGCGAGTAGCCGGTGCGAGCGACGAAAGGGACCGGTTACCGACGAACTGTCGTTCGCGAACCGTTGCCGATGCTCCGATACGGTTTTCCGCCGGCCCGACAAGCCTGTAGCAAATGCTGTCGCGACAGTTCGTCCGCGAGAACCCCGAGACGGTGCGAGAAGCCCTCGACAAGAAGGGCGTCGACGTCGACCTCGACCACGTCCTCGAGATCGACGAGGAATGGCGCGAGCTGAAGGCCGAGGGCGACGACCTTCGCCACGAGCGCAACGAGGTCTCCTCGAAGATCGGCGATCTCAAGCAGGAAGGCAAGGAGGAGGAGGCCCAGGAGGCCATCGAGCGCTCGCAGGTGCTCAAGGAGAAGCTCCAGGAGGTCGAAGCCCGCGCCGACGAGCTCGAAAGCGAGCTGGAAGAGGCGCTGCTCCGGCTCCCACAGATCCCCGACGACTCGGTGCCGGTCGGGGCCGACGAGTCCGAGAACGTCGAGCGCCGCCGCGAGCTGTACGAGGACCGCCACGAGCTTCCGGACGAGATCGTGCCCCACTACGACCTCGGTGAGGAGCTGGAGATCCTCGACTTCCAGCGCGGCGCGAAGGTCTCCGGCGAGGGCTTCTACTTCCTGAAAGGGGACGGGGCCAAACTGGAGCACGCCCTCATCCAGTTCATGCTCGACGTCCACCGCGAGCAGGGCTACGAGGACGTCTTCCCGCCGGTGCCCGTGAACAGCCGGTCGATGCAGGGCACCGGCCAGTTCCCGAAGTTCACCGAGGACGCCTACCGCGTCGAGGGCCGGAACGACGAGGAGTACGAGGACGAGGACCTGTGGCTCCTCCCGACGGCGGAGGTGCCCGTCACGAACCTCCATCGCGACGAGATCCTGCTCGACGAGGACCTCCCGCTGAAGTACCAGGCCTACTCGCCCAACTTCCGACAGGAGGCGGGCGAGCACGGCACCGAGACGCGCGGCATCGTGCGCGTCCACCAGTTCAACAAGGTCGAGCTCGTCAACTTCGTGCCGCCGGAGGAGAGCTACGACCGCTTCGACGAGCTCGTCGGCGAAGCGGAATCGGTGCTCGACCGGCTCGGCCTCCCCTACCGCATCCTCGAGATGTGTACCGGTGACCTCGGGTTCACGCAGGCGAAGAAGTACGACATCGAAGTCTGGGCCCCGGGCGACGACATGCCCGAAGGCCCCGACGCCGGCGGGCGCTGGCTGGAGGTCTCCTCCGTCTCGAACTTCGAGGCGTTCCAGGCGCGCCGCGCGGGCATCCAGTACCGCGAGGAGCACCACGAGGCAGCCGAGCACCTCCACACCCTGAACGGCTCGGGCGTCGCGGTGCCGCGCGTGATGGTCGCCATCCTGGAGTACTACCAGAACGAGGACGGCACCGTCACCGTGCCGGAGCCGCTCCGCCCGTATATGGGTGGTCAGGAGATCATCGAGGGCCACGAATCGGTGGGCGAGGCCGCGCTCGGTAGCGACGACTGATCAACGAGGAAATCGGGACCGCACCGTCGGTGTCGTCGCGACCCCTGACGAGTCCGATTTTTGCCGTTACTCCGAGTACGTGTCGAGGCTGGCGAGCGTCCCCTCCTCTACCGTGAAGAGGTCGACGAACCGGAACAGTTCCGCGCCGGCGCTGTCGAGCAGGCGCCCCTGGACGGCGACCTCGTCGCCCTTCGAGTAGACGCCGTCGACCTCGTGGTCGGTGTCGGTCATCGGCCGCTCGTCGCGCATGAACCGGACGAACTCGCCACGCCCGTCGAGCGTCCGGTCCGGCCGGTAGTGTGTGAACTCCGGGTCGAGAATGGCCGCCAGCCGGTCGTAGTCGCCGGCGTCGATCGCGTCGTAATAGGCGCGGGCGAGGTCCTCGGCGTTCATGTGTACCGGGTGGGCTGGCTAACCGAATAAACGTACGGCTCAGTCTTCTCGGTCGGCGTCCGTTTATAAGTCGGCTTGCTCGATGCGGATTGTCGCTGGACTTGGTTCGAAGTCGGATGAACAGGTGCAGACGGTGCTGCGCTGGACAGCATCGCCAGCGACCAGAAAGCACTCGGCCGCTCTGTCTTATAAACTGGATGAACAGGTGCAGACGCTGCTGCACTTGACAGCACCGCAAACGTCCAGAAAGCCCTCGGCCGCTCGCGGTCGCTGAGCGACATATCCGCGCCTCTCCGCACCGCCCGGCGCGGATAGGGGTCGGCTCAGCGACTCCCCTGCGGCGCGACCGGCCGTCGCCCTTTCAGTCCGCCAGGACAGCACCGCCCAGCCACCGCGACAGCGACGGCA